>QAMH01000004.1 GCA_003149935.1 Coriobacteriia bacterium | reverse complement strand
GGGCGAGACACATTGGACAGGTACATCTGTCTCATTGGGGTTCATGAGACAGATGTACCTGTCCAATGTGTCTCGCCCCCCCCTATCCCCTCCCCGTCGCCTATGCGCCCCATCGCATTTTGCAGAGGTTTTACAAGCGCCTGATAGGAGCTTTACATCCCGATCCTATCCTGTGGCCAAAGCCCATCCATGACATGGAGATGGGCAATGACCATAGGAAAGGATTTGGACATGACCAAGACAATAGCACGCGCCGCCGTGACGATTCTCATGGCGATGGCTTGCATCCTGGGAGCATTCGCCGTAATCGGGTGCTCCTCGCCGGGCCAGGAATCCGGCGCCCAGAACTCGGTCGGCGACGAGCAGATCTCCGTCTACTCGCGCGAGGACGGATCCGGAACGCGCGGAGCCTTCATCGAGCTCTTCGGCCTGGAGGAAAAGGACGCGCAGGGCAACAAGACCGATACCACGACCGACAAGGCGGCCATCACCAACTCCACGTCGGTCATGATGACGTCGGTCGCCAACGACCCCAATGGAATCGGCTACATCTCCCTCGGCTCGCTCAACGACTCCGTCAAGGCCGTCCGCATCGACGGCGTGGAGGCGACGGCGGGCAATGTGAAGGGCGGCTCCTACAAGGTCTCGCGTCCCTTCAACATCGTCCTCAGCGACATGTCCAATGCGGCGGCAAACGACTTCGTCACCTTCGTCATGAGCGCCGACGGACAGGCCATCGTCGAGGATAACCACTACATTGCCGTCAACGACGCCGCCCAGCCCTACCAGAAGGGCGACGTGTCCGGCAAGGTCGTGATCGCGGGATCGTCATCGGTCACGCCGGTGATGGAGAAGCTCGCCGAGGCCTATGAGTCCGTCAATCCCGCCGTCACCATCGAGGTCCAGCAGTCGGACTCCACCACGGGCGTGAACATGGCCATCGAGGGCACCTGTGACATCGGCATGGCATCCCGCGAGCTCAAGGATTCCGAAGTTGCCGCTGGCGTCAGGTCCCAGCCCATCGCCCGTGACGGAATCGCCGTAATCGTCACACCGTCCTCATCCGTCGACGAGCTGACCAGCCAGCAGGTTAAGGACATCTTCTCCGGTGTCGCAAAGACCTGGGCCGACGTGATTGGCTAGCCATCCCATGAGCCATTCCATGTCAAGGCAGACCCTCAAGGAAGGCGTGGCGCGGTGGCTCTTTGCCGCCGCTGCCGCGATCTCCATCCTGGCCGTGGCGCTCATCTGCCTCTTCCTCTTTGCCAACGGGGTTCCCGCCATGGCGCAAATAGGACTACCCGACTTCCTGCTGGGATGCACCTGGAAACCGGGAAGCGATATGTACGGGATATTCCCCATGATAGTCGGTAGCCTCTACGTCACCGCCGGGGCGATTGTCGTCGGCGTGCCCGCGGGCATCCTGACGGCGATCTTCCTCTCCCGCTTCGCGAACGCGAGCATCGCGCGGCTGCTCAAACCCGCCGTCGAGCTGCTCGCCGGCATCCCGTCGGTCGTCTACGGCTTCTTTGGCCTCATGGTGGTCGTCCCCATCGTACGCTCGATCGGCCCGGGCAACGGATTGTCGCTGCTCGCCGCCTCCTTCCTCTTGGGCATCATGATCCTGCCCACCATCATCACCGTGTCGAAGAACGCCCTCGATGCGGTACCCCGGAGCTACTACGAGGGGGCGCTCGCCCTGGGGGCCACGCACGAGCGCTCGGTCTTTCGCATCATCGTGCCAGCCGCGTTCTCGGGAATCATGGCGTCCGTCGTCCTGGGCGTGGGGCGTGCCATCGGAGAGACGATGGCCGTGGTCATGGTGGCGGGAAACCAGGCCGTCATTCCCTCCTCCATCTTCGATGGCGTGCGCACGATGACCGCCAACATCGTGCTCGAGATGGGTTACGCCGCAGACCTGCATCGCGGAGCGCTCATCGCCACCGGCGTCGTGCTCTTCGTGTTCGTCATGCTCATAAGCCTGCTGTTCGGCGCGATAAAGAAACGAGGTGCCCTGAGATGACGGCCCGTCTCCTTCGCGCCGTGGTATACGCGGGCGCCATCCTGTCGACGGCGATGCTCGTCCTGATCATTGGGTTCATCCTGGTGAACGGCATCCCGAACCTCAGTCCGACCCTGTTCGAATGGGAGTACACCTCCGACAACGTCTCGCTCATGCCCGCCCTGGTCGACACGGTCCTGATGGCGCTTTTCGCCCTCATCATCGCAGCTCCCGTCGGCATCGCCTCGGCGGTGTACCTCGTCGAGTACGCGAGGCCCGCGAGCCGTTTCGTACGCGTGGTGCGCATGACGACCGAGACGCTCCAGGGCATCCCGTCGATCGTGTACGGACTGTTCGGCCTGCTCTTCTTCACGACGCTTCTGGGTTGGGGCCTCTCGCTACTCGCGGGCGCGTGCACCCTGGCGATCATGGTGCTCCCCATCATCATGCGCACGACCGAGGAGGCCCTTCTCGCCGTGCCCCAATCCTACAAGCACGGCGGGCTTGCCCTGGGAGCCGGACTCGTGCGCACCATATTCCGCTGCGTGCTCCCGAGCGCGCTGCCCGGCATCTTCGGTGGCGTGCTGCTCGCGCTGGGCCGCTGCGTCGGCGAGGTGGCGGCGCTGTTGTTCACCGCCGGCACCGTGGCGCAAATCCCCGACTTTGGCGGCGAGGGCGTCTTCGCCCTGTTCGACTCGTGCCGCACGCTCGCCGTGCACATGTACGTCCTGGCAAGCGAGGGACTGCACCTGAACGAAACCTATGCCACGGCCGTCGTGCTGCTCGTCCTCGTCGTGTTGCTGAACGCGGGGACGAACCTCGTCGTCAAGCGATTGAACGTGCGGGGCTAGCGATGTCGAAATCCGATACCCCTATCAAGCGAAAGGACAATCCGATGGAATGCGTCCGAGAGAAGACCCCGGCAATCGTCATGAACGAGCCTCGCGATCCTCATGTATGCCCCGATGACATGGCCATGGGCTCCGCATGCCCAAACCGCGAGGCCAAGATGGAGGTGAGGGGCCTGAACCTGCACTACGGCGACTTTCATGCGCTCAAGGACATCTCGCTCTCCTTTCCCAAAAACGAGGTGACGGCCCTCATCGGCCCGTCCGGCTGTGGCAAGTCGACGTTGCTCAAGACGCTCAACCGAATGAACGACCTCGTCGAGGGCTGCTCGGTACGAGGCTGCATCGAGCTCGACGGCCATGACGTCTACCGCACGATGCCCACCACCGACCTGCGCAGGCGCGTCGGCATGGTATTCCAGCAGCCCAACCCGTTCCCGATGAGCATCTACGACAACGTCGCCTTCGGCCCGCGGACCCACGGCGTCCGCAACCGCGGCGAGCTGGACGACATCGTCGAGTCGTCCCTTCGCGACGCCGCCATCTGGGACGAAGTCAAGGACCGTCTGAAGCACAGCGCCCTGGGCCTGTCCGGAGGACAGCAGCAGCGCCTGTGCATCGCCCGTGCGCTGGCGGTGAAGCCGGAGGTGCTCCTGCTCGACGAGTCCACGAGTGCGCTGGACCCCATATCGACGGCCAAGATCGAGGAACTCGTCGGCGAGCTCAGGCACCGCTATACCGTCATCATGGTAACCCACAACATGCTGCAGGCCCTGCGCGTCTCGACCAAGACCGCGTTCTTCCTTCTGGGAGAGATGATCGAGGCCGACGACACGGAAACCTTGTTCACGCATCCGCGTGACGAGCGCACCGCAGACTACGTCGCGGGAAGGTTCGGGTAGGCGCTACTTCTCGACGACGGCGCCGGCGGGGCAGGCATGATGGCAGTTGCCGCACTCGTCGCAGCGCTCGCCCAAGATGCGGTACGGCGTCCCGGCGACGATGGCCTTGTGCGTGCAGGCGTCCATGCACGTACCGCACTCAATGCACTCATCGGTGATGGTGAAGCCTGCGGGCACGAAAGCCGCGCCACCCCACGCGAAGCGCTCGCGCAGGATCTTGTGGTCGCGGTGCACCATGTTGAAGTCGTAGTCGTAGAGCTCACCCCAGGCGCTATCCATGACGAGGACCACGGTCTCCGGATACTTGTTTATATCGTAGGTCGCCACGGCGAACATGGGGTTGGCCGCGGCCTTGGCGGAAAGTTCCTCGTCGGTGAGAAGGCGCACGCTGCCGCTCGCGCGCATCATGTAGCCGGGCTGGAAGTGCGGCATGTTCTCGTCGTCCCATGTCACGGGCGCATCGGTACGCTCGCCGCACACGGAGAGCTTACCACCCTCGATCAACTGCCGGAAGAACGGCTTGCCCGTCATGGTGCGCAGATAGAGCCCCTCGTCATCATAGGCAAAGAAGTGTGCGATGCGCGAATCCACTCCCCCGTTGCCATCGAGCGTCGCAAAGCTGCAACACCCGATCTCGTCGAACTTCTCGTACACGTCCTTGATGCTCAGCATGGCATCTCCCCTTTCTCAATGAGACAGTTTGGTCTGAGCAACTTGTCTCATTATCTACTGGTGCCTGTAAATGAGACAGATTGACCTGAGCAAACTGTCTCATTGTCTGAATCGGAACGCATCTGGCAGTATCTGCGCGCCATTCCCCGTGCATGGGCGCGCATCAGGTCGAATCCGAACAGCTTGGTGCAGTCCTCGGACACGTTGGAGACGCTGTTGGCATCTATGAAATAGGCACCGTGCCTGGTTTCTATGACGTCGAAGCTCCCAAAGCCGATGCCGAGCACCGCCGTGGCGCGCAAGGCGGCTTGCCTCACCGCATCGGGACAATCGGGATAGAGCTCGTAGGTGGAGCCGGCATGATAGGAGGACAGGCCGCCGTCGCCGATGCTGCGCTTGGCGATGAGCGGCAGCTCGTCATCCACCACCTCGATGCGCGTCACGTAGCCGAACTCGGGCTCGACATACTCCTGCGCCACGAAGGGCATCGCGGGCGCCTGCGCGAGAAAACACTTTGCCTCGTCTTCGTCATGCGCGAGTAACGTATGCGTGCTGCGACCGCCGCAATCGGGCTTGATGACGCAGGGATACGCAAAGGCCGAGGCATCAAGCTCTTCCGGCATGCCAAAGGCGATGATCGCCGGCGTCATTAGGCCGGCTTCCGCGAGCGTGCGCGTTGCCGCCACTTTGCTGATCTCGTAGCGATGCGCGCGTGGCTCGTTGATCATGACGATGTCACGGGCTCGCACTTCGTCCACGAGCCGCTCCATGTGCGCGAGGGCGGCGTCGTGTCCGCGAAAGCGCGCGCTGGCGAACACGCGACTCACGAGCATGTCGCAGCCCAGGGCCCGCTCCACGCAATCCCCGCGCGTCATGTCAATCATCTCGACCGTGGGCGCACCGTCGCCGCACGCATCGGCAAGCGCCGTGACGAGCTCGGCTGCCAGCTTGTGGTCCGACCACTCGTCGGACTCGTAGAGAACGCCGATGCGCGAAAGCCGATCAGTGCGCATAGTCGAGTCTCCTCTCGAAGTAGCGGCTCACGAGCATGACCGGCAGGGTCAGGCAGAGATAGAGCGCCCCCAGAAGCAGGAAGCACCCGAAGAAGTTGTAGTTGGTCGCGCTGATCTCGCGCATGGTCTGGGTCAACTCGATGACGGCGATGACCGAGAGCAGCGACGAGTCCTTGATGATGGAAGCGAACTGGCCGGTCAGCGCCGGAAGCGTGCGGGTCACCATCTGGGGCAGCGCCACCGACACGGCAGTCTGGACGCGGGTGAGCCCCAGGGCGCGTGCCGCCTCGAGCGGCCCGCGGTCGAGCGACTCGTAGCCCGCGCGCACGATCTCTGCGATGTAGGCACCGGCGAAGACCGACAGGATGATGATGCCGGCCACGACGCGGTTTTCCACGCCCCAGGCCGTCCCGATGATGTAGTAGAACAGGTAGATCTGGGCGATGAGCGGCGTGCCGCGAATGATCTTGACGTAGAGATCGCATAGGTAGCGGATGGGCAGGATGCGCGAGTTTTTGCCGAGGGCGACCGGCACGCCGATGAGCATGCTGCCTATGAGGCTCGCGACCGACAGCCACACCGTGAGCATGAAGCCGTCGAAGATGCGCAGCCGGTACTGACCCACGAAGTCGAAGTTCAGCGTGATGCCGACGGCACCGAGCGAACACCCCACGACGAGGATGACCGCCACGCACACGAGCAGGTAGTTGACGGCCTTCTTCAGCGGAGCGACCGCCTCGCCCACAGGCGCCACGAACAGACTACGCAACACGGACACGACTGCACTCCCCTCACTCGAAGTCGAAGAACCACTTGAAACCATGCTCGTCGAAGGCTTGCTTCTCGTCAGCGAGATACTTCTCGGTCAGGCGATCGAACTCGCCATCGGCCTTGGATGCGGCGATAAACTCGTTGAGCTGGTCGAGCAGCTCGGTATCGCCCTTCTTCACCGCGATGCCCCACGACTCGGCCTCTTGGAAGGGGATGAAGATCGCCTCGGTGGTATCCGGGTTGGCGACGTTGTTGCGGTAGATGGTCAGCTGGTCGTAGAGGAAGCCGTCGGCCTTGCCCTGGACGACCTCGGTGACGCAGGCGCTCTCGTCGGCCAGGCGGACGATCTGGGCTTCGGGCAGGTTCTTGGTGGCGTACACGTCACCGGTCGATCCGGTCTTGACGGCGACCTTCTTGTCGGGCTGATTGAGGTCGTCGATGCTCGCGACGCCCGAATTGGCGTTGGCGAGTATGGCGAGCTGCGCCATGGCGTACGGGTCGGAGAAGTCGACGGCCTCCTTGCGCTCCTCGGTGATGGTCATGGAGCTGATGACGCAGTCGGCCTTATCGGTCTGCAGCGATGGGATAAGGCCGTCCCAGGCCGTGTTCTCGATCACAAGGTCATAGCCGTAGCGATTCGCGAAGTCCCGCATGAAGTCTACGGCCAGGCCGGCGGGATTGCCAGCGTCGTCCTTCGTCTCGAACGGCGGGTAGGCGAGCTCCATCGCCACCGTGAGGACGGGCTTGCTATCCTGCGATTGCGTGCCGCCACCTTGCGATCCGCAGCCCACAAGGCCGAGCACGCCAAGCGCCAGGACAGCCGTCAGGGCAAATGCCAGGGTCAGTCTCTTTCTCATGATTTGTCTCCATTTCCTTTTCCGTGAGTATCAAGTGCTTCCTCGAAGTTTCTCCTCATGGTCTCGAGCGTGTCACGGGTAACGTCGAATCCTTGTGGTGTCACCCTGTCCATCTGCACGTAGACGAGCTCCGCGGAAATCCCGTCGAATATGCCCCTAAGCTCCTTGCCTTCATCGGTCAAGGTCACGTAGGTTATGCGGCGATCGCTCCCATGCTTGTCCGTCTGCACGTAACCGGCGTTCGCGAGCTTCTTGACGAGGCTGGTGACCGTGGAGGGCTCCCGGCCGATGGCACGCGCGAGCTCATGCATGGTCACGGACTCGTGGACGAACAGATGCATGAGGATGTCACCGTGGGATGGCACGAGGGTGTCGAGTCCCTCGTCGCGCAGACGCGTCATGAGAAAGCGGTTCGCGGCGGCAAGCGTGCGCGAGAGCGTGCTCACGAAGCTCGATGCCCCCGCGGGGTACGTCTGTCCCTTGTCACGATTCGTAACACTCGCCATCATGCGTCCCCGATTCTCGACGTCATTTCGGGAATAATACTTCGATATCGAAGTATCGTCAACATGCTAGGTTTCAGCATGCCATGCCGAACCAGACAGTTGTCGCCGGGGCACTTTTGTCTGGTCCGGCTGCAACCACCACCCGTGCGTCTCTCCCGCTAGATGTTGATCACGTAGAGGCAGAGCACGATCGCGTAGAACACGACGACCACCACGAAGAGCGTCTGCCGCATGTCTTCCGGTAGCCGAACATAGATACGCTGGAGCGCCGGAAAGATGACCCAGGTCACGAGCGTGGCGACCACGCCGAAGAGAAGCGAGTTCTGGAGACATATCTGTCCCATGAAGTTGAACGGCATCGTCGAGTAATCCCAGAGGGGGTAGACGCCGTTTGCATCGGGCATGTTCTGCACGAGGCCAAGGGTGAGCTCGATACCCGAGCACACGAGGGTGTTCAGCACGAAGCTCACGAGAAGCGGCTTCCACAATCCCCCGAGCTTGTCCTCAAGCACGTTCTTGAGCGGGTAGAGCAAGACGGCGCAAGCCACCATGCCAAACCCGTAGACGGGAAACGGATTGAGGTAGTCATGCCAGATGCCGGAATTGGGATCGTAGATTCCCGGCACGATGCCCCACATGATGAGGGTGCAGAAGCCCGCTTCCATCCAATGGCCCACGATGCTGAACAGGCAGTAGTAGATGATCATGGAACGCCAGAACGACCAGGTGCGCGGCTTGTAGAGATCCCACGCCTCGAGCACCATCTCGTGCACGCGACGCACCGTGAACTCCTGGGTCAGCACAAGGCGCGGGCGCTTGGCAAGACAGAAGTAAAGGAGCAGGAAGATGTCGAAGGCACAGGCCACGAGCTGCGAGATGGGATCGAACTGGCCGATTGCCACGTTGCAGATGGTACCCACCACGATGTTGAACGAGCTGAAGCCGATCACCCACCAGCGCGTCGCCTTGGAACGCTGCATGATGAGCCAGAAGCACACGCCATCGAACACGAGATTGACGAGGTCGAGGACTTCATCGAATCCGAGCACGTACCCGCCGGACTGCACGGCCGCCACGCTAACGAGCGTCGCCACGATGTTGATAGCGAAGAGAACCTGGATGACTCGCAGGAACCCGAGCCGCTCCTCCTGCGGCTTGACGGGCAGTTCGCGGATGGTCCCGTTGTCATAGCCGCGTTTGACTTGGATGGCACAGACCATGGCGAGCGTCAGCAGCAACAGCGGTAACAGCAGGGTGATAATGTTGTCACCATCGATAGTGCCGGTGACGGCATGGTAGATGATGTTTCCCAGGCTGACCACGAGCAGCACGATGGACAGGATGACGAAGGGCCTGTCGGCATCGGGCCTCTTCACGCAACGCAGTCCCAGGACGCCTGCAACGATTTCGGCGACTCCGAGCGTGGTATAGAATCCCCCGAGCGTTCCGATGACCACGAGCACGTCGGCTGCATTGGCGTTTTCGACGATGCCATCCAGGCTGATGCCCATGAGCAGTGTCGCCAGGAACACGCAGCCCGCAAGTGTCAAACAGGACGCGAAGACGATGATCGCGACGCAGAGGTACTTCAGCACACGTTGGTATATCGACATGAGGCTAGCAAATCCGTTTCGTTACTCGTTAGGGTTGCCGATGATTCGCGACAAGGATACCAAACCGGAACCTCACGACGCAGAGCGCGACGAAACCCGCTGTGACGAGAGCGCTATGTCGTACCGTCGCGTGCATTTCGGTGGCATCCCCGTGCATCTCGCTCGGACGAGCTCCTCCCCTCGCAGCTTGCGCCCTATACTCTCGTCGAGAAAGGAAGGGCCATGAAGATCGAGATCGAAACTGACGAATCCCTGCGCGAACCGGAAATCCTCCTGCGTTGCGCCGTCGTGGACGAACGCGTTGCCTCCATCATCGCCAGTCTGCGCATGCATGACCGCAAGATGACGGGCAAGAGCGATGGCGAGATGCGCGTTGTCTCCGCAGGCGAGATTCTCTACGCGGAGTCCATCGACGGCCACAGCTTCGCCTACACGGGCGATGCGGTCCTGGAGATGCCGCTTCGCCTCTGCGAGCTGGAAGAGCGCCTGGTGGACACCGGCTTCGTCAAGGTTGCCCGGAACTGTCTCGTCAACCTGTGCCGTGTCGCGGGACTACGTCCCTACGTCGGCGGCAGGCTGCTCGCCCGGCTGGACAACGACGAGGAGATCGTGATCTCGCGCAAGTACGCGGGTGAAATAAGGAAACAACTGAACGCATAGGAGGAGAAGATGACGATGAGCCATAAGATCATAGACACCGAGAGAAAGGGACCCGGCGAGGTCCTCAAGATGCTGGGAATCAACTTCTGCATAGCGTTTACCATCTTCATGCTGTTCAGCATGGTCTTCGGCATGATCTTCGCCGATGCGGAGGCCCGGACGGGCATCATGTACTGCTGGGGCATCGCAGGGGCCATGCTCCTCGCTGTGGTCATGCAGCTCGTCTTCTTCACGCCGCTGGTCATACGCAGGCTCGGCTATGCCGCTCGCGTCGCCCTGTTTGGCGTGGGCTTCTACGCCGTCCTCACGCCACTCGCCGCGCTCTTCGGCTGGTTTCCCACCGACATTCCGGGCGCATGGATTAGCTGGACCGTCATCTACATCGTGATCCTGGCGCTTCTTACCGTGCTCTTCACGATGATCTACCGACGCGAGGCCAAAGCGCTCAACGAGAAGCTCGAGAGGTACAAGTCCGGGCGCTAGGTCCGAAGCTGCCCGGAACCGCGAGTGCGTGACCCGGTTCACGAGCACGCTGCCAAGGTTGACGGTCAGTGACCGTGGTTCCTGGCATTCTGCCAAAGATAGCGGTCAGTGACCGTGCACCTTGGCATTCGATGTCAGGAGCATGGGGTTCTTGGCACACCGTTCATTCGACTCCCTCACTCCCCGAACGCGCCGGTCTGGCGGTTCCATAGCCGCGCGTAGTCGCCACCCTTGGCCACGAGCTCGGCATGCGGGCCATCTTCCACGATGCGCCCTTCTGACAGCACGACAATGCGGTCGAGGCTCGCCACCGTGGACAGCCTATGCGCCACCACGATGGCGGTGCGGCCCTCCATGAGGCGGGCCAGCGCCTCCTGCACGGCGGCCTCGCTCTCGGAATCGAGCGCGCTCGTCGCCTCGTCGAGCACGAGGATGGGACAGTCGGCGAGCATCGCGCGGGCGATGGCGATGCGCTGGCGCTGGCCCCCGGAAAGCTTGATGCCGCGCTCACCGGTGATGGTGGCGAAGCCCTGGGGAAGCGCCTCGATGAACTCCAGCGCGTTTGCGGCGCGGGCAGCCTCGCGAATCTCCTCCATGGTGGCGTCGGGGCGCCCGTAGGCGATGTTCTCGGCAATGGTGCGGTGGAACAGCAGCGCCTCCTGGGGCACGTAGGCAATCTGGCGGCGCAGGCTCTGCTGGGTCACGTCGGCCACGTTCTGGCCGTCCACCAGGATCTCGCCCTCCTGGATGTCGGCAAGGCGCAACAGCAGCTTGGTGAGCGTGGTCTTTCCCGCGCCCGACATCCCCACCAACCCAACGCGCTGGCCGGCAGGGATGTGCAGGTTGAAGTCGTCGAACACCTGCGTCTTCACATCACCGTCGGTGTACCAGAAGTTGATGTCGTCGAAATCGATCTCGCCTTCCTCCACGTCGAGCGGCTTGGCGTCGGGCTTGTCGGCCACGAGGCGCGGCTCGTCGAGCACGGCGGTCATGCCGGAGGCATCGCCAAAGGCCTGGTTGATGCGCTGTAGGCCCGTGTTGATGAAGTTGAACTGGTTGGTCACCGTGTTCGTGTACGTGAACATGAGGATGACCGTGCCCGGTGTGATGCCGAACCAGGCGTTGCCACCGGAAATGAACACCGTCACCACGGACATGATCACCACGGTGATGGCCGCCGTGGTGATGCCGCGGGCAAGCGAGGCCCACATGCGCTTGGAGTCGCGGGCCACTACTTCCCTGTTGGCCGCGTCGAAGAGCTGGCGCTCGTACTCCTCGCGGCCGTAGGTCTTCACGGCAAGGATGTTGGTGACCGCGTCGGACAGCTCTCCGGACAGCTGGTTCTGGGCGCTGGCCGCCCTCTCGTTCAGGTGCAGAATGCGCTTGTACATGATGTAGGAGATGACGGCGTACACGGCGAGCATGGCCATGAGCACGCCGGCGTAGATGGGCACGGCGGGAAACAGAATGAGGCAGGTGAAGGTGATCGAGCACAGGATGGGAAGGAACGGGAAGTTCATGGTCTGGAGCAGCTGGGTATAGCCGGCCATGAACTTGGAGGTCTGGCTCACGAGCGTGCCGCCGAAGCGGTTGGAGTGAAACGACAGCGACTGGTTGCACAGGCAGTCGAAGGCCATGGTGGCAAGATCGTAGTTCACGGCGATCTGCAGCTTCCAGAGCGTGTAGTCTTGAAGCTTGCTACATGCCTGGCCGGCGACGTTGATGCCAATGAGCGCCGCGATGTAGGGACCGAACACCGCGAACACCTGATCCGCGGCCACCGGCTCGGCGGCGATGCGATCAACGATGAGGCTCATCACGTAGGGATTACCGTAGGTGAGAAAGCCGCAGAACCCGATAGTCGAGGCAACGAGCGCCACGAACAGTCCTAGGTGATTGCGCGTCGCCAGCCAGTAATAGTGCAGGCTACGCCTCGTCAACGATTGCTTCTTCGACATCGACTTCCTCTTCCCGCGTCTTTTGGCGGCTGTGTGTGGCTGAGAGTTTACTCCATACTCCGGGAAAAGCGCTGAAGCAACGATGGGCGTCGACTGCCCGTTACAATGGCGCCTCATCGTGAACTGGAACCGGAGCCAGAGGCTGCCGCGTGCGCACTTTTGCCGGATGTCTAGGCTTGGTGGCTGCCGCGTGCGCACTTTTGCCGGATGTCTAGGTTTGGCGACTGCCGTGTGCGCACTTTTGCCGAATGTCTAGGGCCAAGAGCTGCTTTTGGCTAGACAAGCGCCAAATCTGCGCATCGAGCCTCGCGGCATCCTAGACAAGCGCCAAATCTGCGCATCAGGGAAGACAACAAAATTCGCGATTTCGAATTAAACGTTCCTCCGGTGTAACCTTCCAACCCCCCATGCTGACCCGAAGTCACCATTGCGGTTTTGGCAACACCGACGCGTTTACTGCACCAGGTAGAGAGCCCGGACGCCATTGTCATCGAGGTGTCGAAGGATGGGGTTTAAGGGAAAGGACGATACCATGAGCAACGACCTCGTAGTTCTCATCGTCATGATCGTGCTGCTGGTTGGCGGCGGACTGCTGCTGAACCTCCAGATTCGTCGCACCGAGCGCAAGGACAAGCTCGAGCAGGCCGCGAAGGAGAACACCGTGAAGTCCACGGGCGTCGCAGCAGAGCAGAAGAACGCAGCCTAGCGTTCGACGACGCAAGAGACGCAAGAAGAAGGAGCCCCATTCGTGGGGCTCCTTCGCTATGTGGCGCCTTTCAGGCAGGCGCCATTCCTCTTCCTTGCTATCATGAGACCTCAAATGAGAGGTCGAACCAATCCGGGTGATGTGATGAATTTCGAGTATCTTGACGAGTTTGTCCACTTGGCGCGTAGCCTGAGCTTTCGGCGCACTGCGGAGCATTTCTTCGTGAGCCGCTCGGTTATAAGTCGTCACATGGCCGCGCTTGAGGAGTCGCTCGGCGCACTCCTCCTCGTGCGCAACACGCACGGTGTCGAGCTGACGGACGCCGGAGAGGTCTTCCTCCAGGAGGCGCAGTCCCTTTTACGCGGATGGAACCTGGCACGAGAGCGCGTGAGAGCCGTCTCCAGCACAGGCGGCGAGCTCGTGCGCATCGGCTACCTGCGCAACGGCGCGCGTCCCTTCCTCGTACGATTCGTGAACTCCATGGCCAAGGAGCATCCCAACATCCGCCTCTCGCTCCTGTGCATGAAATACGGCGAGCTTCGACAAGCACTGGAGGAACACAACGTCGACGTGGCGATTGGGATCAACGTGGATAGTTCGATTTCATCCAACTACCGGTCCACGCCCATCTACCACGACCAGTTCGTCATCGTATGCAACCGCGAGAACCCCCTGGCATCCATGACCGATGGCATAACCCTCGATGACTTGCGCGACCAAAAGCTGCTCATTCCCGACAGCTACCTGTCCTCGGGACTTGCCGAACAGGTACGCCCCTTCGTGGATGACGAGATCGTCGCCGAGGCCGAGGAGCTCTACATGGACATGGACCTGCTCTACCTGAAGCTGCGCACCGAGGACTGTGTCGCGTTCATCTCGAACATGAACGCCACGATGTTCGAGGGTCCCCTCACTATCCTGCCCATACGCGACATGAACTTCGGCTTCGTCATCAGCGCCTTCTATCACGACGAGTTCACGGGCGATGTCTACGAGGCATGCCACAGGGCATTCGAGGATTGCCGTCACGCATTGGCAGACGAGGCATCCGTGCCCCTCCGTTGGGTGCACGAGTAATCCAAACGGGTCCCCAGTACTCTCATTCGATACCACGCAGGACTACGAGGCAAGGCCGGCAGCCGCGAGGTCCTGAGAGATGAGCCAGCGTAGATAATCGGAGCGCTTGAACCCAAGCTCGCTGGCACGCCTGTCCATGGCGTTGATATGTTGCTCGGTATCCTTGAAGGTCACGACCTGCAAGGGCTCGCCAAACTTCAGGGGACGCCCGTATATGACCTCGCCCACGGGCTCTCCAGGAAGCTCACCACGCTCCCATGCCGCCGACCACTCCTCGACTTGCGCTTGTGAGATACCAAGGCGCTCCTCGATTTCTTCTGCCGTCATCATCGCGCCCGCCTCCTTTTCAGACCCAATTCCCTCATTACTTTCTCCGAAGGCGGAGCCATGGTATGAAAGATCAAAAGCACATCCCCGAGATCTTTTGCGATAAGTTGAATCATCGTTCCATTCGCTGTCACGCTTATGGCAACGATCTCACCTTCCCGTGGCGCCGCCCTCCGTTGCTTCGCGATGAAGTTCTCCCACGCATGCAGGATGTCCGACTCGGAAATCCCGTGCTTCAGGGCGTGAGGATGCACCATTACCTCAAACATGGTCTACCCTATTTCGTATTACGTAATTATACGGAATGGAACGCGTGCGCACAATGACCTCCTGACCTTCGAGAGGCTGTCCTTCTCATCGAAGTTAGGAGGCTTCCAACCAGAACATTTGTTCGATTATAGCATGTAATTCAGAGCAGTTTGCGTTTTATTTAGCAGTGACAGAGATGTGCGAATGGGGCACATTGCACGCGTTTCGAACGTCAATGCGCGTCATCCCCCTACTTCCTCTTCGCGCAAAAGAAGAAGGAGTCGCCGTGATGGCGACCCCTTCCCTTTCAGCATTTCGAGCACAGCACAGCGAAGTCGAGAAATCTCTCCAGCTTTAGAAGATCTCTCCACTCCGGCGCTGCGCGCCTTCGGTCGAGATGACAACAACGCAACCCAACGGCCGCTCCAGTCGACAACAACGCTACCCAACGGTCGCATCGGTCGAGATGACGATGACGCAACCCAACGGTCGCATCGGTCGAAATGACGATGGCGCAATCTGGCGAGCGCCCCGGTCGAAAGCCCTGCGCTATTCGCTGAAGCCCGTGAACGACAGCATGAGGCCGCCGCAGGTGTTGTTGTTGTCGGACTCGAAGCCGTATTCGCCGAAGGTGAACTCCATGATGTAGGGTACGTCACCGGCGATCTTGGCAACGGCATCGGCAACCTCACCAATGCGCGCGTCGATACCGGCACGACGACCACCGCAATGCACCAGATGGAAGGCGGCGGGCTTGCCGGGCATCATGTCAATGAGCGACTCGAGCGTATCGGGCACCGACGCAATCAGTTCGTCGACCGTGGCCTCCATGCGGATGACGCAGGTCTTTTCGGCCAGGTTGTTGCCCACGTTGATCGTGAAGTCGTCATTGCCGTTCATCGGGTGGCGGATGGCGACCAGGTCGCCCAGACGATCCTTGACGCCGAGCGGCGAGGTGATCGAGTAGGCCAGCAGGTTGCCACCGGCGATATCGTCGTCGGAGCAGCCGGTCCACTCCTGGTACTTCTTGGCGGCCGGCACGCCGTCGATCTCGGCGATAGTGCGCAGACCGTTGACCTTCGTGATGACGCCGAAGTCGTCCGTCTCGTGATAGGCACCGGTGAACATGTTGGTCATCGCCGGAGCGTCCCAGAAGAGCGCGATGACGCAGCCGTCACCGAAGCTCTCGTCGGTATCGTAGAGCTTCCACTCGCCGGCGATGGAGTTATCGGCAGCCGAACCACCGAAGAAGGGCACGCGCCCGATGACAGAGGAAATGCCCTTGAGGTAGAGCTCCTCTTCGGCAGGAGAGGCGGCCATGTAGAAGAAGTCGGGGGCGACGTCCTTGCCCGCGGCGTCAAGCGCGGCCTCGGCCATGATGAGGCCGGCCTCGAAGGGATCGTCGTTTTGCGCGCGATCTGCCGCGGCGATGCCGACGGCCATCTCCGGACTCGAGAGCACCATCACGCCCACGAACGGCTCGTCACCGCCCACGTAGCCGCCATCGGAGACGATGACGCCAGTAAAGGAGGTGTTGCCCAGAACCGGTACGCCGGGAATCGCCTCCTTGACACCGTCGACGACCGCCGTGACGTTATAGTCGCAGCTGCAGTAGACGAATGCCACCTTGGGGGCGTCCAGCCCCTCGACCGCCTGGGCGGCGGCTTCCTTGCCCGCGTCGAATGCCGACGCGCCCGTGCTGTACCCTGTGTTGGCTTTGAACATCTTGACCTCCTGATCGAAAACGTTACATGAAACACATTCGCCTATTTTAATACGCGCAGCCTCGGGAAAGGCCGTAATTCTTCTAGCTCCAGAATAACTACAGGCGAGGACGGCAAATCAGACGGGATACTCGCCGGTGAAGCAGGCCTCGCAGAAGGAGGGATGGCGCGCACCGGAAACCGCCTCGCGCAATCCGGCAAGGGAGAGAAACGCGAGCGAATCCGATCCGATCCACTCGTTCATCTGCGCGAGATCCATGTTCGCCGCGATGAGCTGCTCACGCGTGGCCGTGTCGATGCCGTAGAAGCAGGGCCACAACACCTCCGGGCTCGTGATGCGCAGGTGCACCTCGGCGGCTCCCGCATCGCGCAGCATCGCCACGAGCTTGCGCGAGGTGCTGCCACGCACGATGGAGTCGTCGATGACGACGAGCCGCCTTCCCGCGATCACATCGGGTAGCGGATTGAGCTTGAGCCTGATGCCGAGCTGACGCATCTCGTCGGTGGGTTGGATGAAGGTACGGCCCACGTAGCGGTTCTTCACGATGCCGTCGGTGTACTCGATGCCACTTTCGGCGGCGTAGCCGAGGGCTGCCGGGACGCCGGAATCGGGAACGCCGAGCACGAGGTCCGCCTCCACGGGATTCTCGCGGGCGAGGATGCGTCCGGTATCGCGTCGTGCCTGGTAGACGCTCTGGCCATCTATCACGCTGTCGGGCCGGGCGAAGTACACGTACTCGAAGATGCACGAGGTGCGCCTGGCGGGCTCGACGGCAATAAACGAGCGCATGCCTTCGTCGTTGACGTGCACGACCTCGCCCGGTTCGACGTCACGCACGTAAGTGGCGCCGACGATATCCAGCCCGCAGGTCTCCGACGAGATGACCCAGCCGGCATCGTCGGGCAGCTCGCCAATGCACAGCGGGCGGATGCCGTGAGGGTCGCGAAACGCGTAGAGGGCATCGGCCGTGCACAGCACCATGGCATAGGCCCCCTCCATGAGCTCCATGGCATGGCGTATGCCCTCGCGCAGGTGGTTGGTGCGCTCCGTGTACATGCCGATGAGCTTGGCGGCGACTTCGGAGTCGGTCGACGAGTATAGCCGGGCGCCATCGGCTATGAGCCGGGCGCGCAACTTGTTGGTGTTGGTGAGCGTACCGTTGTGGGCAAGCGCGAGCAGCACCTCGCCCATGGCCGACATGTGCGGCTGGGCCGCCTCCCACGAGGCCTTCGACCCGCTCGTGGAATAGCGCACATGGCCGATCGCGACGTCACCGACGAGGGCATCCAGACGCTCGTCATCGAACACCTGGGTCACGAGCCCCAGGTCCTTGGAGACGTTGACCGTCTCGCCATCCCCCACGGCAATGCCCGCGCTTTCCTGCCCCCGGTGCTGCAGTGCCTGCAGGCCAAAGCCCGTCATGCGGGCAACGTCCTTGCCCGGCGCGTAGATGCCAAAGACCCCGCAGGCCTCTTCCATGGTGTCCGTACTCAAGATACCTCCCGATGCCTCGATGACATGGCACGACGGAATGCCCGTCCCGACGAGGGCATCCCGCCATGCACCCGCATTGTAGCCACGGGAGATTTCGATGATGTTAACGCGAGAAGAGATGCTTCGAGACTCACCCTCTCCGCATTCTGCAGGTCACGAGCTCGCATAGAGTAACCATATTCTTAGAAACATCCCAGTTACAGATGTTTGCATTTTTAAGTAAGATTCTGCTAACTTATAGTTAATTTCAGCTAACTCATAGATAAGGTGGACTCATGGAACACAACTTCACGCGTTTGCTATCCCCCGTTAACGATGCGTCTGGCGACGCAAGCCCCACGCGCAGGCGAACCCTCGCCTCGTGGCTCTGGGGTGCAGGTGGTCTTATCAGTTTTGGGCTTGGCGTCCTGGGTGCCATACTTCCCCTCATCCCCACCACGCCGTTCATCCTCTTGGCGGCCTTCTGCTTTGCTCGCAGCTCACGCAAGCTCAACGCGTGGTTCCAGTCGACCAAACTCTACAAATCGGTGTTCGAGGGCCTGCTGACGCGCAAGTCCATGACCATCGTGGCCAAACTCAAGCTCCTCGCCCCCATCACGCTCCTCCTCGCCGTGTCCTTCGCGCTCATGGGGTCGGTACCCATCGGGCGCATCGTCGTGGCCATCATCTTCATCGGCCACATCGTCTACTTCGGCTTCATCGTGAAGACGGACAGGCCCCAGGCAAACGTGCTGCAGCGGCAGCAAGCGCTGCAGGAGGACTAACGATCAAAGATCGGGCATCCGTCAGGTAGGAGAATCCGTGTTCAACAAACGACTCATTACCATGGTCACCAACGCACGTCGCTACATCGGCGCCGACGTGGCCCTGCAATGGATAGCACTCGTCGCAAATATCGTGTTGTTCATCCTCATCGGCCTTTTCCTGCAGGGACTCCTCGAGAATACCCTGCAGGCCTCGCACGTCGCGATCCTGCTCGTCGTCGCCCTGCTCACGCTGGCTGTACGCTTCTTTTGCCAGATGGGGACACAACGCATGGGCCAGAGGGCGGCCAACGCGGCCAAGAGCACCATCCGCCAGGCGATATACGCCAAGCTTGTGGACCTGGGGCCGTCCTATCGCGAAAGCACCACGCCGAGCGAGGCCCTGCAGGTGAGCGTGGAGGGCGTCGAACATCTGGAGACCTACTTCGGTTCCTACCTTCCCCAGCTCTTCTACGCGGTGGTGGCGCCGCTCACGCTCTTCGCATGTCTCGCTCCGCTCTCGCTGCCCACGGCAATCACCCTCCTGGTTTGCGTGCCCCTCATCCCCCTATCCATCGTCGCGGTGCAAAGGATCGCCAAACGCGTCATGGGCAACTACTGGGGCTCCTACACCGATTTGGGATCCTTCTTCCTGGAAAGCATCCAGGGACTCACCACCCTCAAAATCTTCCAAGCCGACCAGCGCCGTCATGAGGCCATGAACCGGGAGGCCGAGAGCTTCAGGCAGGCCACCATGCGCCTGCTCGTCATGCAGCTCAACTCCATCACCGTGATGGATCTCTTCGCCTTCTGCGGCGCGGCCGCGGGAATCATCATGGCCCTCGTGCAGCTCTCGCAAGGCAACGCCTCGTTCGGAGCGGTCTTTGCCATCACCTTCCTGTCGGCCGAGTTCTTCTTGCCCATGCGCGCCCTGGGCTCGTTTTTCCATACGGCCATGAGCGGGATGGCGGCAGCCGACAGGATGTTCAAAATCCTTGACACGCCGACCCCTCCTAGCGGAGAGCGCACGGTTGACCACGGCAACGTGCAGATCGAATGCCACGACATCTCGTACTCCTACGATGGCGACCGTAACGTGCTAAGCGATGTCGACATCACCATCCCCCAGGGCTCCTTCGTCGGCATAACCGGCGAAAGCGGCTCCGGCAAGTCCACCTTGGCCGGCATACTCTCCAGGTCACTTGACCGCTACGCGGGCAACGTCAGCATCGGCGGCATCCCCCTGCGCGACATATCCCGTACATCGCTGCGCGAGACGATCACATACGTTCCGTTTGCGAGCTACCTGTTCGAAGGCACCGTGGCATCAAACCTGCGCCTGGCAAAACCCGATGCCACGGACGAAGAGCTCTGGGACGTCCTGCACCGCTGTCGCCTCGAGGGACTCGTGCGTCGCACAGGTGGCCTGCAGGCCCCGGTGGCCGCCGAAGGGACGAACCTCTCCGGTGGCCAACGTCAACGGTTGGCGATGGCACGAGCGCTCCTGCACGACACGCCGGTGTACATCCTGGACGAGGCGACTTCCAACATTGACGCCGAGAGCGAGGCGGCCATCATCGAGCTGGTGAGGCAACTCGCAGATACCAAGACCGTAATCATGATCACCCACCGCCTCGCGGCGCTGAGGAACGCCGGGCGTATCTACGTCCTTGCCGATGGACGCGTCGTCGAGTCCGGTACCCATGACGAGCTGAGCGCTGCGGGAGGTGCCTACGGGCGACTTTGGGACGAGCAGTCCCGGCTCGAGTCGTTCGCGCAGGCACCCGCCACGGATACCGGAGAAATCGCCGTCATCGACGAGGAAGACGAGGGGGGCGAGCCCGCCACGACCGTTCCCGATGCCATCGGCGGCACCCATCGCTCGCACCTGAGCGTCATGGCCCGGCTGCTGAGGCTCGTCACTCCCCTGCTGCCGGTCCTCGCCATGGCCATCGTGCTGGGAGTCCTCGGATTTGGCGCAGCCATCTTCCTGACCGTGTTCGCGAGCTACAGCTTGCTCGACCTGGTCGGCCAGGGCGCCGAAATGGACTGGATGGCGGCAGCCATGGCGGTGGCGATATGCGGCATCGTCCGCGGGCCTTTGCGTTATGGCGAGCAGCTCTGCAACCATTATCTCGCGTTTCGCGTCCTCGCCCTCGTACGCGACCGCCTGTTCGCCGTGATGCGCAAGCTGGCTCCGGCCAGGCTCGAGGGACGTGACAAGGGCAACCTCGTCTCGCTCATGACGTCCGACGTCGAGCTCCTCGAGGTGTTCTTCGCCCATACGATCTCACCGGCGGCCATCGCGCTCATCGTGTCAACGGGAATGACCGTGTTCATCGCCTCCCAATCCCCCATCCTTGCCGTACTCGCCGCCTGCGCCTACCTGGTGATGGGAGTGGCCGTCCCCTGGCTTTCCTCGCGCTCGGCCGGAACGCTCGGCGACAGCGTGCGCCGTCACATCGGTGCTATGAACACCTTCGTCCTGGACAGCCTGCGCGGCCTCCCCGAAATCCTCCAGTTCGGGCAATCCCGGGAGCGCCGCCGCGAGCTCGAGAAACGAACGCATGCCCTGATGGAGGCCGAGGACTCCCTCAAACGGCGGACCGCCTGCTCCATGGCACTCACGGGAACCCTCGTCATGGTCTTCGACCTGGCCATGCTCGCCCTGGCGGCGTTCTTGGTGGCGACCGGCCAGCTCGCCTTCGGGCCCGCCCTGCTCGCCGTTGCCGCGCTCATGTCCTCCTTCGGCCCCGTCATCGCGGTGGCAAACCTGGGAACCACCCTGCAGCAGACGCTGGCCTGCGGCAGCCGCGTACTGGACTTGCTGGCCGAGGAGCCGGTCACCGAAGAGGTGCGCGACGGAAAGGACGTCGATGGCTTCACGGGAGCCGAGCTGCGATCCGTGGATTTCTCCTACGGTGACACCCCCATACTCGACGACGTGAACCTGACAATCGAACCAGGCAGCATCGTTCGCATCGAGGGTAAAAGCGGCGCCGGAAAGTCAACGCTGCTGAAGCTGCTCATGCGTTTCTGGGATGCGGACAGCGGCCAGGTGCGAGTCTCGGACCGTAACGTTCGCCATGTCAACACGACATCCTTGAGGGGTATTGAAGGCTTCATGACCCAGGAGACGTTCCTGTTTGACGGCACGATCCGTGATAACCTCCTCATGGCCAAACCGCAGGCCACAGACGACGAGCTTCACGAAGTCCTGGAGAAGGTTTCCCTGGCAAACTTCGTCGACCGACTACCCGATGGACTCGATACGCCTATCGGTGCCATCGGAAACAGCTTATCCGGTGGCGAGCGGCAGCGGCTTGGCCTGGCACGGGTGCTGCTCCATGATGCTCCCCTCATCCTGCTCGACGAGCCCACGAGCAACCTTGACAGCCTAAATGAAACGGTCATACTCCGCAGTCTCTCGGAAAACAGGGATGGCAGAACCGTCGTGCTGGTGAGCCACCGCCCCTCGGCGGCATCCATCGCCGACAAAGCCTATGCCGTGCAGACGAAAGGACGACAGTCGTGAGACAAGCCGATTCCGTTATGAACGACACCACCAGGCGCACTCCGACTCAAGCGCAAAGCGAAAGCGCCACCATCCGGCGCAAGCGCGAGCGGGAGACGAAAACCGTGTCTCAGATGGTGGCAATCTACTGCGCGGGCAACCACCCAAAGGACGAGCGCAGCGAGCGAGCCATCTGCGGCGAGCCCGTCTGCCCCGCATGCAAGGCCCTCGATGACTACGCGTGCCTAAGGACGCAGCGGTGCCGTCGCATGGGCGAGAAGGTGAGCTGCGAGGTGTGCTCCAACCACTGCTACGCCCCTGCCATGCGCGAGCGGATTCGTCAGGTGATGCGTTACGCGGGACCGCGTATGCTGAAGAAGCACCCCATCTCAGCCGTCCGGCACCTGGTCGGCAAGCTGGGAACGCGCAAGGCAAGCGGCACATAGGTGCTTGCGGTCTGCGAGCGTCCTACGAGACCCGTCTGCCCCGGCCAGCCCATGCGCGATTTGGGACATGCCGGCTATGTGCGTTTGTGGCACGTTACATGGAGTAAGCTGACCGAGATGTTCGTTTGTGGTACATCGAATGCGCCCCAAACGATCATATTCGGCAAAACGTGACGAAAAGGCGCGATTGGGGCAATCACACGCGCCCCAATCGTCAATACTCGCCAGCACCAGGCCCAAAACGTGCCACAAACGACAACTTTCGCCGATGTGGCACCACCTGGTCCGCGCCAGTTAGCGATCGAGGAAGCCGGCGTCGCGAATCTCACGCAGACGCGCCTCGATTTCGCGTAGGCTCGCGTCCGACAAGCCGCGGGCATTCGATGGCGTAGTCGCGTGGATGTCCGAGGACTCCCGGTAGCGTTTCATCATTCCCGAGAACAGCTCCTTGTTGGTCGGGGGCGTGCAGATGACCGCGTTCGCGCCCGCCTCGACCGTCGCGCGGATACTCTCTTCGCTCGACCCGCCCGTGGCGATGAGGGGCACGTCGGGAAACTCCTCCCGGATATCGGCGACCACCTGGGCCGTCGCGGCGCCAGCGGCGACGTTGAGGATGGAGGCACCGGCGGCGATTCGATTGGCGACCACGTCCCTATCGGCATCGACGACCGTCACGATCACCGGGATATCGATGACGCGGCTCACCATCTCGAGCGTGGTATAGCTCGCCGGCGCGTTGAGCACGACGCCATACGCGCCGTCGGCCTCGGCATCCTGCGCAAGCGCAGCCGAGCGCGGACCGGCCGTCGTCCCTCCCCCGACCCCGGCGAACACGGGAATCGCGGAGGCCTCCATGATGGCCTTGGAGATGATCTGCTGCGGTGTGAAGGGATACACGGCGAAGACCGCATCGGCATCGCAGTTGCGGATGATCGCGATGTCGGTCGTGTAGACGATCGATCGGATGGTGCGCCCGAGCACGCGTATGCCGCTTGCCTCCTGCGCGGCCTCGGGAAGGCGCACGCTGTGGGCGCGCAGGTTGCCCGTGAGCTCGGGCGTGCGTAGAACTCGCGGGGTGACGGTCATGCTTGCTACTTCATCGCTTTCGGTCATGGCGTATCCCTCCGTATGATCCAATTGCTAAGCAAGTCTATGGTGTCGCCACGTCAAACACAATACGTGTATGGGAATGTGAGAATATCGTCACATTTGGCAATGAGATCGTTCGCTACTCCATCGCAGCAGCGTGGCAAATCGCCTACCCGTTTGTCACGGTCACGTTAAATAACTCGAAATTGAACCACTTTTCCTCCGCTTCTCTGATAATGGGTAGCCGTTGTCAAGGAAGGGAACATCCGTGGAAGAAGCACTATTGGGGATCGTCACGACGATCAACTCGTATCTGTCTAATTACGTTCTACTCACCCTGCTCATCGCGATGGGCCTTTGGTTCACCATTCGCACGAAGTTCGTGCAATTCCGCTGCTTTGGCGAGGGCTGGCGCCGCATCTTCGGCGACTTCTCGCTACGTGGCGGCAAGCAGGGCGGCGGCATGACGTCGTTCCAGGCCCTGGCCACGGCCATTGCCGCACAGGTCGGCACCGGTAACATCGTCGGCGCTTGCGGTGCCATTCTGGTAGGTGGCCCGGGTGCCATCTTCTGGATGTGGCTTATCGCCCTTTTGGGCATGGCGACCAATTATGCCGAGGCCGTCATGGCGCAGAAGACCCGCGTGGTCGACGCCGACGGGTCGGTTCACGGTGGTCCCGCCTACTACATCACCACCGCGTTCAAGGGCAAGGGTGGCAAGGCACTTGCCGGTTTCTTTGCCGTGGCCGTCATCATCGCCCTGGGCTTCATCGGCCCCATGGTGCAGTCGAACTCCATCGCCGCAACCATGAACACGGCATTCTCCATCGAACCCTGGATGATAGGCATCATTATCGCCGTGCTCGCAGGATTCGTGTTCATCGGCAACATACACCGCCTGGCTTCCATCACCGAGAAGATGGTGCCCGTCATGGCCGTGCTCTACGTGGTGGGCTCGATCGTGGTGCTCGTCATGAACTGGCAGAACATCCCCGGTGCCTTCGCGCTCATCTTCCAGTGCGCCTTCAGCCCGCAAGCCGGCATCGGCGGTGCGTTCTTCGGCATCGTCGCTGCCATCACCTATGGCGCCAAGCGCGGCCTGTTCTCCAACGAGGCCGGCATGGGCTCCACCCCGCACGCGCATGCGCTCGCCGAGGTACGTGACCCGCACGAGCAGGGTGTCGTCGCCATGATCGGCGTCTTCATCGACACGCTCGTGGTCGTCACCATGACAGCGCTCGTCGTCATCTCCACCCTCTACGTGGGCGATGGCGCGCTGGCCAAGGCCTACGAGGACGCCGGCAAGTACGACACCGTTGTCGAGTTCGTGCAGGCCGAAGGCGACGCTATCGGCGAGGGCATGGTGATTTCGGACGGAGCGCTCGTCAACGCGAAGGGCGATACAGTCCTTACCGATGACGATATGAACGACCCCGCCGCCCTGGCCGCGGCCGTTGGCCTGGACAACGGCAACATGGCCCAGGTTGCGTTCAGCCAGTTCTTCACCACCAACGGCGGCAACATCTTCGTCGCCATATGCCTGCTGTTCTTCGCGTTCTCGACGATCCTGTCGTGGAACCTCTTTGCGAAGCTCAACTGGGAATACCTCTTTGGCAAGAAGACGATCCTCGTGTTCGCCTGCATCTGCACGTTCTTCGTGTTCCTGGGCGCGGTGCTCAAGATCGACCTGGTCTGGGAGTTGCAGGACATGTTCAACCAGCTGATGGTGCTTCCCAACGCCATCGCATTGTTTGCGCTGACCGGCTCGGTTCTTGCGATTGCCAACGCCAAGCATGACAAGAAGGCAACTGACGTGCGCGCCGAGCATGCCGAGGAGAAGGCCTGGGCCGAAGCCGAGCGCGATGCCGAGAGTGCGCTTCGTGCCGAGGAAGATGCCGCGACGCTCGAGATCCTCGAGGAGCGCGGCGATTACGTGGGTCGCATGCAAGACGACGGCAAGGACGAGTAAACGTCGCGAGACATACGATTAGACGGGATGCCGGTCGCGAAAACGTGGCCGGCATCCTTGCGTATGCGGGCCTCTGCGATTGCGTTTGGATATTGCAAATAGGAACGTTTTTTCGAAAGTGTGTAGCTCGATGACAAAAGACGCAAAGAATTTTCGATTATGTGTACATGACCCTGGATTCATGTAGGTTTTTTTCGATAGTGCGTACTCGAATCGCGCGAACGTCTCACACTATCGAAAAAAACGTGCAGGCGTAATTTGGAAGCCTCGCACTTTCGCAAATTCTTTACATACGAGGGCAAAAATGCCTGATTACCGATTTCCGTCGCGCGCCTGCTTTTCGAACGCACGCTGGCGTTGCTGAAACATCATCCACCATCATCGGAGGAAGCATCGTCTTCGTCGGAGGTGACGAACGCGACCATGACGCACATGAGCACCAGACCCGCCAAATCGTAGCCGGTAAACGCGGTTCCCAGCCACAACGCCGCCAGCACCGTGGCACTCACGGGCTCGATGGCGCCCAGAAGCGACCCCTTGACCGAGCCCACGATCGCGACACCGTGCAAGTAGAGGCCATATCCGCAGATGGTGCCGACCACGACGAGACCACCCAGAAAGACGAGCCACTCGAAGCCCCCGAAGGCCGTCAGCACAGTCGCAGCGTCGGCAAGCGTGTTTCCCTGGATCAGATAGACCGGCAGGGCAAATAGCGCACCGAGCAGCATGCCCGTCCCCACCACCGGCATGCTCCCGTATCGCTCGAAGAGGCCACAGCGTTTGGGGACGATGATGTAGACGGCCGTCGAAAGAGCCGTGAGCAACCCCCAGACGAGCCCGCCGGCCGGGACGTTGAGCGTGCGAATATCGCCCTGTGTGGCGATGAAGAGGGCCGCCAACAGCGCGAGGAGCAGACCAATCGCCTCCCTGATACGCGGTGCCCTGCGCAGGGTCACACACACGTAGAGCATGACGAACGCGCTGGCCAGCATCTGAAGCACCGTCGCGGTCCCCGCGTTGGTGATCTGCACGGTCTGCGCGTAGCAGAGCTGGTTGGCGTAGAGCGCGAATCCAAAGGCGAAAAGGGCGCCAACGGTGCGCCGACATGAAAACATCGTCTTGACGACATGACGCTTGGTCAGGAGCAGGAAGACGAAGAAGAGCCCGCCGCCGAGCAAGGTGCGCAGAAACGTGACGAGCGCGGGGCTCGCCCCTCCCGTCGTCGTGAGGTACTGCACGCTCGTGCCCGACACGCCCCACAGGGCGCCGCCGAGCAGCGTGATGGCCACGCCAATCCAGAACCTACGTTTGCCGTCAGTCAACCTCTCGTCACCTCGCGCTCGACGCATGGCACCGTCAATGCCACGACAAGCCTAGCGCAATGACGGGATGTAGCCTAGACATGCTCGTGATCGGCGTCGTAGGGCAGCTTTCCGACGAGCTGCTCGTACTCGCGCACGAGTTGCGTGCCCTCGTGGTTTCCGAACGCGTTGATGTGCTTCTTGAGTTCGTGGGCGAACTGCTTGGGCGGCCACTCGCGGTAGGACTTGTCGTTGCCCTCCTCCTTCATGACCGCGCGTGCCCATTCCTGAGCCTTGTCGGCGGCCTTCCTGAGGTCGTTCGTGACGAGGTCCTGGTCCTTCAGCGAATCCATCTGCGCGATGACACGTTCCTGCATCTCCACGATCTTATGTAGAAGTTCCTTGTCAGCCATGATGGCCTCCTTCGTTTGTATGCTGATGTATATATTCTAGTCCAAGAATGAAGGATGGGGCGATGGAATCTGGCATGTCATCTTTCCCGAATGTCAGAATCGCGATGCAGTATGCTACAGACAGGACGACGAGCGGGAGACGGATGACCATGACTGACGAAGCGCTTGAGAAATACCGGGAGATGCGCGACGACATCGTGCGGGAGTTCGACGAGGTGATCGCACGTCTTGATGAGCTCAAGGCCGCCGGCAAGTTCAAGACCGTCACCTACAAGCAGCTCTTCGCCCGCAAGATGACGTTGTCGGCCATGTTGGACATGCACCGTGAGCACGGGCTGCTGTAGCCAGCGACAAAATGCACCTCAATGCACGGTATCGCATAGCCTCCTGCCGAGGCCAAGCGCAATGCTAAGATGCGGCGAGATCACACCGAGAAAGGCACGTCCGATGCAGATTACGATGCCACATGACCGCACCGATGCGCTCGTAGACGAGCTGGCGGGCGTATGGCGCGCATCCGTCGAAGCAACGCTTGACTTCCTGGGCGCACAGGACATCGAGCGCATCGCACAATACGTGCCGGAGGCGATACGAACGGTTCCCTCTCTTGTGACGGCGTGCGATGACGACGGACGGGCGCGAGGCTTTGCCGGTGTAGATGGCGGAAAGCTCGAGATGCTCTTCATCGATCCCGCGCATCGCGGCAAAGGCGTGGGAGCGATGCTGCTGGACCTCGCGATACGCGAACTGGGCGTCACGCACGTGGACGTGAACGAGCAAAACGCCCAGGCCCGCGGCTTCTACGAGCACAAGGGCTTCGAGGTCATTGGGCGTTCGGAAACCGACGAACAGGGCGAGCCCTTCCCCATCCTGCACATGCGTCTGAAGGTGCGTCTCTAGCGAACAATGCCCCCACGTGCATGGGTGACCTCGACATGTTGGGCGTCAAGCAGGCCTTCTGGGAGACTTAGGACGAAGAGGTGTTCGGCTCCTACGCCATCGCAGCGGACTTCTTGGGACGGCCCGGTGAGCGATTGCCGGCAGCATACGCCTCGACGCTGTCGACGGTGACCTGAGTGCCCGCAGCCGATCGCTCGGCAACGAGCCGGCCTTCGGAGATGAGCTGGGATACGCGGCCCTTCGTGACACCGAGCCGCCTGGCCGCCTCGGCGGCGGAAATCGTCGGTACGCCAAGCTTGAGGCCATCGGTTTTAGCGTAAACATAAACCACATCGCCATCATCGGCACTGATGACCGTGGCCTTGGGAATGGGTTTGCCGCTCTCCGCGAGCGCCACGAGGTGTGTCTCGATGCCATCCAAGACGTTCTCGATCGCCCCGATGTAATCTTCGCCCTGTCCGAAGCAACCCGGAAGATCTGGAACCTCAGCCCAAAAACCGCCATCATCCACATCGGGTCTGACGATGGCCGCATATACGTACTTTCCCATGAGCTCCTCCTACCAGACGACTAATCCCAGCCGACAATCTTCTTGATCCTATTGTAAATCGGCTTCTTTATCTGCTTCTCGCCGGTATCGATGGTGATGAGATCAGGGCATCCGGGCTTGTGGAAATTCATATGATCGCCCTTGCCTTGTCGCATGATCCACCCTTCCCTTAGGAGCCGTGCTATCACCTTGCGTGTGTCTCTCGACTCCTTTGGCATGCACCATCCCCCTTTCAGGCTTTTATTATAAACCATTTAGAATTATGAAATGATGAAAACATAAACGATTTATAATTAAGTCCCTAGTCTGCGTCGTTTTTGAACGTTGCGACATCAGGCTAGGGACTTGCCGAGGGACAACCTGGTGGGCAACCGTTGCCCACTGCTAATTTAAGTTTTAATCCACGCCTAAGAAATGAAATAACCCGCCCCAGTTATGGGACAGCTGCAAATTATTCCGACCATTCCTTGATGCGCCAGGGAGGAGCGCCGATTGCCGCGCGCTCGTAGGACAAAAGCGGGCGCGTCGCATAGCCCGCGCACGCGAGCTCACCACGCTCGTTGAGGAGTGGCCCTGGCTGCCGCAGGCGCGTCTGGATGCTCGCGGGAGACTCGATGACGCTTTCGGTTCGTTCCATGACAGCCCCTCTCGTCGCGCGTATATGCTTCGTACATGATACGCGATGAGGGGACGCGAACCGCACGACGCTGCGTTCTTACCGCCGCATTCTTGCCTGGACCGCGGACGGAAGCTCCTCGTAGTGCACCTCGCGCCACTCCGTGACACCGCGGACGGGAAGGACGTTGAGTCGCAGGTACGCACCTTCCCGAAGCTGGCGTTCCGTGCCAAAGCTCAAATCCTGCACGCTTCCGTTCTCGTCATAGGAAGGCAGCGTGTAAAGCAGCGGCATGCCACCCGTGAAGTCGATGACGCCGCCATCCGACTCCTGCTCCCGAACCTGCGTGTTGTCGACCTGCGTGTAATACGTTCCGCTCGCCATCCCGGGGATGAGTCCCCAGCGAAAGCCAACGACGGCGACCGCGGCAACCAGTACCACGGCCGCGATAACGGCTACCCTCTTACCCACCTTTTGCCTCCTCGCAAACGAATCCGCAACCCAAGACCATGTATCCATCCTAAAAACGGCAGATAACAGCCACCATCGAACCCGCTTACGCTTGCCTAACGATTTTGCAAGGTTGGATAACCCGGTGCCATATACAATGGATGACCGTAAATTGGAAAGGACGTTCCCGTGCGCATGCCCGTCGCAGTCCTGACGCTCCTCGTGGGCGCGCTGCTCTTCATAGGCACTTATACCGCCACGCCGTACGGCTCCACGGCCACGGCGCAGGACGTCCGCGCATCCACCCTCGACAAGGCAGCCGCCGCCACCGAGGAGGCGCGCGTGCAGCTCCTCGCATCGTACGAGGTCACACCCGGAACTTACGCCGATCGTGGCTTCCTCGTCGATAACGTGCTCCATGCGGGCAATCTGGGCGACATCCACTTCAGTCTCCTCGTCCCCGAGAGCTATGACGTCACGCGGCCCGTATCGCTCTTCGTGACGCTTCCCGCCGAGCCAGGCCTCTACTATCAGGGCGCTGGCGCAAACCTGCAGGTGGAGGAGTTCGCGTTTACCGCGCAAGGCTACGACCCCAACATGATCATCGTCGCACCGCAGCCCAATGACTGGACACAGACCTCGGCCAACCAGATCGTCGAGTTGACCGAATACCTGCTGCTCGCCTATGACATCGATCCCGAGCGCGTTTACCTCGAGGGCTACTCCTACGGCGGCGAGACCTTGTCGCTCGTCATGGATACCAAGCCGCAACTCTACCGCGCCGCCCTACATCTCGCCTCGCAATGGGATGGTGATGTCGAGGCCCTGGCCACCGCGCGGGTACCACTGCGCATCTCGCTGGGCGACAACGACGAGTTCTACAGCGTCGAGGCCGCGCAAAGGGTCGTCGATGAACTGCGTGCCCTCTACGAGGCACAGGGGCTCGGCGAGGAGGAGATCGACCGTCTGGTCGTGCTCGACGTGAAGCCGGCGTCGTACTTCTGGGACCCGGACGAGCAGCATGGCGGCGGCAGTCCCCGCATGGCACGTGACCCCGAAGTGCTCGGCTGGCTCTTCGCACAGTAACGCCCATGACCCCGTTCGAGCATTACATGTATGTCCTGGAGTGTGGAGACGGTAGCCTCTACACGGGCTATACCACCGATGTCGACGCCCGCGTAGCCGCGCATCAGGCGGGAACCGGCGCCAAGTACACGAAGGCCCATGCACCCGTGCGGCTCGTCGCGCAGGCACGCTTCTACTCGAAGGAGCGCGCCATGAGCGCGGAGGCACGCTTCAAGCAGCTCGACCGTGCGAACAAGGACGTGCTGCTCGCCAAGGCGGCGAATACGCCGTTGGAAGACGTGCTATGCGTCGAGCTTCCCGGCTTTGGCGAGGACACGGCCGGCGAGTTCGTATGCCGCAGCCTGGCACGCAACGTTGACCTGGACTATCGCGACTTCCATGCACGCCTCGTGCCCACCGTGGACAAGAAGACCATCGCCGGCGTCAGGACTCCCGCCCTGCGTACGATCGCCAAGGAGCTCGTGAAGCGCGATGACGTTGACGCGTTCCTCAAAACGCTTCCCCATCGCCTGTTCGACGAGAACCAGGTGCATGCCTTTGCCATCGGGTTGGAGAGGGACTACGACACGGCCCTGGCGCTTTACGAACGCTTCCTGCCCTTCGTAGACAATTGGGCGACCTGCGACCAGCTGCCGGTCAAGGTGCTTGCCAAACGTCCCGACGAGACGCTCGAGCACATCGAACGCTGGCTCGCATCAAGACACTGCTACACGATTCGCTTTGCCATGGGCGTGCTCATGCGCCTCTATCTCGACGAACTATTCGACGAGCGCTTCCTCGATTTGGTCGCACGCACACGCATGCCCAATACCGCCGAAAACCCCGCCAGCGAAGACGATATCTATTACGTTGACATGATGCGTGCCTGGTACTTTGCCGAGGCACTTGCAAAGCAGGAAACGTCCGCACTTCCGTATCTCGAGCAGCAAGGTGATGAGGCGTTGCTTGACGAATGGACACGCCGCAAGGCAATCCAGAAGGCCATCGAGAGCCGACGCATCAGCAACGAGATGAAGAACTACCTGCGCACCCTGCGCTAGAGTACGCCAAGCCCATCTTCCTCCTCATCGCGCTACAATGCTCACATGAAGGCGCACGGTAACATATCTTTGGCAAAGGACTCGGTCATCGTCGGGTTCGCCCTGTTCGCGATGTTCTTCGGAGCAGGCAATCTCATCTTTCCGCCAACGCTCGGTCAGGAAAGCGGCGACCTGTGGGCATGGGGCTTCGTCGGCTTTCTGCTCGTCGATGCGGTACTATCGTGCCTCGGCGTCTTCGTGATGAACGCGGTGGGTGGCCCACGCGATGCCTTCGACAAGGTGCTCGGCAAGGTAGGCGGCACCATCTTGGGCACGGCGGCAATCCTGTGCCTGTGCGTTGTCTTCGCCATGCCCCGCACGGCGGCGACGACCTTCGAGCTTTCGGTCGCCCCCTATCTCGGCAACGCGGCATCCGCATGGCTCGTCCCGTTTTCCATCGTCTTCTTCGCCATCGTCTATCTCCTCGCCTGTCGCAAATCGCGCGTTGTCGACATCATCGGCAAGTTCTTCACGCCCACCCTGGTGCTTGGTATCCTCGTGCTGATTGTCGTGGGAATCGTTCACCCGATCGGGCCTATCGAAGCTCCCCTCACGAGCACGGTGTTTCAAGAGGGCGTCCGGGCGGGATACCAGACGATGGACGTCCTGGGTGCAGCGGCATTCTCAATCATCATCCTCGACTCCGCCGTCGTGAAGAGCCATTCTAAGGAGCGCGACAGGCTGTCCCTGCTGGCACGCGCGAGCGTATGCGCCGTGGTCATGCTCGCCATCGTCTATGGTGGCCTGACGTACCTGGGCGCCACGTCGCTGACGCTCGGGAGCAACATGTCGCAGGCCGATTTGCTCGTGGCAGTCGTGAATGCGCTGCTCGGCGACACGGGTATGGTTCTCCTCAGCGTCGTCGTGCTGCTGGCATGCGTGACAACCGCTGTCGCACTCGTGAGCTCGGCCGCGGACTTCTTCTGCGTGCTCTTCAAGAGAAGAGTCTCCTACAACGTCTTGCTCCTCATCGACTGCATTATCGGCGTCCTCATCTGCGATATCGGGCTTGACAACATCATCCAGCTTGCCGACCCGGTGCTGGGCATCGTCTACCCGCCGTTCATCGCCGTGGTCGTGCTACTGCTCTTCCACAAGCACATCGCCTGCCGCCATGTCTATCAAGGTGCGGCTATCGGTGCGTTTCTAGCGGGCGTGGCCCTCGAGCTGTACGGCACGGGCGCGCCCGTCGTGGTGCCTCTCGACTGGTTACCGCTCTACTCGATGGGGCTCGGATGGATCGCGTTTGCCATCGTAGGGGGAGCCATCGGATGGGTGATGGGCAAACGCGCGTAACCCGACCCGTGGCTATTTGCGGCCTCCAGGCGCCATAAGACCTATAGCCAGGAAGCGCCCGTCGCGTAATCGATGGTCACGCCCGGCTGCTCGTTGTAGCAGTAGACGTTGAGGCATATGCCGTCCCCCTCGTCCTCGAGCGACCACGCCTCGAGTTGGACACCGCGGGCCACGAGCTCGTCTCCCTGGAAGATGGGCGTTGCCCGGAAGAGCACATGGTAGCCGGTCAAGTCGATGAAGTTGCGCACGGCATCCTCGAAGGGACGCATGTTCGACTGGTTCATGTACTGCGTGCCCGTGATGAGATTGTTGGGATTGGCTTCCTCGGCCGTGAGCTCGCGCGCGATCAGATGACTGCGATTGTATAGGGCCTCGCCAGGGATGAAGTCGTAACGCGCCTGCTCCCAGCCACTTGGATGAATCTTGCTGATGTTCTGGCGCTTGCTACCTGGTTCCGGGATGGTCTCGACGCCGACGAGCGCCATGGCCGCCCCGCATCTGCCGAGGCTGTCGAGCGGCGCATACGATTCGTAGCCGTACGGGAGGACCTTGTCGGCATCGGTGAACGTGGGCTTGCCGCCGTTGAGCTCGACATAACCCTTGCCGTCGTTGGGAGGAATCGAGCCGAGATCGACGACGGAGCTGGTCGCAGCCTCGCTGGCAGGAGCGTCCGCAGCGCGGTCTTGCGACAAGATGCTCCCGAGAGGCAGGTCCTGCGTGCAGGCGGCCAAGAGACCGAGCGCAAGGACGAGAGTGAGCGCGAAGAGACAGCGTGGCCGGGAGATACGCTGGTATTTCGTGATACGAGTCCTCATGGGCACATTCTATATCACAGTCCCTCGCCACTTCTCATTCGCAGGTCAGACGGTCATAATTACCACGTGCGAAACCACGTAAGCCGAGCATGAGGAAGCCAATAGACCGTGAGAAGAGCTTTGTTCATCGTGATGACGATTGCCTTTGGCGCCTTTGCCGGTGCCTTCGTTTGGGCGTTCTTCTTCCTCATGAACGCAGGCATCCATCTGCTCTGGGACGTCGTTCCCACCTCACTTGCGGCAGCCGGATTGCCGGCCGTTCTCTACCCCATCGTCTTTTGCGCGCTTGGCGGCCTGTGCATCGGATTGTTCGCAAAGAAGTTTGGGCCCCACCCCGATGACATGAATACCGTAATGGCCCAGGTCAAGAGCGAGGGACGGTACGAGTACAAGCATCTGGGCGCATCGTTTTTCGGCGCGCTTCTTCCGCTGCTGTTTGGCGGCTCGATAGGTCCCGAGGCGGGTTTGACCGGCGTTATCGCCGGGCTTTGCACCTGGGTGGGCGACCGTCTGCGCTTCATGGGTGCCGAGATGCGCGAGCTCGCCGAAGCAGGCTGTGCCGCCGCGATATCGGCAATCTTCTCCACACCGCTCTTTGGCCTTGCCGTGCCCGTTTTCGGATCGGCCGATGAGTCCAACGGGAACCGCCCGGTAAGCGAGATCAGACTCGACGTATCCAAACCGGTCAAGGTCGTCGTCTACGTGCTGGCAGCCGCAGGGGCAATGGGGATGATGGCGCTGCTCGGGTCCATCTTCGGACGCAGCGGTGGTCTCCCCCACTTCAGCGATATCGCGCTCGGTCCGCTCGAGCTGCTCTGGGCGCTACCTCTCATCGCCATCGGCGCAGTGGCGGGCTGGCTCTACTTCCCGTTCGGAGCACTCGCACGCAAGCTCTCCGCACTCATGGGAAACCACCTAATCGTGAAGCCCGCACTTGCCGGTCTCGTTCTCGGGGCGCTCGGCGTCGCGCTGCCTTTCGTGCTGTTCGCAGGCGAAGCCCAGACCGAAGAATTGTCCCTTACCTGGACGACGATAGGCGCGGGGCTCCTTATCGCAACGGGCTTCGTCAAGGTGTTCGCAACGCAGCTTTGCCTGAACATGGGCTGGCGTGGCGGCCATTTCTTCCCCATCATCTTCGCGGGCATCGCAATCGGGTACGGCATGGCAGCCCTCACGGGCATCGACCCGGTGTTCGCGCTCTGCGCCGTGACCGGGGCACTCGTCGGCGCCGTCATGCGCCAGCCCATCATGACGATGGTGCTGCTGTTCCTGGTCTTCCCCATCGCCGGCGCGCCCGTGTTGCTCGTCGCGGCGGCCATCGGGTCAATCGTTCCCGTGCCGAGCGCCTGGATGGCGACGCGGGAATAGACCCGCGCAAAAGTCGCCCAAGTCTAGGGTTTCCCCGGCCCTGCGCGCGCAAAAACGCGGAGAGTCTAGGGTTCCTGGCCCCTGTGTGCGCAAAAATGCAGAAAGTCTAGGAACACCGGGCGATGAATCCTAGCCTCTCGCAAAAAATGCGCAGCGAAATGCGAAGAATGTCAGCAAGCACCCTACAGCTCGCGAACCTGGTAAAGGCGCGCGGCGATGAATGCGCTTGCGACGTACAAGATAGCCGCCACGACGCAGGTGCCTGCCGCGATAAGGCCCGTGTTCTCGTTCAGGAACGTGCGTATGGCCGTCAAATCGATTGCGCCGGACATGTTACCGATCGCAACGCTCGCAAGCACGATCGTGACGACAACGAGGAGCGGCAAGAGGCGCGTTGCTTTGTTCATGCCAAAGCGCATCAGAAGCGGCAAGGTGAGCGAGGCGAGCACGATGGTGAAGATGAAGCCGGCAAAACCGCAATCGAGAATTGCGATGAAGGCATCAGGATTCACGAGCTCCGTACCCATGCCGAGGCCGCCGCACACCTGGACGATTGCGAGAAAGACGAACGAGACGATCCAGGCCGCAAGCAGCGAGATGACCGCGATGATGAGCATGCTGATATAGCGCCCGTAGGCGACCTGCCGCTTGGTGATAGGCAGCGTCAGACGGAAGCGTTCCCACCCGTTCATCTCGTCGTATGCGAAAATCGAGAAGAGATACATCATGGGCGTCATCGTTGCCATGGCAGCCGTGCCAACGATGGTCTCGTTTGTGCCCCATGCGAGAAATCCGCAGATAACGACAGACACGAGCAATAGCTGCACCGCAACGTTCTTGGAAGTGATGAGGTCGGAGAAAATCATGGCTTTCATAGCTGCTCTCCTTTCAAGGTGAGCGTCATGTAATCATCGATGCTGGCGCTGTCGAGCGCGATATCGGAAAACGCCTTCGCAAAGGCGAAGCGGTCGGGTACGAGCACGTCGTACGTCATGCCGCTCTTGAGCTTTCGCACGCGCCCATCATCGGCCCATGTGCTCTCCCCTATCAGCTCGAGGTCGCGTTTCCTGCAATGTGCGACACCGGCCACATCGCAGATTTCGTCCTTGGGAACGTCGAAGACGAGCTTGCCGCCGTCAATGCACACGATTTCGTCGGCGATCTTCTCAAGATCGCTCGTGATATGCGTCGAGAGCAGGATGGCATGACCCTCCGCGGCCATGAATTCGCGCAGGATATCGAGCACCTCGTCGCGGGCCATCGGGTCGAGGCCGGCGGTAGCCTCGTCGAGAATGAGCAGCTCCGGATCGTGCGAGAGCGCGAACGCCAGCATGAGTTTCATGCCCATGCCGCGCGACAGCTCCTTCACGTTTTTCTTGGAAGCAAGCCCGAAGCGCTCGCAGAGCGCGGCGAACCGATGCGCGTCCCAATTGCGGTAGGCGAAGCGGCCAAGCGTCTCCACATCCTTCACCTTCGATGTGTCGGGAAACGCGCAGGTATCCAAGACGACGCCGACGCGTTGCTTGAGCTCCCCTTCTGGCGCGGAGCCGCTCCCGACAGGGCAGCCAAGCACCCGCACGTCGCCCTCGTCGGGCCGCAGGATGCCGAGCAGCATCTTGATCGTGGTGGTCTTTCCAGCCCCGTTCGAGCCGATGAGGCCCACGACGGTACCGGCCTCAACGCGTATGTCTATGCCTTTAAGGTGGAAGTCGTCGTAGCGCTTCCCCAGGCCGTTTGCCTGTATCAATGCGTCCATTCGTGTCTCCTTGCCGGGCTAGTCCTCAAGAAGCAGATCGAGCATCTCGTGCAAATCGCTAGACGTGAGCCCGAGCGGACGCGCATCCGCTATCGCACGTTCGAGCGACTCTTCCACATGCCGCACGCGCTCCTCGCGCAGCAAGTCCTGGTTACCGGCAGCGATGAACGTGCCCTTACCCTGGACCGTGACCACAAAACCGAGCTCCTCGAGATCGGCATAGGCCCGCTTGGTCGTGATTACGCTGACGCGCAAGTCGTTGGCTAGAGAACGTATGCTCGGAAGAAGCTCCCCCGGCGTAAGCTCTCCGGACAGAATCGCGTCCTTGATCTGCGCTTCTATCTGCTCGTAAATCGGAACCGAGCCCGAATTTGAAATGACTATTTCCAATGGTCCTCTTTTCCGGCAGCCCTGCAGCAGCTACCGTGTCGCCCCGCGAAGGCGTCCCCTCACGAGACGGTGTGCATATGCAATATAGACAGTATATACACACCTATACACAGCCGTCAAGGGAGATAGGATAGAGGGATCATCAGACAGACGGAGCGTGCAGCGACTCTACGAACTCCTCGATGAGTCCGTTGACCTCATCGGGAGCATCGGTGTTGGCGTTGTGCCCGGCACCCGCAATCCACTCGAGCGGCAGCCCCGTGCGTTTCGTCCATGCGCGGTTATAGCGCATGGCTGAGCCCGCCTTGTCCTTCTCGCCGCATATCAACAGCGCCGGGCAATCGATCACGTACGGACGGCTCGCCTCGATCGCCTCGGCCAGCGCGCGAAAGCCGTGCGCCGTCAAATCGACGTATTCTGGCTTCTCGTAGTCGTCCATCATCGTGCGCATGAGCTGCATGCCGTAACCAGACGTGGCGACCTGCGCACCAAAGCGCTTGAGTGCATTCCACGGAATGGAGGCATACATCGCGTGCGTGTGCTTGAGCAAGAAGAGCTCGACGGCCGTGATGTATTCGCGCTGAAGCGGCGCGGAGTCAATGGAAACGAATCCCGCCGCCTTGCCGGGAAACAAATCCATATACGCTTGCGCGACATAGCCGCCAAGCGACTGTCCGACGAGAACGGGATGCTCGACTCCCTCCTGCTCGAGCAGGCCGTCAAGCACGCGCGCAAGGTCATCGAGGCTCCAGGTAAGCGGAAAGGGCCGCGACAGCCCGTGCGAGGGGCCATCCCAGACAAGACAGCGCATGCCCGGTTTGCCCGCAAAGTACTCCATCTGCCTATCGAACAGGCGATGATCGGCCGTCAGCCCCGGCAAGAAGACGAGGGTCCGTCCCGTAGGATCAGAGCCCCCGCTCGTCCAGTAGTGGATGATGCCGTCTTCGGCCTGGTAAGTCTTATGCTCCGGGGCATTGGGCATGTCTGTCTCCGTATTCCAACTTGATGGCCTCGTTTTACTCGACCTCACGCCAGCGCTTCAGATGCGGAAGTAACGTGGCCATGAGCGAGACGGCCTCCTCGCGCGAGCAGCCGATCGCCTCGGCCTCCATGTCCGCCGTCGCCTCGATGAACTCGTCCATGGTAACCCCCTTGGCAGTGAAACCGCCGTCGCTGAAGCACCACTTGCAATAGTCCGCGTTCTCGGAACCATCCGCATTCGTTCCATGCAGTTCCGCATCTGGAATGGGCATGCTGCAGCTCTGGCAATAGTAATCCATGGGCATCTCGAAAAAGCGCTCGAGCGGTACGTTGAACGTGGCGCAGATGAGCTTCACCATGTCGATACCCGGCTGCGTCTCACCAGTCTCCCAACGCGAGACCGCCTGCCTCGTTACGTAAAGCCTACGCGCCATCTCTTCCTGCGTAAGCCCCATCTCTTTGCGGAGCTTCTTGATAGTATCATTCATTGCCATGACATTGCCTTCCGATTGATTCTCGACTGGCCATGATTGTCCGCCACGGCAGCGCGCAGCTCAAGCAACCATCTGTTGCGCTCATGCACAAAGGGGTCTCTCGCAGGCGATGCCGAGAAATCCATTCGGCGAGAATGGCTTGTCGTATACAATTGACCGAAGTCACGCTTTCTCGCAATGGGGGCTATCGATGGGCAGCAAAGCCTCAGCCAATCTCATAGGATATTCGACCGCCATCATCCAGGCGATTTTATACTCGACCATGGGCATCTTCGGCAAGCTGTTGTATGCCACGGGTCTCGATTCCAGCCAGGCGATGATACTGCGCATGGGGTTCACCGTAGTTTATCTCGGTGCCCTGCTGCTGATATGGCGCAAGCACCGATTGTTCAGCCGTCATAAGGAGACATACATCCAGTCGGCATTCTTCTTCCTTTCGGCATGGATTTATCTCCTTGCGGTGCAGCATATGAATGCCGGTCTCGTGACGTGCATCTTCTATACGTTTCCCGCCGTGGTCGCCCTGCTCAACACGATAGTCTTCAAGGAAAAGATGACCTGGCGCGTGGTGATGGCATTGGCGCTTTCCATCATCGGCATCATCCTCATATCCGGAATACTCGAGCCGCATGCCGTGTTCATGGAGCCCCTTGGGGTGCTTTTCTCGGTCCTCGCCTGCCTTTCGTTCGCGGGCTATTCCGTGATAATCCACGTCACAAGCTCCGAGGAGAGCTCGTTTACCTCGACGTTCACGATGTCGACGGTCTGCCTGGTGGCATCGCTCGTTCTGTTTGCCCCAGAGGTCCCCGGCGCCTTCATGGGATTTGACCTGTACCGCTTTGGCATCGCGTCCGGCTTTGCCATCATTGCCACGATCCTGCCGATTGTCCTCTACATCGTCGCGATCAAGTACATCGGCTCCACCAAGGCGGCGATACTCAGCTTGATCGAAACCCCCGCATCGCTCTTCCTGGCATGGCTCATCCTAGGCGAGACACTATCCGTCATCCAGCTCGTCGGCGCAGTCGTCATCGTCGCATCCGTCCTCGTCATTACCCTGAAGGGCAAAGATACGGCATAGGACGGGGCTATGCCTCGGATGCGTTTGGGGTGGCCTCGCGCTTGCTCCCGGCTTCCTCGATCACACCCATGTCAAGGCGGAGCGTCTGCTCCACGATCTTCATGAGCTCCTCGTCCGAGACGCTGGGCTTGATCTTGGCTAACCCCACCAGGCCGTAAATCGTGACGCAGAGCATTTCGTATACGAGGTCGATCTCGATCTGATGATGGGCCGCATACTCCGTGACGATGTGGTCGCTGAAGCAGTCCACCGTCTCCTGCGCTGCCCGCACGCCGAACGCATCGCGCACCCCCAGCTCCTCGAGCACGTGAATCATCGGGCGCGGTTTGCCCTTTGCATCGTAGAGCACGTAACGGAAGGTGCGTATGCACTTCTTGAGCGACCCGGCGGTGTCGCCGAAGGTGCGCTCCTCGTTCCACGTGATGACGCTTTCCACAAGATCCTCGACATAGTCATCGAGCAGCGCCTCTATGACGCCATTCTTGTTTTGGAAGTGATAGTAGACGAGCTCGCGCGTGACGTTGGCTTCCTCGGCGATGGCGGTGACCGTCGTCGCATGGACTCCATTGCGCTCTATGAGTTTGCGTGCCGCGCTCACGATCGAGCCCTGCGTCCCAGAAAGACGTCGTGTTTCCATGAGATTCTTGCGTCGAGGTCTGACATGTGAAGCCGCTTTGGCGGGCGTGCGGTTGCCATATCGGGGGATATTAGTCATGAGTACCCCTTTCGGAGTCACCATAAAACCATACTCACGTTTCATAATCCAAGGGATTTTGTTAAACACTGGCATGTGCGCGGCTGCTACGCTCGGTGCGATTTCCTTGATTCATCGCACATCAGCTGGCCGAATCGAAGGAGCAGGTCACGGTCATTCTAAAGGCATGCTTCAAAGCCATCGACCCCACGTCACCGAACCGTCAGGGAAACGATATCGACACGCAGCATCGCACGGGACTCCGCGCACGCCGGGAAGCGTCGGTTTGCGACCGTCGTGCATGGCAAACCGCTTATAATGGCGCTCCCGATGGTTCGAATGCCCAAGTCGAGGAGGACCCATGCAATACGAAATCGAAGGCGGAGCGTTTCCCGTAGTGGTCTGCCACCTGGAGGCCGGTGAGCAGATGAAGACCGAGAAGGGATCGATGGTGTGGATGGATCCCTGCATGACCATGGAGACGACTGGCGGCGGTGTCGGTAAGATGTTCTCCAAGATGTTCTCGGGCGAGTCCATGTTCCAGAACATCTATACCGCGTCATCGGCCGGCCTCATCGCGTTCGGTTCGAGCTTTCCCGGCAAGATCCTTCCCATCCAAATCGAGCCTGGCAAGGGCTTCATCGCCCAGAAGATGTCGTTTCTCGCCTCGGAGATGGGCGTTGATTTGTCGATCTTCTTCAATAAGAAGATGAGTGGCGGCTTCTTTGGCGGCGAGGGCTTCATCATGCAGCGCATGAGCGGTCAGGGCATCGTCTTTCTGGAATGTGATGGCGAGCTGATGAAGTACGAGCTGGCCGCCGGGCAGAGCATGCTCATTGACACCGGCAACGTGCTCGGATTTACCGAGGGCATGACGATCGAGGTCGAGCGCATCCATGGAGCCAAGAACATCATGCTGGGCGGCGAAGGCCTCTTCAACACGAAGGTGACTGGCCCGGGTACGCTGTGGCTGCAGACGATGCCGCTCGCGACGCTGGCAAACTCCATCGCCGCGCACCTGCCCGTCTCCAGCTAGCGAAGGCGGCACAGGCGCGGAGCAATTCCCGCATGCGGCTTCGAATGCAAGCTATTCCTGAAGATGAAGCGGCGAGGAGCAACCCCTGCCGCTTCTCATGGATGCGTATTACCTGCAGAGCTCCTCGAGGCGATACTGCTTGATGAGCTCATCTGCGAGTGCCTTCTTGTCCGCGGGAAGTTCTCCCGGCGCTGTCGCAGCTTCCTGCTGCGGATGATCTTCGCAGCGGATGTCTTCGGCCGTCTCCTTCAACGTGGAGTCCACATGACCCTTCATCTGCGTACCGGCTTCCATGTCTGCTCCTTCAAGTAACCACATGTGTTACTCAGCAGGGTAACACGTCCGTGCCAGACGAATGCTCGGCCTTGGCGAGGTCCGTGTGCTTCCTGACGAAGGCGGCCTTCGCCTGCGTGTAACCATCGCGGTCGTGCTCGAACTCCTTCCAAAGCGAGAGCTTGAGGCGCTCGTACTCTTGGGCGACATCGGGATGGGCGTTGAGATAATCGCGGAAGTAAAGCTCATCATTGTCGCCGGCAATGCGCAAGTGGACGTGGAAAACCCGCTCGGCGAAGCCTTCCGGCGTGTAGCCCTTGTTGAGGTCGCGGTCGGCCATGGCCAGGTAGCCATGGGCTGCAAGCCGTGCCTTGGCGGATTCGATGGCCGCATCATCGGGTAGCTCGACGAGAATGTCGACGATGGGTTTTGCCCAGATGCCATCGATTGCCGTGCTACCGATGTGGTGGATTGCATGCGGCAGGCCCGGAGACAGGATGCCATCGAGCGCGGAGGCCTCCTCTCGATACCAGCCAGCCCAGCAATCCCGATGCTCCACGAGCTCGATGGGAAAGAGCTGCCAGAGCTCCTCAAGGGACATGTCGGTCAAGGATTTGGACACAGGTAGCGCTCCTTTGGTCGTGGCCATGGAGTCATTGTAAATACTCTTAGCCGGATTAGGACAGGCGCGAAAGGATAAGAGGAACCGCCGCACGGTAAACCCAAGCTCCATCTACAAACGCTTGCGCAGATAGACCATGTCGACAAGCCGAACACCGCCCTCGAATATGGGATGGTCGTAGTTTTCCGTGAAGAATCCTTCGACCACATGAGAGCGCTCGAAGCCGCATCGCTCGTAAAACGGCACGGTGAGCGGACTGTCGCCTGTCCCCACTTGCAGGATGTCATACTCGCCTGCATGGCGCATGGCCACGAAGTCGATGAGTATGCGCCCATAACCCTGGTGCTGGTGAGAGGGATTGACAGCGATGTTCTTGATCTCCAGCACGCCGTTGCCCACATCGTTCACAACGCACTCGCCCACCACGACGCCGTCGACCTCCAGGACGTACATCGTGCCTTCGTCGAGATAGCGATCGACCATGCTTTCCTGCTCATCGGCAAGCAGGAGCAGGGGCAGGTGACGCCGTCTGTCGCCATGTTCCTCGCGAATGAGCACGAACGGTTCTCCTTGAGACGCGGACTTTGGCATCATTGTAAATGCCATGAAGGGTCATCGCATCTGAATGACTCTTACAACCTCGGTGGCGAGATCATGCTCGCGCTCGATAGCAAAGAGCATCTGCTGACCAAGACGAGCATCATCTTCTGCCTGCTGGCATGCCGCACATGCGCGTCGGCATCCGCCGCGTGGACAAGCCGATCTTTCACTTCTCGATAGTGACGGCGACGAAGCACGACAACGGGGCGTACGGGAAGTGAGAAGCTGTTCTGACCATGGACTTTAACCACGCAGTATGATAGGATGGGTAGGCACTCACCGCTGCAACGGTGCGCGTATCTCAAGTATTCCTATCAGTTACTTGAGCGAGATAGCCACTCACATTGTGGGTGGTTATTTCATTTCATCTGCCTTGTGCCTACCACGACCGCCACGAGCAGAGCGGCAATCGAGGCATACAGCTGCAACAAGGCGACCAGAAACTCCATATCCATACGCGTACCTGCTTTCTGCCTAGCGAGATACGCTTGCACCTACCCATATCACCAGCCGCTTTCGCGACGAGCGACCCGGTGTTCAGATTTCAAGGAGCAGATGCTTCTCTGCTCGTATACGAACATTTGTTCTATTATAGCAACACAATCCGTATATGTCATATTTAATTTTGGGATACAATGAGATCATCCACGCGAAATGAGGGACACGCATGAGCCTGGTAAGAGTAATCATTCCCCTGTCAGGGAAGATTGGCGATAAAGAGACATCTGCCATACAGACACTGGCCCGTGACCTGGGCGCGATGGGCATCACCGTCACACTTCCCGACCCTCCCGCCGGCGGCGAGCTCGTCTTCGAGTACGACCGCGATGCCTACAAGCGCGGCGCCGGTCGCAAGAGAAAGCAAGCGCCTGCCGACAGCGCAATTGCCGGCATGAGCGAATCGGAGACCGACGACTGGCTCGTCAGAACGGCAGCCGAGACAATCGCCGAGGCCCTTGGCGTGTCACGCTCGACGGCGTATCGCCGCAAGGCAGAGGCCAAGCAGCGGGTGGAATATGCGATGGTGGAGGTGAAAGAGGAGTAATTGAGACTACGGCAGCTTTAAGCCAGTGTCCTCTTGCAATCTTTCCTCGGCTCATCGCAACTCTCGCAATCGTGAAGTGGCCACTGCACCAGCTCCGTCTCCCAATCGACGCCGCAATCATCCCACTGGCATTTCTCCATCATCACACGGCCGTCATCGTCGAAATCCACGCCCTCGGACTCGAGCATGGCATGTTGCTCCTCCGGTCCGCCAAACGCGAAGCTGCGTGCCGAACTCACTGCCTGCCCCAAGGTCGGTGCGGTGCTCGGTTAACCCTGCATCGCTCAATGCATCTAACCAGTACGGATTCCTTAACACGTGCATCACCGCATCTTGCATGTCGCTAGCCTCAAACAACGCAAGAAACGTGCTGAAATCGTCTTGCCCTGGAGCCACGTACTTGCCTTTGGCATCGACACGATTGGCTCTCCTGGTCAACTCGAAGAGCTCCTCGTTTGCATCGAGAAGCTTCTCGAGCGCATCCTTCAGAGTGTCCTCAAGGACAATGAGTTGGCTCATGCATCCCTCGAATGCAGGCGCTTCCTTCTCTAGTCCCGCGATTGTGGAGCCAAGCTCCTCGAAACACCACGAGATAATCCGCGCATCCACATTCGCCGATGCCGCATCTTCAAAATACACCTCAAGCTCGTCAATCAGCCGCTTATATACCTGGGCAAGCGATGGCGCGCTTCGCTTGATGAGCCCATGCAATTCTCTGCGTTCCGCATTCCACAACGCGCGTCTAGTAAGACTCAGTATCGGCCGACTATCCCCGGAAAGCACCTCATCGATATCAGCCAGCAAGTCGAAGGTCACATTGGCCTTGCCCGCCTCAATCCGACTCAATGCCGGCTGGTCGATGCCGATGGCATCCGCAAGTTCGCGCTGGGACATGCCCAGACCCATGCGCCGTGCTTTGATCTCCTGGCCGAGCTTCTGCCGGCGCTGCATCGTTCGATCAACGCGGCCTGACTCGTAGCTTGCCTCGTCTATTTCCTCGACGACGAAACTATCCTGAGAGCTCTCCCCACGTCCTGCCCGCAGCAGCGCAAGCTCGCTGTATTCGCTAAGCCCATGGGCATCCAGAATCTCGCCCAGGTTTTGCCTTCCCGGAGGTGGCACACGCTCACGTACCCAACGAAGGGCTAGGTCCGCACCGATATAGCGCTCCTCCTTCTCGACAAACGGAACGAAGAACGCCGGCACTTCATCCACGGAAACGTCTGAATCGATATCAATCTCGAAGCCTATATCATCGGCGTGACGCATGAACGCGCACGGCGAGGCCTTTCTGCGCGCGCTGTCCCGTATGGCAAAGTATTCGACCGTCATTGGTCACCACGCTCCTTTGCTATGCCAAGGTCTGCAAGATGCTGCCAGCGCGTGCTGACGATCTCCCATATCTTTTCCCGAAGGCAGTCGGGCATCGCATCTTCGAGTCCCCGGAAAAGGGATGCACCCCCATCAGAGAGCACGCTGCCTTGTAGCGTGCCTGACGGGACAAGTTCGAGATTGCGCTCGAGCGAACGCGATCCGATGTAGTTGTTTGCGTTTCTGTCAGCCATCGGATCGAACGTACGTATCCGCTCTTCGTCGTCGTAACACGAAAACGCGAAGGAGACGCCATGGTCAAAAAGTGGCGCAAGCTCGACCGTCCCGTCACGCAAGATAACCTCGATGTTCGCGCCATGGCGATCGCGATTGATGATGAGATAATCGAACGCCATCATCGCGTTAATCGCATCCGTCCATCCCCGTTTCGTGCAAAATTCGAGTGGCGACTCATCACCCCGGGCATTCAGGTCGATATAGGTGTCAAGGGCCTGGCGTCGCTCGTGGGGACGACGATAGTCCCTCGACTCGCTGAGCCACGTCTCGTGCGTCTGCCCCTTCACCATGACAAGTGCATGTACGAGCTTATAGGGGATATGGGAAATGCCGAGATTATCGAGCAGACGGCTCGCGATGAGCTCGTTCACGGATTCGTGTCCGTAAATACCCTGATGTCGGTCATAGCAGGAAAGCTTATAGTAGATGTTTCCCCTACTCGATTTGGTACGCGACTTGAGGAACGTGCCACCCGTGCCACTTGTGACGGCTTTCTCGTCCCACGCGAGATGCGTGTAGTCTTGTAACTTCTTTATGACATCGCGAGTACCCACTGGCAGCTCCTCGGTCTAATGTTGTTGTATGTATTATAATACATACATATTAAAGAGCGCTTCTCATTATCCGTCGGCTTCCCCACTAACTCATCGCGCTACAATGCTCTGAAAACCTACGAAGGAGGACACGGATGGAAGCGCTGCAACTCGTGCTGTTCCTGCTGGCGGCCGTGGTGGTCTCCAGCATCATCGGGCGCTTCCTGCCCGCGTTGTCGCTTCCCCTCGTGCAGATTGCGCTCGGTGCCGTCATCGCCGTCTTCGTCACGGGCTCCTTCGACACCGGGCTGGATGCCGAGCTGCTGCTCATCCTGTTCATCGCCCCGCTGCACTTCAACGAGTCGCGCCATGCCGATTCCGGCGCCCTCTGGAAGAGCCGCTGGGGCATCTTCTCGCTTGCCGTGGGACTCGTGCTCGTCACCGTCGTCGCCGTGGGCTTCGCGCTGCACGCGCTGCTTCCCGCCATCCCATTGGCCGCCGCCATCGCCTTTGGCGCCGCCATGGGATCGACCGACGCGGTGGCCGTCACGGAGCTCTCCAAGGACTTCCGCTTCGGCAAGCGCCACGAGACGCTTTTGATGGGCGAGGCGTTCTTCAACGACGTGACCGGTACGGTGGTGTTCAAGACCGCCATCGGATTTGCCCTCACGGGGGCGCTTTCCCTGGCGCACGCCGGCGAGGAGCTCGCCCTGGAGCTCTTCGGCGGACTTTTCGGAGGCGTCATCCTGGGCTTCGCGGCATGGCTGTTGCTGGAGTTCATCCGCCGTCGCGGCATCGACAGCCCCAACCTGCACGTGACTCTCGAGCTGCTCTTGCCCTTCGTGATCTACCTCATCTGCCACCAGATCCACATCGGCGCCGTCATCGCCGTGGTCATGGCGGGCATGGTCATGTCGCTTCTCCCCCATCGTCACACGCCCCAGACCGCGCGCCAGCGCATGCAGGCCAAGGGCGTCTGGGATACGCTCGGCTTCATCCTCAACGGCATCATCTTCGTCTTGCTGGGCATGCAGCTGCCCCGCTTCATCGCGCCGGCTGCCGACGGCGGCTTCGGCGATCCGTGGCTCATGTTCGGCGTCGTCATCGTCCTCACGCTAATTCTGGAAATCGTACGCTTCTGCTGGATCGCGGGGATGGACGTCGTGCACTGCCTCGCCCGCAGGCAGCCCGTGCGCACCTTGCTCGACGGCGAGCACTTTCGCAGTGCACTGGCCACGGCCTTCGCGGGCCCCAAGGGCGGCATCACGCTCTCGCTCATCCTGACAGTGCCCGTCACGCTACCGGCATCCGGGGCGCTCCCGGTCCACACCATGCTCGCGTCCATCGCTTCCGGCGTCATCCTGTGCACGCTCTTGCTGGCGAACTTCGCCGTGCCGGCGCTGGTACCGCACAAGGCCGATTCGCGCCGCACGAAAAGGCAGGTGGATGCCGAAGCGCGCCTACTCATGCGGGTCATCGAATCCATAAGGGCCGATGCCCACCAGACGGGATCGGTCACCGGGGAGGCATCGGCGCAGATGGCAGCCGTAAACGGCGATGTTGACGAACCGGCCACGGTCATCGTGATGAAGCGCTACGCCGACCAGCTCGCAGACATCGCCAAGCGCGCCTCCGCCGACGTGGCCGCGCAGGCCCGACAGGTGATAGCGCAATGCGACGAGCAATACGAGCGCATCGAGGAGCTCGACTCCGAGCTCAGGGAATCCGGTTTCTACGACGGTGACGAGGAGGCCGAAGACCCATCAATCCTCACCGCGCATTTTCGCGCCCTGCGTGACGTCTACGATGCGGTGGAGGACGTCCAGGCCCAGGCGCTTTCCCGCGAGCTCGAATACGTGAAGGAGATGGCCCACGACGGGCAGGTCGACCCCAAGCACGCCAAGGAGCTCCGTAACGACGTGTACATCCAGCAGCTCACGCTCTGAGGCGGAGGACACATCGCTTGCAAGCATCCAAGGCATCGAGAGCTGGTACATGCGCCATCCCACCGTGCCAAGGATTGCTTGTGCGTGACCGGCGAATGCCACGGCGGCACCGTAAGGCGCTTCTCGTTGTACACCTGACGCCAGGACATGACGCCCTTCTGGCAGATGAAACCTTCCTTGCACTCGCAGCCCGTGTAATCAGCGGGCTCCGTGCGGATGATCTTGCCGTCCTTGACGACCGTCTTCAGTGCGCAATACTCGTGGTCACCCCACCCAGGACACGCAGTGTAGACAAAACTCTCCTCGGACATTAGACCTCCCCCTTCTCTACTTCTCGTAGCTGACGATGAGAAGAGTCTATGGGGGCGCTGCGAGCCTCGTCTGTAACCTGTGTTACGGGCAGAGCCCCTTGGTAACGCATGTTACAAGCGAATCGGTTATGGAAAGCTAGGCACCACGTTGCCAGGATGCGCTGATGAAACCTCAGCGCCGCGAACGCTCTTCCAGCGCCGATGCCATGACGCGCGAGACGCTCACGCGGTTCATGTTGAGGACACGCCCAATCGTCTCGTGCGTAACGGCCGTCAGGTCGACGCCTGCTCCTTCAAGCTCATCGAGAAGCCAAGCGACCTTCTCGGCTCCGGACATCTCGGATACTAAAGTAAGACTTTCTAGGAAGTCCTTGCTGCGGTTGGTGAGCTCGATCAGTATCTTCCATGCAAAGTCAGAGTCTTCGCGAAAGCACTCCCGCACAATCTCTAGCTGAATAGCGCAGAGATGGGCGTCTGTGAAGACGTATCCGAAATGAGAATCGGTGTATCCGGCAGAATATCGCTCGGTGGACCCCGCAACCCGAATTATGTTGACGACGTATCCTCTATGCCCAAGAAAGCATCCTTGAGTCTTTCCACTCTCCGTCAATAAAACCGTGGCGATAACACCGGATTTCACGATGAGTATCTCCGAAGAGAACTCAGCAGAAGGAACGATTGCGCCACGTTTGACGAACAGCTGCCTCCCTCGATGCCGCGCAGAGCTTGCAGCGCGTCTGCTCGTTAAGGGATTTGCAAAACGGGTTCATCTCCGCATCGGAGCACGGGCAAGAACCGAAAACCGTTGGTTGCCCTTGCCGATCGACCGTGCACTCCATAGCAACCTCCATGCGAGATCAATACGCCATCGGATAGTCTACGTGGAACACCCTGCAGGCAAGACGATAGTAGCACGCGCATCCCATCTTGGTAACGCCTACGTTTCCTGAAGATTGCGCAAGTCGTCGGGCTCGACCGTCACCCGAGTGGCGACCTCGCACGGATCGATCGCGTAGTTTGGCTGCGTGATCGACGGGTCGGGCATCGCACCAACGCGCTCGACCAAGAGCGGGCGGTCAATCTCCTTGTACAATCCGAAGTCAAGGGCGCGCTGGGGACATGCCTCGACGCAGATGGGCGCAAGTCCCTCCTCGACCCTGTCGAAGCATCCATCGCACTTCTGGACGCATCCGCTTGCCCCGTCGAGGCGCGGGGCGTGATACGGGCAGGCCAGAACGCAAATCTGGCAGCCAGTGCATGCCTCGGTGTCAATCATCACGAAGCCGAAATCGCCTTTGATGACCGCGTCCACGGGACACACCCTCAGGCACGCCGGGTTCGAGCAATGGTTACAGGACATGGAGATGTAGAAGGCGAAGACATCCTGCTCCCACGCCCCATCCCGATCCTGCTGCCAGGTTCCTCCCGCGTACTCGTAAACGGTGCGGAAGGAAACATTCGAACCAAGGTCGTGATAGTCCTTGCACGCCATCTCGCATGTCTTGCAGCCCGTGCACAGACCCTGGTCATAGGAAAAGCCAAATTGGCTGCCATGCGCATCTTCGTCAATCACGCGCTCTCACCTCCCCCACGGTCTTCTCTTCGTTCGAGCTCCTCTCGCTCCGCATCCGATAGCAAACGAATCCTGACCAAGCACGAGTTGTGGGGATTACCATAAGACCAGGCCGTCGGCTCGTCCGATGTCAGCGTATTGGAGCAGGCGCCCCAATCAAGACGGTCGCCTTCCATATCCGCATCATGCCAGCCTCCCTCGGGCAAGCTCACGACGCCGGGCATGATCCTCGGCGTTATGCGAACGCGGCAGACGAGGGCTCCGCGGCCGTTCTCCACCACGACGGGCGTCTCCGGTCCTATCCGCAGCGCCCCGGCATCAACCGGGTTGATCAGGAGCCTCCGTGCAGTCACCGCCTCGATCTCCCTGACGTTTGCCATGCTCGAGTGAACGCTTTGACGTCCGTGGTGGGTGATGAACTGGAACGGAAAGCTCCCGTCCGCGGCCACCTCCGCCCCCTCCGGATCGGGAACATATGCCGGAATGGGACTCATCATCCGCACCTGGTCATGATCCATGCGCGACATCCGCTCGGCCACGCGCTGCGAGTAGATCTCTATCTTCCCCGAAGGCGTGGGCAGGGGGTTCGCATCGGGATCCTCTCGGAAAGCCCGGTAGGCAACCATGCCGAGCTCCTGCGACTGCAGGACGAGACCGTCTTTGGAAAGTGCATCGAAAGCGTGCTCGCATTTCGAGAGGTCGCTTTCGGCCCAGCGGGACTCCTCGGATTCGACGTGACTCGACCCCCTGCTGCAAAACGACTCCTCCACCCCCAGACGCCGGGCAAGATCATGAGCAACATCCCACGCCGGCCTGCGATCGTGCAAGTCGGCATCCCATGACTCGCACCCGATGACCGCCCGCAATCCATCGGAGTTTCCCGAAGCCCTGAGCGATGCCTGCTCGACCTGCGCAACGTCGGGCAAGATGATGTCGGCATATCGCATCGAATCGGTCATGACCACATCGATGCCCACGATGAACTCGCACAGGCTCTCGTCGGCCAGTATCTCGTGCGTGCGGTTGATATCGGCGTGCTGGTTCGTCAGCGCGTTTCCGGCATGGTTGATGATGAGCTTGACCGGGACGCTCAGTCCATCGGATCCGCGGACCCCCGCATCGTCCCTCGTCATCTTCGCCGCATCGAAGACGGCGCGTGACCACGAGAAAGCGGGTATCGTCGTCTTCACGGGATTCTCGCCGACGAAATCGTCGGGCAGGCAGGGTGCGAACAACCGCTCGCGGGCGCCGCCGTTGGTGCCGGGCAGGCCGATATTGCCCGTAAGGATGGCAAGCAGGCAGATGGCCCGTGCGGATTGCTCCCCACAAGCCGTGCGCTGCGGTCCCCATCCCTGCATGACGAACGCGCGTCGCGCATGCGCGAGCTCATGGGCGAACGTGGCTATCCTCGTCGAGGGACAACCCGTGATCCTAGCCGCCCAAGTGGGCGTCTTCGGCACGCCGTCGGACGCATCGCCAAGTACATAGCTCTTGTATCCCTCGGTCGCGTCAACCCCCTCCGGCATCGTCGGGGCATCGTAGCCGACGCAGTACCTATGGACGAACTCCTCGTCGACGAGCCCTTCGGTGATGAGGACGTACGCCACGCCCGCGACGAACGCGGCATCCGTCCCGGGCCTGATGGGAATCCACTCGTCGCCCTCCTGGATGACCGCATCGCTTTGATAGGGATCGATGGCGACCGTCTTGAAGGGGCGCCCCTCGGCCAGCGCCCTCTCCCTTGCCCGGGCGAACCGATACGCCCCACTCGCCCCTCCCATGCGCGTGAGGGCGGGATTGGCTCCGAAGAACACCACCAGATCGGCATGGGCGGCCTCGTCGAGCGTCGATCCGGAATAGTAGCCGTCATCCCCGTAAAGCAAATCGCAGGCAGCCTGGAGCTGCATGCAGCTGTAGTCACCGTAAATCCCGAGATGTCCGCCATAGCAGTTCATGAGCCTCTCGAAGGGGGACCCCGATGCGGACCAGATGGCCGTCGCATAGGGAATGAGGACAGCCTCGTTTCCCCACGTCTTCACGGTGTGCTCGATGCGACTGGCGATTTCGTCGAGGGCCTCGTCCCAACTCACGGGCTCGAACAGGCCCGATCCGCGCGGTCCGACGCGTCGCAGGGGCTCGTTCAGGCGCTCGGGACAATCGACCCAATAACGCAGTGCCCGCCCGCGCAGGCAGGCGCGCATCCGCGGAACTCCCGAGGCCTCCTCGCCGTTGTCGGTCTCGACCCACAGGATCTTTCCGTCACGCACCTGGAGACGCAGCAGGCAACGCGATCCGCAATTGAACGAGCACGTCTGCCGAACCTCGCTGATCCCCGAGCGATCGGCGCGCTGTGAGGCCCACCTGGTCATCGTTGCCTCGCAAGATGTTCGAGCGCGGCATCTTCCGCAACGAGCAGCCTCTTGAGAACGTCGAGAGTGACCCGGCTGTCGCAGGTATCACCATAGAACGCCACCAGAACCGTGTAGATGTCTTCGGACGTATCCTGCACGCACAGGAACCCGGCAGGCTCCAGCTTGAAGAGCACGCCGCGAGCATCCTTCTCATCGGAATGCCGCGAGATGAAGCCCCGTTCTTCCAGGCGCACCGAAGCCGTCGCCACGTAGGCACGTCCCGTGCGCAGGAAGCGAACCATGTCCTTGGCGCGATGAATCTTCTCGCCAAAGCGCTTCTTCGGATACAGCTCGAGCAGAAAGCGGAAATCGGTGACCGAGAAACCAGCCGAACGCTTTACCGTCGTCACGAAAACCTGGAAGACCTGCGCGTAGGCCAGCAGGCAATATCGCGACCCGCATTCCGGATCCGAGCAATCGATGTCCTGCTTGTGCGAATAAAATCCGCCGGGGACCAGGAGCACTGACCGCACGAAACCCGCAAGGACCCTCTTGTCCTCATCGGAAAGCGCGCTCGCGCAAAGCCCGAAGAACCCATCGAGCTCGGCAACGTAATTCGCCGCCTCATCCTTTCCTCGTTCCGTCAGCTCATAGCATCCATCAGGAGCGCTGCATGTGACCAAGCCCTGATCTTCCAGTGACTCAAGAGTCGCACGCGCATCATCCGGCTTGATCGCCAGCGCCCTCGAAAGGTCCATCGGACGCAAGCGCGCGCAACCGGGCAAGGTGAGTTGAATGATGATTCGAAAGCGAGTGGAAAGGGCATCCTTGAGGGCCCCCTGGGAAAACCCGCGATACGCCTTTGCCAGCACGGCGCACCAAAGAGTAACGGCATGTGCCTTGGAACAGTCCATCGCCGCCCCCTCCTCCGCCATCAAGGATGCGCCCGTAACGCGAGCGGCACCCGTTTCGCTGCCATTATAGGGCAACGAATGCGGGCGCCGCATCAAGGCGATGGCTATCGCAGGCCCGAAGGGAGCGTGCTCATTCCGAAGGGGCGAGAAGCGCGATGAGGGACATCGCCAGCTCGGCCATCAAGCGGTAATAGCTCGCGGAGGACTCCTCCAGTTGCATGGCGAACCGACCGACCCAGGGAGCGAGAACGTCTGTGGCAAACGCGCTCGCCTCCCGTGTGCAAGCCGGATCTTCCACGGCACGGCGAACGTACTCGCTGCAGCAGAGGAGCTCTATTCCGATATGATCCTCGTACTGGTTGTTCTCGTTACTCACCACGAGGCCAAGCTGGCGGAGACGTTCGCGCATGCGGAAGGTCGGCTCGCCAAACCCCGAGACGACGTCCTCTCGTTCGTAGAACGTCTCCCAAGGCGCCACGGCGGGCTCCGGCGGCCCGATGAAGAGACGCGCGTACTCGACGGAAACGTCCCTGACCCGCTCATCGCGCGAGACGGACTCGCCTTTGGCGGCCCACTGGAAGCAACGCTCCAGCACCGTCGCGACGCCCTCGTCCCCGAAATCGGGAAACGCGGCCCAGAACGCGCGGTCAAGGCCCGCATCGGATGCCTGGCTCATCGGCTTCAGGAATGAGTTGCCGACGAACGCGAATGCCTCGGCAAGCTCGTCGCAGATGACGTTCGCATGCGCCATGATCCTACTCCTCGCCCCCGCGCTTGACGACGAGCTCGCCGACGAGAACCATGAATCCCAATACCACCAGCGAGACGACACCACATACCACCAGTATCTCGATGGCAGTGGGTGCATAGGAGCTCAGAACCGCGAACGAGCTCGTGCCGGTCGCATGAGCCGCCACGCTCGAGCCGGAAATGATGCCCGGGGCGCCCATGACGTTGGGCGTGATGAAGGCCGTGAACAGCAGCCAGATGCGCTTGCAGAAGACGCCGACGACGATGAGCACGCAGGCGATGTTGACCATCCTCTTGTTCTGGCGGTTCTTGGCGAACACCAGGATGCAGAAGGGAATGACCAGGCCGCAGATTATCTCGAACCAGAAGAACGGCGCGGTCGCCCCCTGCGTGAGCTCCGTCAAGATGACGACGGCCCCATGGGAACCCGGATACATCATGGTGAGCAGCTCGCAGAAGATGAAGAACGCGTCCACGGCCACGCACGTGCAGAGCAGGCCGGCAAGGGAGGAGAACAGGTCACGCGACGTCTCGTACACGCCCATCTTCTTCAGGGCGCCCAAGACCAGCAGCAGCAGCGCGAGGCCGGAATCCATTGCCGAGGCAACGAATATGGGGGCGAGGATGGCGGAATACCAGCCTTCCTTCGCCATCTCGAGGCCGAAAATCCATGCGGTCACCGAATGGACCAGGATGGCACACGGAAGCGCGAAGCGGGACACAATGGAGACCGCCCTCTGGTTCTTCTTGGTCATGAACACCAGGTAGAGGATGTTGATGATCAGATAGCACGTGATGACGCAGATATCCCAGACCAGCGGCGAGGTCGGATTCGGCCCGGTGAGGATGCGCCAGACGCGCTGGATACCGCCAAGGTCGACCAGCACGAGCATGCCGGCGGCGCATATGCACACCGTCGACAAGATGATGGCGGGCAGGGCGACTGCCTTGAACTTGACGATGTGGAAGACCGAAGCCGAGGAGGCGACGATGAGTCCACCTGCCGAAAGGCCCACGAAGAACATGAAGCAAGTGATGTAGAGACCCCAGGAAGTGCCGTTGTTCATGCCGGTCACAGTGAGGCCCATTATCAGCTGGTAGATCCAGCAGCCCACGCCCACCGCCACGAAGGCGGCCAGCACGACCGTCAAGGGCTTGTATCGTTTGAGAAGTTCCATGGATGGCTCCTAATCGAAGTAGTGGACGGACGGACGTGTGCCCTGCTCCTCGAGCAGCACCCAGGCCTTTCGGTCGCGAATGGTCTGGGAAATCTCGCTGTTCGGATCATCGAGGTCACCGTAGATGCGCGCATGGGCCGGGCAGCAGACGACGCACATCGGCTTCTCGCCCCGATCGGTGCGCTCCTTGCAGAGCGTGCACTTTTCGGCCACGCCCTTGGGACGCACGGGAACCTCGGCATCTCCGTAATTTGCGCCGGTCACACGCGTGGGGACCTGCCAGTTGAAGTTGCGCGCGTTATAGGGACACGCCGCCATGCACATGCGGCAGCCGATGCACTTGTCGTAATCGATCTCGACGCGGCCCTTATCGTCCTTGTAGGTCGCGCCCGTGGGGCAGACGCGTTGGCAGGCCGCGTTCTGGCAATGCTGGCAGGCGACGGGAAGGAACGTCCTCGTGACGTTGGGGTACGTTCCCTCGGCACCGTCCACGACATCGCAGTTCTCGGTGAGCACCCTGTTCCACAGCATGCCCTCGGGAACGTTGTTCTGCATCTTGCACGACAACGCGCACGTATGGCAGCCGACGCAGCGGCTGAGGTTGATGGCGATGGCTAATCTTGTCATGACGAACCTCCTATGCTCTCTCGATTTCGACGAGCGTGTCCGAGAAGGGAATGACCGGACCGCACATCAGGTCGTAGCCACGCTCGATCATGGTGTTGTTCGTCACGCTCTGAAGATTGCCCTCGACGGTGTAGTCCGCCGTGGCGGCCTCGTATATGCGAACCGAGCCGGGACGGATGGCGTTGTTCGAGGCAACATGGACCTCGAAGCTGCCCCTGTCGTTGAACACGCGCGCCACATCGCCCGTCTTGAGTCCGCGGCTTTCCATGTCAGTCGGATTCAACATGACGAGCGGCTCGTACATGAGCTGCAGCCAATCGGAATCGTAGAACTGGTTGTGGATGCGGAAACGCGTGCGCGTGTTGGTCAGCTGCAAGGGGAAGGTCTTGCGCAAGTCCTCGTTGGCGATCTCGGTGCACGCCTCCCAGCGGGGTAGCTGCTGGTCGAAGGGCACCATGTTGTCGTAGTAGAGCTCCATACGCCCGGAAGGCGTGGGGAACACGCCGTCGGAGACGACCTCGCGAATCTCCTCGCGGCCGGGAACGGGCCAGACCGCGCCCTCCTCCGCTATCTTCTCGACCGTCAACTGGGAAACCCACGACTCTTCCGACGTGGACAGGATCGCATTGCAGCGATCGACCGAACTGGCGGGAATGCCAGCCTCGAGACCCAGGCGCTTTGCGAGCTCGCGCTGGATCCACAGGTCGGTGCGTGCCTCGAACAGCGGGTCGATGACCTTTTCCTGGATGACGATCTGGCTGTATCCGGTTTTCACGTTTCCATAGGGCTCGTCATACTCGAAGCGCGAGGTGCACGGAAGAATGTAATCGGACCACTTGGCGCCTTCGGTGAAGTACGGGTCCATGGTCACGATGAAGTCGAGCGTCTTTGCCCACTCGCACGTCTCGTTCATGTTCGCCATGTGCTGCGCGACGATGTCACCGCAGAAGATGGCCGCATGGCAGTTGTTCTCCTTGAAGGGCATGTCGTAGATGTTCACCTCGGAGTCGGCGGCCGCCCAGTCCGCAGGCATCTCCCATGCACCAAGCTCTGGCGCATAGCTGTTGTATTCCTGGCCGACGTAAACGCCCACGCCCGTTCCGGGCTTGCCCACGTTGCCGGTGACAGCCACGAGCACCGCAGCCGCATGGCCGGCGATGTCGGCGTTGGTCATCTTGTCGTTGCCGCCCCAGCCGAGTGCGAGCGAGGAGGGTCCCTTTGCGTACTCTTCCGCAAGAGCCTCTATGCGGTCGGCATCGATGCCGGTAATTTCGGCCGCCCAATTGACCGTGTAGGGCTTCTGGGTTTGCAAGAGCAGGTCCCATACCGTAACCGCCCTGCGACCGCGAACCACAGCCGAACCGGAGAGGGAGGGATTCGGGCAGCTCGCGTACGGAACCGCCGCCCCCGTCGCCGGGTTGATAACGTAGTAGGGATTCTGCTGGCCCGTCTCGGGCTCCTCCGCATCGGAGCGCACGGCATGGTCGCGGATGATCATGCCCGTCTCGGCATCGACCAGGAACGGCATGCTCGTATGGCGGCGCATGAAGTCGGTATCCGTCAGGTCATTGTCGATGATGTGGGAGATCATGCCCAGAAACAGCGCCGCATCAGTACCGGGCTCGATGGGAATCCACTCGTCGGACTTCGACGCCGTGGTGGAATAGTGCGGGTCGACCGTCACCATATGGGCGCCGGCCTCCTTTGCATCGAAGAAGGTGAAGCAGTTGGGCAGACTGGACTCGCAGTAATTCGAGCCCACCGTCAAGACGAGCTTGGAACGCGTCCAGTCACGTGCCTCGGGAGCGCACATGGCATACCCGGAGCCAAACCCCATCGCGGGATCGAGGCCATTGCCAATGCCGACGTCGATGCCGTCAAAGCCACCGGTCTGGGCACCCAGCATGGGAGCCAGGAAGCCAAAGTCGGCCTCGGCGGTGGCGACGACCATGACGGAATCGCGGCCGTGTGCATCCTGGGTCTTCTTGATGAGGTCACTGACCTCGTCAAGCGCCTGATCCCAGCTAATGGGCTCGAACTGTCCCGAACCACGCTCGCCGACGCGCTTGAGCGGGGTCTGTACGCGCCCCTTTCCGTAGATGTGGGCGACTTCCGAGATTCCCTTTAGACAGATTGTCTGGAAATCTGGATTTCCCACGCCGTTGGGCTGGACCTTCACCATGCGACCATCGCGCACCGTGCAGGCAAGCGAGCACATGCCACCGCAGTGGCTTTGGTGATAGGTACGTGCCACGTGCTCCTCGGGAGCTGCCTCGGCCTGTGACAACCAGCCCTTCGTCGTCGTCATGCCACCAGCGCAGGCAAGGCCCAGGGCCCCTGCCGTCACACCCGAGACTTTCAGGAAGTCTCGACGGCTCAATCCCCTGCCAGTTATCGAAGAATCAGCCATTACCCCTCCTTGTTCCTAGTTTCGATACATCTTGCCTTACGATGAATTATATGAAGCAAGATGCCCGGATTCTAGGAAACAACCCCTGTTGTGCATGCTCTCTACCTTGGGTTTTGCTGTTATCTCGACTCAAATTAGGGAAACAAAAGACACGAGGAGCCCCGAGGGCTCCTCGTGTCACGCAGCGTGATTGGGCGTCAAACGATAATGCGCGAACCTAGACCTCGATTACCTCATTCTTCTGACCCGGCCTGTTGTCCTTGTAGGGAACGAGCACCAGCAAGCCGATCAGGGCCACGATGGCCACGAAGATTGCCATGCCGCGGAATCCCCCGTTGAGGGTCTGCTGGTAGACCTGCTGGATCTGTTCGGCGTTGTCGTCGATGGATGTCAGATAGTTAGCCTCGGCCTCGTCGAACAGACCGGGTATGGCGGCGTCCGTCTCCTCGAGCTGGGCAATCGTCTCGGCCAGGGAATCATAGGCCTGCTGCATCTCCTGGGCCTTCTCGTTCATGGTGACGAGACCGGTCTCCATGCCCTCGGCGGCTTGGGAGATCAGCTTTGGCTTGACCTGGGCGAAGATGTCGGAGGTCATCTCCTTGCACACGCCGACGATGGTGGTCACGTCGGAGTTCTCCATCTTCTCCAGCAACTCGTCGTTGATCTCGACATCGAAGTCGCTGCCCTCGGAATCCATGTTCACCTCGATTGTCTGGTAATCGCTCAGCCTGGGGATGTCGAGGCCCTCAAGCATCTCGGCGGTCTCCTCGTCGGCACGCATGTCATCGAGCTTCTGGTCAATCTGCGCGGCATAGGGCAGCGGCGAGACGGAAACCTGCTTGGGCAACGCATCCATCAGGTTGTCCTGCATGCCGACGCTAGCGTGTACGATGAAGGCGACCATAATCGCGGGCGCCACGGCCGTGCCGATGGAGCGGACCAGCGACATAGTAGCCAGAGCGGAATTGGACTCCGCGTCATCGGTGTTGTTGAGCATCATGTAGTTGAGCGGCGTGCCCATGGTGAAGCCCAGGCCGGCACCGCTCAAAAACATGCTCAGACACACGGTGAGCAAGTTGGGGTACTCGCAGGCCACGAAGGCCATGAACAGCGAGCCCACGGCCGCGCCCACGAAGCCGGCACCTAAAATGGGCTTGACGCCGTGCTTGTCGATCAGGCGACCGGAACCCATGGAGCCAATCGCCGTGCCGATGCCCAGGATGGCGATGAAGTACCCGCCCGAGCCGGACTTCATCATCATGGCGTTCTCGCAGAACTGCGGGAAGAAGATGGTACCCATCATGACGATGCCGCTGATGATGGAGCAGACAAGCGTGATGACGATGTTGCGGTTGGTGAAGTAGCTCGGGTTGAGTATGGGATCGGCGGCCTTCTTCTCGCGCAGCACGAACAGTGGGAGCAGCACCAGGAAGATCAGGAGGAAGGGCCACACGTCGGTGCTGGCGACGGATTGCGCCAGGTTGAAGAAGTCGATGTTCTTCAGACCGTACATGATGCTGAGCGTCATGCCCGTCAGCAAGAAGGTGCCCAGACCGTCGATGGGCTTGACGTTCTCCCCCTTGCTTTGCGGGAGCTTCGCGGCACCCAGGACCAGGACGATCAGGCAGATGGGTACGTTGATGAAGAAGACGTACTGCCACTCGGTCTGGCCGAATATCTCGAGGATGCCGCTGCCGACGGAGGGGCCCAGGATGCTCGAGACCCCGTACACCATGCCGACCATACCGAGGGCCATGCCGCGCTTTTCTTCGGGAAAGGCGGTGCCGAACTCGGCCGTGGCGACCGGCATGATGCCACCGCCGCCGATGGCCTGGATGACGCGCGCGGCGAGTAGCAACTCGAAGCTATTGGTAAAACGCGCCAGACCGCACAGCAGCGACCCGCCGCCAAACAGGAGAATGCACAGCAGGTAGACGCTCTTGCGGCCGTGGCGATCGGCCAGCTTGCCCATGATCGGGATGGATGCCGCGTACGCGAGCGTGTAGATGGTGATGACCCAGACACCCAGCGCGTCGTTGACGCTCATGGTGTTCTGGATGACGGTACGCGCCGGATTGACGATGCTCATGTCCAGGGCACCCATGATCAGGCCCAGCAGGTACACGACGGCGATTAGCGCATACCCCCTGCTCTGTCCGCGCGACTCCTTTGAGAACGCCGCGGCGCCGTCATGCTCCTGGCCCACCTTGCGTCCGTGGTCATTCTTATGGCCGTGACCCATCATTCCCATCGCGTGCGATTCCCCTAGATATCGGATACGTTGCGAGCGACCAGTGCGACGAGGCGCTCGAGTTGCTCTCTCTCGTCTATCGAAAGCCCGACGAACATCCTCGCCTCGAAGTCCCTGTACGAATCGCGCATCCCGACCAGAACGTCCTCGGCGTCAGGTTGCAGCACGACCTTGTTCTCGCGCCTGTTATTCGGATTGACCTCGCGCGCGACCAGGCCCTTTTTCTCCAGCTTGGCGATGGTCTTGGCGATGGCGCCCTTGTCTATATCCAGATACGCCGCGATGTTCTCCTGGTTGGATGATCCGTGCGCTTTCAGGTACATCAGCACCAGCTGCTCGGGAAACCCCACTCCGGAAGAGGACTGCCCGCGCTCGGCGGCGATGCGCATCTTCCTCACGATGATGGAGACATCTGACATGAACATGAAGGATCCTCACGATTGCCGGCACAACAGTTGCCGTTGCAACGGTAGTCCAATGGGCGCGGCACTTCAAGTGGATATGGTGCGGAAGACTCTGAATGCCCGTGCGATGGGAGCCGACGTGGCCCGCTCGAGCGGTGTACTATCATGATCACGTTATTTCGCGATATCGCATGCAGTCCCGGGGAGGGGTTCGCGAGCGCCAAGGCCGCTTGCGCGTACCCAGCCTGGAGACCATACGTACGGGTAGGCACATGACGAGGAGCAGATGATGGAGATCAGGGAATACCGGCAGGATGACCTTGCCGAGATGGTGGACATCTGGAACGAGGTCGTGAGAGACGGGGTCGCGTTTCCCCAGGAAGAGGAGCTGGATCTTGCGAGCGATAGCGCGTTCTTCGCATCGCAGACGTACTGCGGCGTCGCCGAGGAAGACGGGCACGTCATCGGGCTCTACACCCTGCATCCCAACAACGTCGGGCGCTGCGGGCACATCGCCAACGCCAGCTACGCGGTCGGATCGGCCGCACGCGGCAAGGGCGCGGGCCGCTTGCTCGTCGAGGATTCGCTGGCCCAGGGCAAGGCGCACGGCTTTCGCGTGCTGCAGTTCAACGCCGTCGTTGCGACCAACGCCGGCGCACGTCACCTCTACGAGAAGCTCGGCTTCGTACAGCTCGGCACCATACCGGGCGGCTTTAGGATGCCCGATGGCACGTATGCCGACATTTGCCCGTACTATCACGAGCTGTAGGGCTGGCGAGATGGCGATGACCAGAGGGGGATCGGGAGCATAGGCTATGGGCTGGGTTAGCGCGGCGCTGCTCGCGGCGCTTTTCGCGGGCGTAACGTCGATTCTCGCCAAATGCGGCGTGCGAGAGACCGATTCCGACATCGCTACGGGCATTCGAACCGCGGTCGTGCTCGTCTTTGCCTGGGTCGTGGTCTTTCTCACCGGCGCGCAAGGCGGGATAACCCGCATCGCTCCCCTCTCGTGGACGTTTCTCATCGCCTCGGGACTCGCGACCGGCGCATCGTGGATCTGCTACTTCAAGGCGCTTTCGCTCGGTGACGTCAACAAGGTCGTGCCCGTAGACAAGTCGAGCACGATCCTGGCCGCGCTCTTCGCGATCGTCCTGTTCGGCGAAACGAGCAACCTCGCGGTCAAGCTCGGCTCCATCGTCGCGATCGGCGCGGGCACCTACCTCATGATCGAGAGGAAAGCGACGCAGAACGACGACGAAGCGCAGCACGGCAGCACAGGCGGAGATGGATGGCTATGGTACGCCATCGGGGCCGCGGTGTTCGCGGCACTCACCTCGATCCTCGCGAAGGTCGGCATCGAGGGCGTCGACTCGAACCTGGCAACCGCGATTCGCACCTGCGTAGTGCTGGTGATGGCGTGGGGCATCGTCGCCGCACGCGGAAAGCTGCGGGCCGTGCGCGACGTGCGGCCCGGCGAGGCGCTGTTCCTGGTGGCCTCAGGCATCGCGACCGGTGCGTCGTGGCTGTTCTTCTACTACGCCATACAAACCGGCCAGGTGAGCATCGTCGTGCAGATCGACAAACTCTCGATCGTCGTGTCGATCGCATTTGCCTGGCTGTTCCTGCACGAGCGGCTGTCGTGGCGAGCGGGCGTGGGGCTCGCGCTCATCGTCTGCGGAACGGCGCTCATGACGGCGTGGCCATAGGGGACGCCCCGCCTTCGTGGGGAACGCGGGGCGTCGTTCGAATGTGCGGCTAGATGACCTTCAGGGGATTCTTTCCCTCCGCTTTCGCCTTGCGCCACACGAGCACCATGTACCAGATGTCGCATACCTCGATTGCGGCGAAGATGAGCCACATCATGGCGAACTCCGGCAGAGGGTGCGCGGGCAGGTAGTTGAACATGACGATGAACGTGCCGAACCACTTGCAGAAGGCGATCCAGAAAGACTGTCCCTTCGTGCTATTGCGCTGCCAGATCATCGCTATGAACAGGGCGCTCATGAGGAGGTTCTGCGCGTACGCGATGAGCTTCGCCGCCTCCCAGACGCTTCCATCGAACGCGGGAATGGTAACCAGGAAGTCCGTTCCCACGAAGATGAAGACGAAGCAGAATGCCAGCATGGTCGCGAACATCGCATAGAAACTCGCCTTGCCGGGTTTTGCCTTGTAGTCCTGGGAGAACGCCGGTGCTCCGTACTTGAACACGGTAAAGACGATGACGACATCGAAGATTGCCCATACCGTGTTGATAACCTGAGGTAACAACATGATGTCCGGCGAGTAGAACACCATCGAGAAGCGAATCTCCCAAGCGATGTTTATCGCCAACGCCGCAAGCGGCATGCCGAAGGTCTTGTCGGCGAAATCCCGCCTGATGATCAAGATGTAGACGATGGTCCAGAACACGCCGCTTATCGCAATGAATGCCATATCCCTCTCCTTTCATATAAAGTTACACATGTAACTTTGATGAGAGTATACTGGGGATCATGCGATGAGAGCGTCCCTGCCGCTCGATGCGCTACAGATACGAGGATTTGTCACTTTGGAGATGCCATGGGAAGACTGCCAGCGGATTTGTCGGACATAGACCAACGTGCGCTCGACGCCTTGATGGAACTGCAATCGGCACGTCCCTTCGATGACATCTCCATCGTCGAGCTATGCAAGAGCGCCTACATATCCAGGCAGACGTTCTATCGTCATTACAAGAGCAAGGAGGACGTCTACCTGGGACATTTGGATCAGTTGCTCGGCGAGATGTTCACACGTGAGCTCGAAGGCGCAGCCCTGGAGAACATCTTCGATTCGCTCGGGCGACTCCTGGAAAGAAACCGTCCCTTCCTCTCCTGCCTGTTTCGCGCAAACCTCGATTCGAGAATCCTGCACAGGTTCGAAAACCTCCTGAACTCCATGGGCGTGCTCAACGGATTCGACTCCCGCGAACGGAACATGCAGGCGTTCTTGGCCGGCGGGATCTTCAACACGATGAAGCGCTGGGCGAAAAGCGAGGCGAGCGCGGAAGCAGGGTCGTATGTGCGTGATATCGAGGAAATCTGCGCGCCTATCATCCGCTCGGCGCGAACGAGGAGAGAGCTGCAGGACAGGAGCGTCATGAACGAGACAGGCAACACCAAATCGAGGCACGATGCGATTGTCATGGTGATACGGGTAGAGCGGCAAGGCGACCACGATGCGGTGCGCGAGGTGGTCAGGAATGCCTTCGCGACCGCCGAGCACAGCGATGGAAACGAGCATGACCTGGTAGATGCGCTGCGGCAAAGCGACGCGTATGTTCCCGAGCTGTCGCTGGTATGCGAAGTTGACGGCGAGATCGTCGGACACACCATGTTCACCGAGCTGCACGTGGGCGACCATGTCGCGCTCGCGCTTGCCCCGCTCTCCGTGGCTCCGGCGTGGCAAAGACGCGGCATCGGCACCGCCCTGATCAGCGAAGGACATAGGATTGCCCGAGACCTTGGATACGATTACTCGATCGTGCTGGGCAGCGACGAATACTACCCACGCGTCGGCTACGTACCGGCCGAGACGCTGGGGATTCTTCCGTGCTTCGACGTTCCGAGCGAGAACTTCATGGCATGCAGGCTTTGCGAAGACGCCCCGGCAATATCGGGCGTGGTCAGGTACGCGGAGGAATTCGGTATCGACTGACGCGAGCAAGGCATGGTGGAAAGGCGGGGATCACGCAGAAACAGGCTCGCCGTATTCGCGCCGCATGGCGGCCTCGGTAACAATCCATTGCTTCCCGTACTTCCTCGCGTCTACGCCCGAGACAAGCTTGCCGTAGGAGATGGCCTTGCGAAGCGTCGATTCGCTCAGGCCCCAGAGCTCGGTGGCATCTGCAAACGATATGAGGCCGTCGAACGGCGTCTCCTCCACTATGCCGTTCTCCCATAACTCGTCACAAGACAGGTCAATATCATCGTTCCATACGATGCCGTACCCACCGACATCGACCTCGACGCTACCGAAAACGTTGGGGTCTTGCAGTACCTTGAACGCATCGAACCTGCTGAGTAGCGGCACGACGTCATAGACCTTGGTAGCTCCGTTGGCGAAGATCACACTGAGCCGCATACCGGGAAGCGGATATACCTCCTTCACCTTACGGAACATCGTACGCCTCCTCCCCTATACCAACGGATCGAGCTTCCTGAACTCTTGCGTTTCCCACATCTCAAGCAATTCACTTCTGTGTATCGCAATCCACTCTCTGACCAAATCGGATGCTCTTGCAGGCAACCCTCCGTCAATCAGCGTTCCAGTCCCAATATCAAAGGCTCCGGCATCCTCCCCGTATATTGCATGGACATGAGGAGGATTATGCTCCGACTGGAGAAAGTACATCTTGATGGCGATTCCGTAAAACCTCGCAAGCGTCGGCATGACTGTGCTTCACCTCCTGGCAGTATATCACGATACCGTGATATCAGATGGTTGGATAATTGTCCTCATTTAGCGAATGATGTTTTGCACAAAATACAGAAGTGATGCCTATGACCGTGCTTCGGCATCGCAGATGCTTTCTAACCGAAGACATCTGAAGCTTTTGGCCCGTAGCGATAGTGGAGGAAGTATCGGACTTCTTGCCGGGTGCAAACGATCAAACGCCATTGCACTGCACACAACAAACTACTCAGCAACACCAACACTCAACATGAACGCCTCTGGTTTCACCAAAATGAGAGCGCGACGAGCCCGGGAAAGAACTAAAAGCTAACGGCAAATGCCTCGGTCTGGTTCACCAAATCAAGCTCGAGCTGCAATTCGGCGATGCGATCTGCCACAGCGCAGTAATCAGCCTCGACTCTGGCAACGTCGTAGTTTGCATAGCGATATTCGACTGAACCTGAGCTGCTCCCGAAGAAGCGCTCTCGTATACGTTCCTTTGGCTGCCGAGATGCCAGAGAGCTTAGACGATCTTTCTTCGCAGATAATTGCGCCAGAAGAATCAATGCCTCGTCTATGGTTATGCCGCTAGCAGGAAGAACCGTCCGCATGTTAAAACCGTGCAAGGCGTTGCGAACGACTCGCGCTCGATTGTCAATCTCGTCGATTTTCGCCCGAGTCGCCTCGTAGTCATAAGACGGCGGCTCTGTCTCCTCCCCTTCCGAAAGCTCATACGTGCACACCTCTTGCTCCGTATGAAGCAGACGGCTTTTCTCGTCTTGCAGTTTGCGAAGATACTTGTTTGCGCTGGCAGATGTGAATTCCATACGTCGCACCCTTTCGATCTAATCAATCAGGGGGCTAGACAATACCAAGAGGAAAACCCACATCTCAATAGTCGCAATAGTCCGATTTTGCGACGATAGACTTGTCTATGCCGCCTGGGGAAAGTCGATGATGCAATACTCGATGACAGATGACCGTTTCTCTCCTATCACAACAATTTCGGCACCGCTTATCGCCTTCACCTCACGACGCAACGCACGGACCTCACGTCTGAGGCTCTCGTTCTCTTGTACAAGCCGGTCATAGCTATGCGCGGAATTGCCTCCGATTCCACGTCCCTCGCGCGCGTCTTCGACCAGCTGCCTGAGATTTTGCTTCCTATACAGCGAGCTTCGTGCAATCTGCGCACGATCTGCAACCTTGTAGAACGAAGGTGTCGTACCTTCTGCCAGCAAAGAGGCGATCGCATCACGGACGCTTTCTTCCATGGCATCTTCACGCTTCGTGCGAAAACACCGCAGCGACGCTGATTGACGGTTTCCTGTCATGCTTGGCGACACCTTCCCTCATAGACGGGCGACTACACCACAAAAGCATTGTACAGGGCAATAGGGACATGAGATTCCCGGCAATCTCATGTTGGGAATTTCGAATTCGGACTATTGCGACTGTTTTTGTATAGAGCCAGCTGCAGTACGGTACCTACAGCAACTTATTCATTGGAAGCATGCAGGTGTCACCAAATGAGCAAGAAATTCGCGACATGATTTGCGCAGGTATTGAGGGTCGGACAAGAAGCGGGTGATCGCAATGCAAGCACCTCTAGCAACAGTTGAGGTCGTCGTCCCAAAAACGGCCTCCAAAGCACCTCTGCGCTGGAAGAGGCAGCCACCTCGCATTGTGCTGCCACGATATGGTCGAAGAAGCGAAGTAATCGATTTGAAGAAAAAGGACATTGAAACGAGAAACGGCACGCTTGTCGTTGGTGACTTGCATTGCAAGCAGGCAGAGATGCTGCCGCGAATCAGTGCCGTTGCCAAGGAGCGAGGCGCACGAAGCATCGTACTCTTGGGTGATTACACTGACGAGTGGGGTTCGACGGCTGACGACGTACTCAATGCCCTGGATTTCCAAATCGGCTGGCTAGAGGAACAGACAGCTGACGGCATGAACGTGACCTGCCTTGTGGGAAACCACGATTTCGAATACCTGATTGGTCGCGGCTGCTCCGGCACGCACCACGAGGCGTTCATCGAAATCCGCGACAAGCTGCAGGAAATAGAAATGCAAGCCGCAGCATGTGTCGATGGGTTTTTGCTCGCACATGCCGGGCTCACGCAGGAATGGAGAGACGAGAACCTACCTGGATGCGACGATGCAAAGGCGTGCGCCACGCGCATCAACGAGTTCTTCTTCGATGGCAGCTCCCACTGCCGAGAAAAGCTCTCGATGGTGGGTTGGGCCCGGGGCGGCTACGGAGTGCCAGGACCGTTGTGGGCCGATCTCTCGGAGTTACGCGATGACACAGCGCAGGGCATCAACCAAATCGTCGGGCATACGCCCGTTCCCACATGCGAGAAAATCGACGACATCAACGAGACCATCTGGCTATGCGACACCCTCTCCCGCACGACAAGCAACCGGCCCATCGGGGACGGAACGGCGCTATTGCTCAGTAACGGACACGCTGAGGTGGTTCCGCTACGTGTCTAGCATGGCAACGCTGCCATGATGGGAGAGCCTTTTCCGAATGGTCGTTTACTGTAATCCCGCATTGCATCACTGCATCATCATGTTGTGGCAAAACCTCGCCATAATTGGTAGTGTTCTGCCATATTGAGCAACAACGCATATTCACACACGAACGCATCCAGAGAGGATGACCATGCAAAAGCCGAACGAAGCCCCCACCGTCTCCCCCACCGCGCATGTGGCGACCAACGCGACCGTCATCGGCGACGTCACCATCGGCGACGAGTGCTGCGTCCTGTTCAACGCGGCCATCCGGGGTGACTGCGACAGCTTCGTGAGGCTGGGCAAGCGCACGAACGTGCAAGAGGGCGCCTGCCTGCACGTGAGCCACGACGCGCCCACGATCATCGGCCATGACGTGACCATCGGTCATGCCGCGGTCGTGCACGGCTGTACCATCGGCGACCATTCGCTCGTCGGCATGGGAGCCACGGTGCTCGACGGTGCCGTGATCGGCAGTCACTGTCTCATCGGAGCCGGAGCGCTCGTAACGGGGTCGGCGCGCATCCCGGACGGCATGCTCGTCGTGGGCGCGCCCGCGCGGGCGAAACGCCCGCTGACCGACGAGGAGAAGGCCAGCCTGGACGCGAACGCCGCCGAGTACGTTGAGGTGGGATACCAACTGGCGAGCGAGGGTTGGCTGCTCACGGGCGAAGTACCCAAGCCGCCGCTGGGGTAGAGGACGGACACATACCCTTCGTCTCGCTGGACCGAAGACGCTACTGCCTGATAAGCCAATCTATCAAGTTAACTTGCTGTACGCCGTCATAGTCGCCATTCCCGATTCGGTCAAGCGTCAACAAGATCTTCGGATGATTGTTCTTAATGGCCCGCAATGACGAAAACTCTCGTTTGCGCGCGTCTTCACTCATCACGCTTTGCGCGACCTGGACGTATGTGGGAATCCCGTCCTTCACTGCCACAAAGTCGACTTCGGCCTGACCAATCTTCCCGACGCTCACGTTCGTGAACCGTCGTAGCAGTTCGAGGTACACCACGTTCTCGATGCGATGTCCGATATCCCCCTGGCGTTTGCCAAGCAACCAGAAACGAAAGCCAAGGTCTTCCAGATAATACTTCTCCAGTGTCTCCAGATACTCCCTGCCCTTGATGTTAAAGCGCGGCGCTTTGCAAAGCAGGTAATTCTCCATCAGCGCGCCCACGTATTCGCTTACCGCTCCAACCGAGACGGTGCCGCCCACCCCCTTTAGCCCAGATGAAATACGACTGAGCGATGTCACATTGCCGATGTTGTCCGCCAAAAACGATGCGGTGCGCTGGAATGCCTGCATATTCATGCGCGGATGACGACATGCCACATCAACCATCACGACCGTATTGAACACGCCGCCCAGATAGTCGGAGATACTTTGCTCATCTGCCAGATTCACCGTATAGGGCATACCACCATAGGTGAGGTATCTGTCGAATAGGGTCTCATCATCCATGCCCTCGAAAGCCATGCGATATTCGGCAAATGAAAACGGATGCATCCGAAGCTCGACGTAGCGTCCCGTTATCTGGGTTGCCAGCTCCCCCGAGAGCATGTCGGCATTCGATCCTGTCACATACAGGTCAACGTCATCCCGAAGTGCCAGGTCATCGATTGCGCGCTCGAAGTCATGAACATGCTGCACTTCGTCCAGGAAAATATAGTTCATGCCCGCGCGAAGCCGCTCGGTAACGTAGTCATACAGCGCTTGTGCTTCCGTCGGATACGCATTATCCAGACTCTCGAAGTTAATCGACAAGATGTTCTCCGCCGGAATTCCGGTCTCGCGCAGTCTCTCGCGGAAGAGCGCGAGGGCGCTGGATTTGCCACAACGGCGCAAGCCCGTTATCACCTTTATGGGTTCTTTATCACACCAGCGTTCGAGCCATCTCATAACACGAGGACGGGGTATCAGAGTGCGAAACATGATGGTCGTCTCGCTTTCGAAAGCGGGTCTTTGTTTACTGTCTTGATTTTAAACCAAACTCGTCATTTTATTGGACGGTTTTTATATATTTCGAAAAATCGGTCATTTTATTGGACGGTTTTAGATTCTTTGACTGCAATTGGGTGTCACCGATGATGAGTCTAGGCGCAGGCTATAATGTTCCCAGCATCTTTTAGATGATTGGAGGGTCCATGTTTGACAACAACCAGCCGCAATCCGGCATTCAAACGCTCTTCGGACCCAATGGCAACGTGTCTGCCGTAGTCGGATCCAGCCCAAATACGTTTGCCGTCATTGGCTCCGGCGATCACGATGGCGTTTACTTCCGAAACGGCAACATAGTCTCTGGACCCGATGGCATGCATGCCGTGATTGGCGACAGTCCAATCAAGACGGTCTTTGACCCAAACGGGGAGGCGCACGCGATTATCGAAAACGGTTCGAGCGGCACCGTGCTGTAGCGTTCTTGTACTGCTGTAGCCCAATAGACAAGCAAGGTATACGGTAACGGGCTAAAGCCAGCCTCACCGTAATGCTTCTTCGAGATGAGCCATAGCGTCTCCCCTTTGAGCCGTTCACTGCATGCCACCGCGGTACGTAGACATTTTGCATAACGAGGGCTATGCCACGCGACCAACCGAATATGTTATTATTCACTGAAAATTTATTCAGTGAATAATAATTCAGCAATGGAGCCCGATTATGTTCTATGGTCGCAAGAATGAGCTCGAGCAACTCCGCGAGCAGTTCGATTCCTATGATAAGGCCGCCGTGCTGGTCTACGGCAAGCGACGCATCGGCAAATCAACCCTGATCAGAGAAGCCGCCAAGAGCTTTTCTGGGACAGTCATCTACCACCTCTGCGTAGAGAGCACGTTCAAGGGCAACCTCGATCTGCTAACAAGGAGCGTGACGCAGGCTCTCACCCTGCCGTCAATGAGATTCGACACCCTCTTCGACCTCTTCGACTTCCTTAAGACACGCGAAAAGCCCCTCCTCCTCGTAATCGACGAGTACCAATATTTCAAGAGCTCCCTGCGCGGTAAGGAGCTCGACTCGATGTTCCAGGCGATAATCGACACCCTGCCAAAGAACATCAAGCTTGTCTTGTGTGGATCCTACGTCACTATGATGCGAGAGCTGCTCGAGCAGGACAACCCGCTGTTCGGACGCTTCACTTCAATAATCCACCTAAAGGAGATGGACTACCTCGACGCCCAGCTGTTCTATCCAGACCGCTCGGTGCGCGACAAGATCGCCCTCTACTCAATCTTCGGCGGGTCGCCCTTCGTGCTTTCGCAGCTCACCGGCAGATCTTCCGTCGAAACAAGCATCAAGAAGCTGCTCCTACCGGACAACAGCATCCTGCGCTCGCATATAGAAAACGTCGCGCTGTCGGAGATCAGGAAGAGCTTCGACGTTCGTATCCTCGAATACCTGGGCAACGGCAAGAAGAAATATTCGGAGATAGCCTCCTTCATCGGGGCAGAGAAAAACGGACTGCTCGACAAGCAGCTCAAGCACCTCATCTCCATGGAAACCATCTGCAAGGACTCTCCCATCAACAAACGAGGAGACAGGCGCAAGCAGTTCTACTCGATAAGCGATAACCTCATGCGCTTCTACTTCACCTACATCTTTGCCAACGAAGAAAGCGCCATCAGGCTGGGAGAGGACTCCTTCTTCAAGCAGCGCATAGGCAGGACCCTCGAGACGTTCGTGTCGCTCAGGTTCGAGTCAATTGCCTTGCAGTACTTCGAGCGCCTAGCATGGCAGGGCCGCCTGCCGGATGTCACGGATATGGGATCGTACTGGTATGACGACAAGGCAAAACACGCGAACGGGCAATTCGACTGCGCCTTGAAGCGGTCAGACGGATACGAGATATTCGAGGTCAAATACTACAAGAAGCCAATGTCCCGAAACGAGTGCATGGCCGAAATCGACCAGGTACAGCGAATCGAAGATTTGCACGTGACAGGTGTCGGCTTCGTCTGCTCTGCCGGATTCGATTTCAAGGCCGAGGATTTACAGCTGATATCGGGCGATAATCTGTTTGCGGAGGCGGCCACTAGAAGAGGCACTGCTCGATGAGCTTCCTTCCGCGAAGTGCGTCTATCCACTCCGCGGGAATGCTCTCGTAGCCGTACATCGTGCCCGCCAATGCGCCGGCAACGCAGCCGGTCGTGTCGGAGTCATCCCCCAGGTTCACGGCGGTGAGCACGCAATCCGAAAAGTTGCTGGTGTGTAGGGCGCACCAAAGCGCGGCTCCGAGCGTGTCGAGGACGAAGCCGCTGGACTTCACGGCATCGCGCGGCATGTCTGCCAAGCCCCGCAGAAAGGCGAAGCGCTCGTTGCCGGACATGTTGCGTGCTATCGCGTCCTCGAGGCAATCCCCGTCCATCAGGTCATCGAGTATTCTCACGAACATGACGCACGCCTCGGTCGAGATCCAATGCGCGTGCGTTATCGCCGATGCGGCGCGCACCTCGTCATCCGATGCATGCACGAAGACCAGCGGGGCGATGCGCATGAGGGACCCGTTGCCGTTGGAGCGCTCCCCATCGCAGCCGAGGCCACGTTCGAGGGCGGTCGCCGTAGCGTTTCCGACGTCGAAAGCGCTACCGTCGGACGTGTATGCGCCCTTGTAGAGCCAATCGCAGAACCGCCGCCGCATATCCTCGACGTCGACTTCGCCACGCTCCTTGAGGCTCGCGCATGTCGCGAGCAGCAACGACGTGTCGTCCGAGAACGTCCCCGCAGGCTTTCCGTGAACCCCGCCCTCGGACATTCCCGTACACTCGAAGGTGTCCCTCTTCAGGAACTCGTAGGGCACGCCAAGGGCATCGCCCACGGCTGCTCCGAAGACGATGCCCCGGCGCTTGTCGGTTTTTGGACACATGGCGTTTCTTGAATTCATGCGTTAGTCCCTTGATCATAAATTAATCAGAAAGCCCTTCATATCCTCCTTCTGGTGGATAAGCCTCAAGCCCAAACAAATCACGTAAGCAATCAAGGAGAGTGTCAAACCCCTTGGGGTATTTATTCGATCCTGAAGATTCAAAAATGCCGCTGGCACCATTTATCAGAATTGACCAGCTCTCGCCGTCCAACACCGTGTTGTCAATATATTCGGGCATCCACTTCTGAACGCCGGCTTTTTCGATGGCGCTCTCAAGCCGCATGAGCTGATCTTGATTGACATTCTTAATCTTTTGGTCAATCAGTCGTTCTTTGTTGTACATTATGCAAACATGTTCGTCGACAAACTCATCAATCCTGATTGAACACCATCCGCCGAGTATTCCCCCCAGCCCGAATTGGAAAATGGTTTTAGGGCCACCACTTCCCTTTTCTATCCTCCTCACCTGAAAGTGAATGTTGCCGGGAGTGCTGAGTGTCATGTAATCATATGCAGATGAATCCAAGTACATCCCATACTCTTTTGCCCTCTGATGAAGCACGTCGACAGCATCAGCTTCGCCTTCGGAAAAATTGTATGTGCGCTCTTTATACTCGCCGCTTGCATCGATGTAATGCAAGTAAGGCTGCATGAGGCGATTTACCGTGGTCTCTGCACCTTTGGGAAGATCCATTAACTTGGGTATGATGTCGTCAACAGCATCCTCGATCCACGAGGGAATCTCGCGATTCTCATAGTCGATAGCTTCAAGCCTCGAGAGCAGTTCTTCGATAAAGCCGCTCTCGAGGCACATGGCGGCAAAGCCCTCGACGCGCTCGTCCTTCTTTACTATCGCCGTGAGCAATGCAAGCGCTTGCTCAGCATTCATGTGATCAATTTCAAGCAGTCCGTATGCTTCGGGCTCGATCTTTGCTGCCTTGATACCCAGATCGAGAAGAACCGCCTCGTAGTCCTCTTTGTAATGGCCGCTAGCTTGAAGAGCCTCCGTAAGGCCATGCACTTTGTTTACGTAGGCATGATTCCGGTCCTTCTTCTTCCCCGGCTCTCGTGTGATTTCGAGATCGAGATTTGTGAGGTCTTCGAATGCCATTTGGCCCTCCTCGAAAAGCGCAAGTTTGTTCCTTGCATGAAATCTTATTATGGTCGCCCCTATTAACTGACCCCTCTATGGGACACCCTGCTCACATTACTCACGAGATAATATCCCCTGGAAGGGGCTAGCGTCCAACAAGGATGCGTCGCGGCAGAAGGAGGATGGCGCGATGAATACAAGCGAAGCAAGCATCAGCGAGAAGCTTGTGGAAGTGCGGCAGCGGGTCATCGACACGCTGCTGGAGATCGACGATATCAAGCTGCAAGTCAATCCGCAGCTACTTGCCCAGTATGCAAAGACAATCGGCTATCTGGAGGATGACCTGTTCAAATGGCAGCTCAAGGCGCGCCGTTGCAAGCGCAGGTTCGCGCTCGCGCAGGCAGCCGCCAACAAGCACGAACCCATCGCGTTAGACGAAATTGACAGCACGCTTGACGATGAGTTCGCGGAATGGGAAGTGCAGCTTGCAGAGCGACTGGACGATCAGCTGCAGCTTTTGGAAGCACTCGCGGGCTCGCGTCCGCTTTCGCCGTCCGAGGGGCGCGAGCTCAAGGAGCTTCACAGGAAGCTGATCAGGCGTCTGCATCCAGACACCCATCCCGATCTTCCCGAGGATGCCCGGCGATTCTTCCTCATCGCCCAATCGGCATACGAGAACGGCGATGTCGACACGCTGCGCGTCGTGGACACGGCGACCGAGGACTATGAGGAGCATGCCGATACGGTGAACCTATCGGAAGACGATGCCACAATCGAACTTGCCATGGCAGAAGCTCAGCTCAACGTCGCACGTGAGCAGCTGGACGTCTTGAAGCACAGCCATCCCTATATCCTCGCCGAGTTGCTCAGTGACCCAGTCGAGCTCACGCATCGCACGCACGAGCTCAAGATGGAGATCGAACGCCAGAAGGAAGTCGTGAGGACATACGAGAGCAAGATCGCGAGCTTGATGGAAGGCAACACGCGATGATGGCGTGCTCGACAACAACCCAGCCCGACACGGGCACGCTGGCCACGATCACGCAAGCCCAGCAGCTGGGGCTCGTGGGCGCAAGCACGCTGTCCGTACCCATGCCCTTCGAGTCGAAGATCGTCCTATTCGAATCCATACGAGTCGCGGGCACGAGCCATGCGCCGGACATCGATGCGACCATGGGCCAGATGCCCGATGAAGCGCGGCTGAGCCTCGTGCGCGAACCCGACAACCAGACAGACGGCTGGGCCATCCGCGTCGAGCATGACGGCAAGAAGATCGGCTACATGCCGGCAGACAAGAACGAGGTGCTGGCGCGGCTCATGGATGGCGGCAAGACGCTTAGCGGTGAACTCGTATCGCGCGAGCTGCGCGGCACCTGGTGGAACGTGCATATGGAGGTGTATCTCATTGATTAGATACGATGGCGAGGAAGTGGCTCCTGGAATGAAGCTCTCGCACGACGCCAATATCTACGAGCTCATATTCGAGGTATTTTCGCTATCGTAAAAATGAACAATTCGCTATGTAACATTTGAACAAAACGCTAAAGGACATGCCCACCAAACGATTGGCTAAATTGGTCTTGGATAAGTTAATGCGACCAAGGAGGCCGGAAAGGAATGATAAGCATGTCCCAAGCGTATTCTATACGCCAGCTCAAAAAACAAGGCGAATCAATCACCGATATTGCCGAAAAGACAGGTGTTTGCAGAAACACCGTCTATAAATACCTTAAGGAAAGCGATTTTTCAGAGCCTATCCCGAAGAAGACTGACAAGGTATGCATGCTCGATCGCTACAGAGCAATCATAGAAAGCTGGCTGGATGAGGACAAGAGGAATTGGCATAAGCAAAAACATACAGCTCACAGGATTTGGATGCGCCTTAAAGAAGAGTGCGGCATATCTTGCTCAGAATCGACGGTGCGCAACTATGTGAGAAGGCTTAAGGTCGAGAGAGGCGAGCAAAACGAGCAATTCTTGGACCTAGAGTGGCCACCAGGTGAAGCTCAAGCTGACTTCGGGGAGGTAGATATCTTCGTATTAGGGCAGAAGCGACGCTTGAGTTATTTTGTGCTTTCGTTTCCCTATTCAAACATGGGATTTGCCCAGCTCTTCTCCTCGGAGAATGCCGAATGCGTATGCCAGGGGCTCAAGAACATCTTCGAATTCATAGGAGGAGTTCCCTCGCGCATCGTCTTCGACAACGCGACGGGCGTCGGCAGAAGGACGATGGATGCGGTTAAGCTCACGAAGCTCTTCTCTGCCTTCTGCGCCCACTACAACTTCGCCTATACCTTCTGCAACCCCGATTCGGGTCACGAGAAAGGAAACGTTGAAGGTAAGGTGGGGTTTATCAGAAGAAACATCTTCACCCCTCCTCCTCGTATCGACAATATCGATGTCTATAACGAACGCCTTTTGCGTAAATGCATGGGGCTCTCGAAGATGCACTATGCCAAAGGAGAGCCTGAAGATCAGCTGTTCATAGAAGACAGGTTTGCTCTTTCAGGTCTTCCTGAGGTCTCTTTCAGCGTTGTCAGGTATGAACGAAGAAAAGCAGACCTTCAAGGAAAGGTCACGCTTTGTGGGAACCACAAGTATTCCTCTTCTCCTGAGTTTGCTAAACAAGTGCTCATATGTGCTCTTAGCGCAAACCATATCGAGCTTTATAGCGAAGATGGCATGTTCATCGTTCGACACACAAGGCAATACGGAGATGCACCAACAGATACAAGCGATCCCGCGAGCCAGCTACCGCTTCTTATACGAAAGCCTGGCGGTTGAATCAATTCCAAGGTGCGCTTTGCCCTTCCTGACGACCTTCGCGCATATATGGACTCACTTAATAAGGCCGATCTTCGTGAGGACTTAAAGATCATGCAAGCCGTGGTTGCACAATCTGGGTGGAACATGATGGTTGAAGCCGCAAAGATCACCTTAGAGCGGTGCGGAAGGTTAGATGATGCCAGCGTGAGCGTAGCCGCGAAAGGGCTTAGCACAGCAAAGATCGCCTATGACGAACCGATAGATTTGAATATCTATGACGCAGCAATGAGCTTCAAGCGAGAGGATCTGCTATGACGATCAGGTCGAAAGAGACGATAGAGCAGTTCAGGGGTCTTGCAAGAAAGATGTTCTTCTCTAAGGACAGCGTAGAGCATTTCCTAGAGAATGCGAGCGCGGCTCAAGCCGAATGCGTGATCGAACTCATCAGCTTCGAACAAGGTGTCAGGGAAAAGAACAAGCGAGATCGTCTTTTTAGAAAAGCGGGATTTCCTCAAATAAAGAGCTTTACCGACTATGACTTCGCTCAATTAGGGCTTCCTGAAGGTTATGGCAAAGAAGACATCATGTCGCTTGACTATATCTATGCAGCAGAAGATTTTGTGTTCTATGGCCAGACTGGTCGTGGCAAGACCCATCTGGCAATCGCGATCGGTATCGCTTGTGTGAATAGGGGTCTTGCTTGCCGGTTCTTCACGACAGCTGAACTCGTTATCGCACTGGTCAGAGCCAAAAGAGAGCAAAGGCTCGATCTATTCTTGAAAGATCTTTTCAAAGCGGATCTGATCATCTTGGACGAGTTCGGATACGTACCGATAGATATCGAAGGAGCGCGCTTGTTATTCCAGGTGATATCCGATTGTTATGAGAGGAGGAGCTTGATAATTACCACCAACATCGAGTTCTCGAAGTGGGGAACGGTATTGGGAGATGACAAGTTAGCATCGGCCGTTATAGACAGGATCGTCCATCATGGAAGACTTATAGAGTTCAGCGGCCCGAGCCATAGAATGGACACAGCGCTCATGCTTGGTAAAAACGAAAGTTAGAGAAGCTTGGGCATGTTAGCGTTTTGTTCAAAATGAACGTAGCGTTTTGTTCATTTTCTTGTTGACGAAAATACACGGCCACGGCGTCGGTCGATTCCATGGCGGCCTGGGCCGCGTCATCCGCGTGATAGTAGTCGCCCACGTAGACACCGAAGCCTACGGCGCCGGCGACGATGACCGCAAGAACGGCCGTCCAATTCCCTTGAAACTCGTCAAACGGGGCGAACGCTCCAGCAAAGATCACCAGGATTCCACACCAGGTCATCCTCGCTTTCATCCGAAAGCGCGGCGTCGAAAAGCTTGGAGGCAAGGTTCGATGCCTCGTCGAAGGAAGCGAACTCTTCGACCACTCGATTCTTCGTTGCAAATCCAGCGAACCTCTCCCGCCAGCTTTCTGGCGCGTCAAAGCGTTTGGGCATTGTCATACCACGTTTGACACATTCGCTCGTAATGGCATGCCTGAGTTGACTGAGCTCAAAACATTCGCTCGTCGCATACGTCACGACATCGACGAGGTCTTTCATCCTCGATGACGGGTGACCACCAGGCTGAACTTCCATAATGGCGCAGAACTTATCGGCCAGCTGGTCGGCAAGCGGATAGATTAAATAGTCACAGGTCTCGAGACCCTCCACATCAATGCGATTGGCAGGGGTTATCCGTTCTGGCGGACGCGTCATTACGCAATCGAGCGACAGGTCAATCAGAATGGGATCCTTTTCCTCCATGCCTACAAAGGAAGCAAATCGGAGTTTCAGCAAACGCGAGTACCCGTTCTCATCCATTGACTCCTCGCTTTTGGTGAGGCGAAACGAGCACCAGTCGTTCAAGTCAATCGACGCGATGCGCTCCATCTCGGCCAGCACTTGGTCTATGCCGGCATGTCCCGCAACGGCGAAATCCAAGTCCCTCGTCGCCCTTGCGTTTGGAACTCTCGCAAGCATGCCGCCAGCTCCCTTGAGCACAAAACCCTCATTGCCGTCATGGAAGACCCTGCACAAAAACCTATCGCGAAGTGCCTGACGGTACGCTTCGCCGAGATTATTGCCGGCTGTCTTCGCGGCTTTCTTGAGCGCCCGATCGAAAGCCGCCGGAGTCGCGTATGTCTTGTCCATCCCCTAGCGTCCTTTCAGGTAGCCGTAGAGGTCGAACCCCTTTGCAAAACCACAGCGTACGGCCCTCTCGTTCACCTCTCGAGCAATGCCCTCTGGAACCCCGCGCGCCTCCGCATCCTTGAGTACCGACGCCGCGAGACTCAGGTCCTCTCCGTAATCGATGAGATCCAGCACCGTACGCCTAGGCGTCGTCACTGGAATACCCGAAGTAACGATAATGTCCGATTTGGGAAGATCCCGTCGCAAGAACCGAATGCCCGTGCGAGATTGGCGCCGCACGGGAAACGAGAAGACCAAAGGATATGCTTGAAGTTCCCCAAGCTCCTGAATCCAGGCCGCCGTATTGAGCGATGCCGTAAAGCCCGAGCCGTCGAGCGGCCTGTCGAAGGCGGGAATGCTGGGAGCGAGCGCGAGCCAAGATGCGTAGACGTCCTCGCCGCGAAATACCGGCGCTGCAGTTACGCGGTAGACGCCGCGTGTTACCTGTTCCAGCTGGCCGTTGCGCGCAAGTCGAGAAACCGCCATCCTGTCAATGCCCATCGACTGGGCCTGCGCGGTGGTGAACATCCCTTTTTGGGAAGCGCAGAGATCGCCGAGTATGTTTAATGCTTCTAAAGCCTTCATGCTGCAATTGTAACATTTTATCGTTACATTTGCAGATAACTAGATTTGCCGGGAAGATCATTACAAACACGCGCCGTGCACGAAAAGAGCCAGCCCGTCCGTCTTCGCCCAGGCGAACGTGATGCAGTCGAACGGGTTGTGACGGCCAACCAAGGCGATTCGTAACAGCCATGGAGGGCTATTCTTCACTTGCAAGAACCAGATCATCCAGCTTGAATTCCTTCAAAGAATCTAATTCTAAAGTGCCATTTTCAATCAATCTGTTGGCCTGAAATGATAGGGCTCTCTCGAAGTAATTACGCGCGCTTCTCGCATTGGCGAAGCTCTGATCGTGTGTCTCCGATAGCTCTTGAAAGTAATCTCTCAGAAACGCACGCTCTTCCTCACCCGCCAACGCCATGTCTGACGATTCGCACACCCCCATGAATATGTCAAACAACTCGCTGGGCGAATAATCCGGGAAGTCCAAAAACTTGTTGAATCTAGACCTAAGCCCAGGATTGGAAGAAAGGAACGACTGCATGAGCTCGGTATACCCCGCCACGATAACGACAAGGTCGTCGCGGTGGTCCTCCATCCCCTTCAGCAGTGTGTCAACGGCCTCATATCCAAAATCGGTCTCATTCCTGTTAACAGTGAGAGCATACGCCTCGTCGATGAACAAGATGCCTCCCACGGCCTGGTCCACGACCTGCTTGGTCTTCAGTGCCGTCTGCCCGGTATAGCCCGCCACCAGACCAGAGCGGTCTACTTCTATGAGGTGACCCTTTGATAGGACCCCAAGGTTTGCATATACCTGCGCAAGCAAACGCGCCACTGTCGTTTTCCCAGTGCCGGGATTTCCCGTGAAAACCATATGAAGCGAGAGATCCGGCTGCTTGAGCCCTTGTTGTTCCCGGACGTTTCTCACACGAACCAGATTGCCCAACGTGGTAATTTCGCGCTTGACGCTCTCAAGCCCGACGAGTCCCATCAACTGCTTCATAGCGTCATCGCTACCGTCGTTCTCTGCATCTTTAGAATTGAGAGAGTCCGACTCGCTCGTATGTGCATTGTTGCGAGCGAGCTTCTCACCGTGAGAAAGGTCCTCGGTTTGTGAGCCAAGATTCCACAACTCGCATCTTTCTCCATTTACATAAGCCTTTATTGGCATATCGAACTCGAGATTGGAATACTCGCCGAGATAGAGCCACTCCCCTCGCCTCTCCTCAAGCTCCATGTCAAGAAAGTCCATGTAATTCGTAAGGGCTTCGACTTCGCTTTCATCCTTTTTCATGTCCGTGACTATGAGCTCTGACCCCAGTTGGGCATAGGTGCGAAGAAGCCTTCTCGTGCGCTCAAAGTCATTTCCCTCGAGCCGCTTTTCTACCGCATTTTCGATCTTAGAAACAAGTTCGATACTTTCTGGAAATCCAATTAACGGGTCGTCCCCATACTCAAACGTATCCGCGATATCGAGTATCTCATCTGATGTGTAGCTCGAATGCAAAACGGCACTGATATAGGTGGCTTCGTTTTCTGAAACAGCACCGTCTTCAGCAGCTAGGCAGCACAGAAAATTGGCGATGTCTTTTTTGCAGCGTTCATGGAAATCATTCTCGTCCAATGAGTCCGGATCGACAGCTCCGAAAAAATCATCGGCCTCGTAATCGAAGATGGAATCGCAATACCTCAAAGCCGTACTTAGCATGGTGGAGCTGTAAGAACCCATTACCCAGCTCAGCACTTCCCCGGTTCCATGCTCTTGCTCAAGATAGTATTCCAGACGATGCTTTGCTCCGCATTCCGAGCAAGCAAGAGTATCGAGATCTCCCTTGAGATAAGCAAACTCGTTGCCGCAGTTGTCGCACTTCTGCATTTGCGTCATCGCGTTATTCCAACCTTCTAATCGGGCGGTTACGGTGGGTTCCCCTTGTCGTTGGGAAACAGGACTGTCTAACGCACCCCTATTGTCTCCTATGAACACACCGGAAGGTGTCCTAAAAATGGTATTCGGCACATTCCCGATCATGCTTGGCTAGTACCCGCGGTGGACTCTACAAGGCACTCTCGCCCCTACGGGAAACCCGTCGTTTGACACGGTGCAGAAAGTTGTGAAGACTTTTGGACTCAAACTGGATGTAGCAACTACTTCCGTATAGTTAACGTTAATTGACAGCACATCGCGCTCTTCATTAGCCCATTAATCTAAACCAGTCACGCACGCTTAATCTCAATCTAATCATCTCGTCTTCAGCCAGCATACTGCAATGTGCAATTGGAGCTCGAAGAGTGTTTAATCCGGATAAGACTTTCGTTACTGCCTTTTGGCTCTGTAATGTACCACCGAAAACATCCCAATTATGCTTTATGATCTCGCCCAATTCACCAAAGTTAGTGTAGTCAATAGGATCTTCCGACCTAGGGGTAACTCCAGAATCAATCTCTCTCTGAATGCGATCCTCTGTATCCTGTTTTATTTTCTCTGGTACATATTTCTCGTCCCACCAATCATGGACACCAGCCGCATCAAAAGAATCTTCAATAAAATTACGGATCGTCTTTTCCAGAGAATAGAATATCTCGTACGCTTCCGACATCTGACTGGCCTCAGCCCTAATGCTTGAATCAATCTGAGGATAATAATCTGAATCCGTTTCTATCGTTTTAACATGCGTTCTTCCAAGAGAAATCCCGAACTTGCGCTCAATTCTATCCAAATCGTTTTCTACAAGCTGATTGCTTATATGAAATAGCTTAATATCTGATTCGTTCATTTATTTCTCACTTCAGAAGGTGGTCTTTCAGGCTCTTGAAAATCGCATCAAAAACAGCGATATCAGAAGTAGCTGGAAAATTGAGATTTATCGTATAAGAAAGACTCAGAGTATCCGAAGATCGTCTACTGTTTGTGGGAGCCAACTCCGACTCCAGCTGCGCAATGCTTTCAACTTGCACAATCTTCTCTGCTGGAGGGTCAGCATTAAAATCCGCAAATTCCTTTAACGCTTTGAAAGATCCGACAATGGCCTGCGTGTTTCTTGCATCAGGCTCCAAACCAGTGATCTGGACAACAATGCCTTTTAATTCAGCATCGCTCAAATCATTGGCGTATTCATTAATCTCGAATATCTCTCTATAACCAATTCGCAAACCTTCTGCAGCCGCTCGGCCGCTTTCTACTGAATTACGAAAAGCCTTATAAAGATCAGTTGGCACTCCATCAGAACCTAGAAATCCAATTCTTTTCAAAAAGGGAATCACAGGTTTTGCGGCACTGCTTTTTATGCCAAGCTTTGTAGCCAGATAATCTTGCGTAAAACGCGGCGGCAACGAAGCGTTCTTTATCTTTTCTAGAACTTTACTAATATTACTGTGCGCTTGAACATAGGGTAAGCTTATCGCCATAAATATCATCCTCTCGCATATATCGTCTCAATGCTTATTCCCACTCCACGGTACTGGGCGGCTTACTCGTGATGTCGTACACCACGCGGTTAATCCCCGACACCTCGGCCACGATGCGGCTGCTGATCCGCCCGAGCACGTCGTAGGGCAGCTTTGCCCAGTCCGCCGTCATCGCGTCGCTTGACTCCACGGCGCGCAGGATGATCGGGCGCGCGTAGGTGCGCTCGTCGCCCATCACGCCGACGCTTCTGATGTCGGGCAGTACCGCGAAGTACTGCCACACGGCCCGCTCGATCACGGGGCCGCCGGCGCATCCGCGCTCGACCTCGCCGTTTGCCTCGCCGCTCTCCTCGGCGATCATCGCGTTGTAGGCGTCGAGCTCCTCGCGCACGATTGCGTCGGCCTCCTTAAGCATTGCGAGCTTCTCGGGCGTCACGTCGCCGATGATGCGAATCGCCAAGCCCGGCCCCGGGAACGGCTGGCGCTGTACGATGTGGTCGGGCAACCCAAGCGCCGTGCCCAGCGCGCGCACCTCGTCCTTGAAGAAGTGGTCGAGCGGCTCGATCAGCTCGAAGCTCACCCCGTCCGGAAACGGGATCAGGTTGTGGTGGCTCTTGATGGTCGAGGCCTTGCCGCCGGTCTTGCGCGCGCCGCTCTCGATGATGTCGGGATAGATCGTGCCCTGCGCCAAAAAGCGCACCGGACGGCCGTCCCCGGCCAGTTCCTCGGCCACGGCGAAGAACTCCTTCCAGAACTGCTCGCCGATGATGCGACGCTTCTGCTCCGGGTCGGTCACGCCGGCCAGCAGCTGCGCGTAACGGTCCTCGGCATGCACGTGCACGAAGTCGACGTCGAACTGCTTGGTGAAGACCTCCTCCACCTGCTCGGGCTCGTCCTTGCGCAGCAGCCCGTGGTTCACGAACACGCAAGTCACCTGGTTGCCAATCGCGCGCGACACGAGTGCCGCCACGACGCTCGAGTCCACGCCACCCGAAAGTCCCAGGATCACGCGGTCATCGCCCACCTGCGTGCGGATCGCCTCGATGCTGTCATCGATAATTGAATCCATCGTCCAATTTTTCTCGAGGCCGCAAATGTCGAAGAGGAAGTTCGCGAGCATCTCGTTGCCGTGCGGCGTGTGATGCACCTCGGGATGGAACTGCGTCGCGAAAAGTCCCCGCTCGGCGTCCTCCATCGACGCCACCGGACACACGTCGGTGCGCGAGGTCACGGTGAAGCCCGCAGGTACCTCGGTCACGGCGTCGCGGTGGCTCATCCACACGATCTGCTCGTGCGGCGTGCCCGCGAGCAGCTTCGAATCGGCTCCCTCGCGCGTGATGAGCGCCGAGCCGTACTCGCCCTTCTCGGTGTGCCCCACCGTGCCGCCGAGCGCGACGGCCATTGCCTGCTGCCCGTAGCAAAAGCCGAGCACGGGGATGCCGAGCTCGAGGATTTCCGAGTCGATTGTAGGCGCGTCCTCGGCATACACGCTTGCCGGGCCGCCCGACAAGATGATCGCCGCCGGCGCCAGCGCGCGCACCTCGTCGGCCGTGATGTCGCAGGGCACGATCTCGGAGTACACGTCCAGGTCGCGCACGCGCCGCGCAATGAGCTGCCCGTATTGGGCGCCGAAATCGACGACGATGACCGGTTGGACGGGGCTTGCAGACGTGGGCACGAAGACCTCCTCGAAAACGGATGCATGTTCGGCGACGATTCTACACCCTCCCCCGCCGTCACCGTGTTTCGCACACGTGAAATGTCGCGGCCGAGCATGGGAGGGCGCATGCGCGTCCACCGTCCGTTTTATGTGCTGCGATAGGGCGTGCATCGAAGATACCGCCAAAGATGCCGGACGCGTGACCCTTTTCGAGCCTGCCGTGCCAAAGATGCCGGGCGCGTGACCGCCAAAATAACGATTTCGTCCCATTACGCCAAACTTCGCGGTCACTGACCAAGCTTCTTGTCACTTTGCGGTCAGCGACCCGCGATCCTTGGCGACTCCCCCATCCTCGCGTTCTCCGTGCTACGATACTCGCAACGCAAGCCACCCTCGCACGAAGGGAACCCCCATGTTTGAGTCCGAACGCGACCTGCGCGACGAGCAGGCCCTCGATATCGCCAGAAAGATGCTGGTCGCGGCACGCACGGCCCCCAAGGGCAAGGGCGTCGACATCGTCGAATGCGCCGTCATCACCGCCGAGCATGCCGAGGAGCTCGCCTGCGAGATGGAGGCCATCGCCGCCGAGCGCGGCCACAAGCTCTTCCTGCGCGACGCGGACAACGTCCGCCAGGCCCAGGCCGTCGTGCTCATCGGTACGCGCTCGCAGCTCATGGGCCTCGATTGCGGACACTGCGGCTACACCACCTGCGCGGAAAAGCCGCAGGCAAACCCCTGCGCGATCAACTGCATCGACGTGGGCATCGCCATCGGGTCGGCGGTATCGCGCGCCGCCGACATGCGCGTCGACAGCCGCGTGCTCTTCTCGGCCGGCCTTGCCGCCGAACGCCTGGGGTTGCTGGGCGAAGGCGTCGGCCAGGTCTACGCGATCCCCATCTCCATCGGCTCGAAGAGCCCCTTCTTCGACCGCCCGAGCACCCGTCCGCAGGCATAACGTACTGTAGAGCCTGCCCCGACACGCGCAAGTGACGGGTTTTGCCCATGCAGACCCACGAATGGGTCTAAGCAGAAAGAAACGGGTAGAATCCGCCGAAAGACGACTGCATAGACCCATTCTGCGGGTCTATGCAGTCTCGTTCGGGCGACAAGGCACGGCAAACGGGTCTACGCGGGAGCAATTGGGCACATTTCGCCCAGCGTATGGGTCTATGCAGGCTCATCTGAGCACCCCAACCCCTCCCTGTCCGTGTCAATGGGAGTTATCCACAAATTCTGCAATTTTGACCTGCAGAGAGAATAATTTTATTCACAATTTGAAATAAAAAGGGCCGAATTCTCGCGAAAACGGCCGCTCTTTTTCGCAGAATCAAGCGTTTGAACTGCGGATATCGAGTTTTCCACAGAATTAATTCTTCAAGACAGTAATTATTTCTATCTGTCAACTTATTTTCTAAATTTTTAGTGATACAATCGGTGTGCGGCAAGATTCTAACCATGAATGACAAATTGTCAGGAAATGGAAGACTGCTCGACTCCTCCATCTCACGCTGACAGAGCTTCATTCGATGGTTGTTTTCAAACCCGAAAACGGATGAGAGATCTATCAGGAAAGGGGTGAGGAAAATGAGTGAAGAAAAGACGGCACCGGCGGCATCCGGCAAGCAAGCGGCAAAGATGCTCGGATTCGGTGGCTTCTTCGCCATGACGGCATCGATGGTCATGACCGTGTATGCGTACCCCAACTTCGCATCATCTGGTCTGCATCTGATCTTCTTCCTCATACTGGGTGGTATCTTCTGGTTCCTCCCAGTCGCATTGGTCGCCGCCGAAATGGCGACCGTCAAAGGATGGGAAGACGGTGGCATCTATGCCTGGGTCGGCAACACCCTCGGCAAGCGCTGGGGTTTCGCGGCCCTGTTCTACCAATGGTTCCAGATCACGGTCGGCTTCGTGACCATGGCGTTCTTCGTCCTGGCCGCGATTTCGTACATCGTGGGATGGGACGCGCTCTACAATAATCCGCTCGTCATGTTCATCGGCGTGGCGATTATCGTATGGGTGCTCACGCTCACGCAGCTCGGCGGCACCAAGCTCACCGCCCGCATAGCCAAGATCGGCTTCTTCGGCGGCGTGCTGATTCCCGCCGTCGTCCTTCTGATCGGCCTGATCGCGTACCTGGCCACGGGCGGCGTCTCGCAGCTGCACTTTGACGCGGGCGGCATCGTCCCCGACTTCACGAAGGTGAGCACGCTGGTCATCTTCGCATCGTTCATCCTCGCCTTCGCGGGCGTCGAGGCTTCCGCCTCGCACGTGAACGAGCTGAAGAACCCCGGCAAGATCTACCCGATGGTCATGATCGTGCTCTGCATCCTCACCATCGTGCTCGACACGCTGGGTGGTCTCGCGGTTGCCATGACCATGACCGAGGCACAGCTCGACGCCAACCTCTCCACCGGTGTCGTCGTGGCGTTCGCCAACATATTCGACGCGCACTTCCACTGCGGATGGCTCGTGTACGTGATCGCGTTCCTGCTGGCCGCGGGCGTCCTGGCCGAGATCTCTTCCTGGATCGTCGGCCCGTCGCGCGCGTTGCTCGAGACCGCGAACGAGGGCATCATCCCGCGTAGCTTCGCCAAGACCAACAAGCACGGCGTCTCCGTCAAGACCGTCGTGGTCCAGGGCGTCATCGTCACCATCTGGGACGCGGTGCTCTGCGGGTCCATGGCGCTGGCGGGTGGCTCGGGCTCGTCGATCTCGTACCTCACGGCAGTCGGCCTGACCGTCGTCATCTACCTCGTGGGCTACGTCCTGTTCTTCCTCGCCTACTTCAAGCTGGTGTTCAAGGGCAAGGACCACGCTCGCGTGTTCCAGATCTTCGGCGGCACCGCGGGCAAGTGCATCGTCGCCGGCCTCGGCCTCATACTCACGGTCTTCGCGCTGATCGTGTCGTTCTTCCCGCCGAGCCAGCTCAATGCGTCGTCCGGCACCGTGTACGTCATCACCTTGCTGGTCTGCTGGGTCATCTCGGTGGCGATCCCGTTCGTCATCTACGGCCTACGCCATCACTGGAATGGCGGCGTTGACCACAAGCCTCCCACGATCCCGGGCAAGAAGGAGCGTGCGGCGATGGCAACGGCCGCAGACGCGCCGACTCCCGTCGGCAAGCACTCCGTCCCCTCGCCCGCTGCCGGCACGCAAGACGCTACCCCCGCGGACACGCCCCAGAAGGAGTGATGTGTCGACAAACCATACCAAGCACGTGAAGGCACGTAAGTTCGTTCAACGTAGGTACCAAATCCGAAGCGATTCGGATAGTGATTAGGAGGAGATTATCATGACTGTTAAAGACATCGACCTCGTTTCGACCGAGGAACTGGCAGAGATGGACGCCCAGACCTCATACACGTCCCCGATCTTCGGCAGCTATGCCTCGGACGTCGAGATGCCCGAGACCAAGCTCAACAAGATGCCCATCGAGCCGCGTATCGCGAGCGAGATGATTCGCGAGTACATCGGCACCGAGGGCAACGCCCACCAGAACCTCTGCACCTTCGTCCAGACTTACATGGAGCCCGAGGCTGCGGAGCTGATGAAGGATACGCTCGAGAAGAACGCCATCGACAAGGATGAATACCCGATGACGGCCGACCTCGAGAACCGATGCGTGAAGATCATCCAGAACCTGTGGCATGCCGATCAGGACGAGCAGCCCATGGGCACCTCGACCGTCGGCTCGTCGGAGGCCTGCATGCTGGGTGGCCTGGCCGCCCTGTTCCGCTGGAAGGCCCTGGCCAAGAAGGCTGGCATCGACATCTACAGCGATCATCGCCCCAACCTGGTCATCACCTCCGGCTACCAGATCTGCTGGGAGAAGTTCTGCCGCTACTGGGACATCGAGATGCGTCTGGTCCCCATGGACGCCGAGCACCTGTACATGACCCCGGAGTCGTGCATGCCCTTCGTCGATGACCACACCATCTGCGTCGTCGCCCTGCTCGGCATCACCTACACCGGCTGCTACGATGACGTCAAGGGCATCGACGCCGCTCTGACCGAGTACAACAAGACGGCAAAGGTACCCGTCCGCATCCACGTCGACGGCGCGTCCGGCGCCATGGTCGCCCCGTTCATCGAGCCCGAGCTCGAGTGGGACTTCCGCCTTCCCAACGTCTGGTCCATCTCGACCTCCGGCCATAAGTACGGCCTGGTCTACCCGGGCATCGGCTGGGTCATGTGGCGTTCGAAGGAGGCCCTGCCCGAGGACCTGATCTTCTGGGTCAGCTACCTCGGCGGCGAGGAGGCCACCATGGCCATCAACTTCAGCCGCTCGGCATCGCAGATCATCGGCCAGTACTACGTCTTCATGCGCAACGGCTTCGAGGGCTACAAGGAGATCCAGAAGCGCACCCTGGACGTGGCACGTCATCTGGTCGAGGGCATCAAGAAGCTCGGCATCTTCGTCATGTACGAGGAGGCCTCCGAGATTCCCATTCTGTGCTGGAGCTTGGATCCCAAGGCCGGCAAGAAGTGGACGCTGTACGACCTGGACGACCGTCTGCGTATGCACGGTTGGCAGATTCCGGCCTACCCGCTGCCCGAGAACATGCAGGATGTCACCTGCCAGCGCATCGTGGCCCGTGCCGATCTTTCGATGACCATGGCCGACAAGTTCCTCAAGGACATGGAGGCAGAGATCAAGAACCTCGACAACGCGAAGGTGATCGGCTCGGCAGACACCAACATCGCCCCCAAGAAGTCGTTCGACCACAGCGGCAGGTAAACGAACGGCTCCGAGTGGGAGACGATATAGTTTTACTTTCCTCCCCCTACTCACGCCCCGCTTAAGCCGCAAAGCAGGGCAACGGCACGGTACCGGCTCTCCATTTCGATGGAGAGCCGGTACTGGTTTATGTGGGACAAGTGGACAGATCATTTGCCCCGGTTTTTATCGGGCGGCATCGACGGCGAGGCGAATGCGGTTCTCGCGGTTGAGCGCCGAGGACTCGGGATCGTAGTCGATAACCGTGATGCGCATGTCGGCGAAGCGCTCGTGCAGCTCACGCAGGGCCCCGCGGGCACTCACGTGTCCCTTGAGGCAACCGAAGCTCAGCAGGTAGATGACGTCGTGGATGCCCTGTTCGGCGAAGAGGGCGAGTTGATCGAGGTAACGCACGTCGTCACCCGCGAGAAGCGCGGGATCGGGCATGACGGGCTCGCATCCGAGCGACTCGAGCATCTCGACGATGTGGTCGTTCATGAAGGGCTCGAACACGATGAGCGGGTTGCCGACGATGCCGATGCGGGGACGAGGGTTCGGTTGGGATTTCTCGACTGCGCTGCCTTCGGCAGCTTCGCTCGAAATGACAGAGGGAGCGGCCTCGGCAGCTTCGCTCGAAATGACAGGGCCCCATGGCACCCAGACGTACTCGGGCGTGGCGCCGCAGGCGCGCTCGACGATACGGGGCACGGCATCGGTCAGGCAGGTCTCGCAGACCTGCGGAAGCTCGACGCGCGTGATGCCTGGGTCGTCACGCAGCATGCGGATGACGCGCGCCGCCATCGCGTTGGCGGTGAAGCACACGTCCTTCACGCAGCTACGCCGCGCGCACTCGAGGTCGTCAGCATCGAGAGGGCGTTTGGTGATGCTATCGAGAAACGAAGCAGATGAGCCGGTCTCGTTGGAACGCAAAGACCGAGATTTCTCGACTTCGCTGCCTTCGGCAGCTCCGCTCGAAATGACAGGGGGAGCCGCTTCGGCAGCTTCGCTCGAAATGACAGCGGGGGCGGCCCCGGCCGTTTCGCTCGAAATGACAAAGGAAGCCGCTTCGCTTCTCTCGACATTTCCGCGCATGGCGATGGCCGCGGCAAGCGTGCGCAGGCGGATGCGGATGTGCGCGAGGTCGCTGATGTCGTCGACCTTGAGCGTCGTGCACGGCTTGCCCGCCGCGTCGAGCACATCGGCTGCCTCCTCGACCGACACCGCCTCGAACCCGCAGCCAAACGACTGCAGGAACACGGCATCGAGCTGCGGATGACCGGCGACGAAACGCGCGATCCCGACGAGCCGCTTGGCCGGCATCCATGGATACGCGCCATCGAGGTGCGCCTTCGCACGCGACGGATCGGACGCCGCGAGACCTGCCACGCCCAGCACGGCAAACCCCAGCCGGGCGAGCTCGCGGTCGATGCCGTGCAGCAGTGCCTCGTCCATGTGATACGGACGTCCGGCGAGCACGATGCCGTGACGCGACGGATCATCGGCAAGCCAGCGCAGAGCATCCTCGGACCGCGCCGCAAGCTCGGCGTTGACCTCCTCCTGGCACTGCACCGCCACGGAAAACGCCCGGTCGAACTCGTCGCGCGTGATGGCGGGCACCTCATCTCCGGCGAGCTCGTTCATGGCACCGAACAGCCGCTCCATCGAATCCTCGTCGCGCACGAAACGCACGGGCCGATAGTTGGCGAGCTGTGGCGACACGATGGGCGCGAGACCGGCAGCGCTTCGGGCCGTCCCGACGTTGGCGGCGAGCGCGCTGGCATATCCGGTCTGGACCGGGCAATGGTAGTTGCGCGTGAAGCGCGGCATGAAGACGGCATCGGCGCCCTTCTCGCACAGGCTGAAATAGCGCACGTGTGACGTCTTGGCCGGATAGCACGCGCTTTCGGAAGGCACCGTCTCCCACGCCTCGCTCATGCGGTCGGCCTCGCAACCGGGACGAGGAAGCATGACGCTGAAGCCGAGCTCGGCGAGCAGTGTGCGCCAGAAGGGCCGGTATGCGTAGAGCGCCATCGAGTCCATGAGGCCGATGCGCCGCGAACCGCGACTCCCCTGCTGCTCGATATCGCCAAACGACGCGATTAGGCGCTGCTCGTCGGCAATGACGTTGGGGGAGCCGTTGTCATCTCGACTGGAGCGGCCGCCAGGCCGCGTAATGGAGAGATCTCGGGGCGGAGATTTCTCGACTCCGCTCACTTCGTTCGCTTCGCTCGAAATGACAGTGGGGGCTGATCCGCTCGCCTCGCTCGAAATGACAGTGGGTGCGGCCTCGACTCCGCTCGCTTCTCCCCATCGGCGCCGTGGCTCGTCGAGACCACGTTCGCACCTGTTGTCGCTGACAAAGCAGCGCGTCCTCTCGGCATCGAAGCTCACGATCGACAGCTCGCATGCGTTCGCGCAGCCCGTGCACGCGACCTTCTCGCGACGAATCTCGAGACACCGAAGCTCGTCGAGGCTGATGAGGCCGCTTTTCGCCGTCGTATCCGCACCCACCGCGTCGAGCGCGAAGAGCGCGCAGCCAATCGCTCCCATGAGATGCGCCTGCGCGGGACGCACGGCCTCGACACCGCATAGCAGCTCGAAGGCACGCAGCACGGCGTCCGAGCGAAAGGTTCCACCCTGGACGACCACGCGTTGGCCGGGCTGCGGAATGCGATCGTCGCCAATGATGCGGTGCAGGGCGTTCTTGACGACGGAGTACGCGACGCCGGCGGCGATATCCTCGATCGGCGCACCGGCTTTCTGCGCGTGCTTGACCCGCGAGTTCATGAAGACCGTACACTTGGTGCCCAAGTCGATGGGATGGCGCGCGAGCAGGGCGTCGTCGGCAAACTGCCACGGCGTCGTCTTGAGCGCGGCAGCCGTACCCTCGATGAACGCGCCGCATCCGCTCGAGCACGCCTCGTTGAGCGCCGCATCGGTCACCATGCCGTGCCGCACCCACAGCGCCTTCATGTCCTGGCCGCCTATGTCGAGTAGGAAGTCAAGGTCATCGCATAGGTGCCGCGCCGATCGAAGGTGCGCGGCCGTCTCGACCACGCCCATGTCGACCCCAAATGCGGCGCGCAGCAGCTCCTCGCCGTAACCGGTCGCGCACGCGCGGGCAATCCACGTGCTCGACTTGGCATGTGGCAGGTACGAGGGAGGCTCGATCTTGCGATACAACTCGTCGAGCGCCTCGCGCAGCGTCTCGATAAGGTCACCGCGAATGGGCTCGTAGACGCTGTAGACAATCTGCGCGTCGGCGTTGAGCGCAACGAGCTTGAGGGTCGTCGAGCCCGCGTCGATGCCGAGGAACAAGGGACCCGTCGCCTCGTAGATGCCCTGGCGCTCGAACTCGGCTTGCGCATGCCGCGCGCGAAACGCCGCGAGTTCGTTGGCATCCTCGAACAGCGGCGGTAGAAACGCGAGGTCGCTCTTGAGCTCACCCATGTCGGCGATGCGTCGCTCGAGCTCTGACGTGTTCATGACGACGGGAGCACACCCCAGCGAACGCGCGTCATCCGAGAGCAGCGCCGCGCCCGTGACGGTGAACAGGTGCGCGTTCTTCGGCTTGACGCCCTCATGCGCCGAAAGCCCGAGCGTCCGGCGAAACGCGTGGACGAGGTACGGCATGTGCTCGAGCGGACCGCCCAGGAAGACGACGTTACCGCGGATGGGCCGCCCGCAGGCCAGCCCCGACAGCGTCTGGCGCACGACGGCGTCGAAGACGCTCGCGGCGATATCGGCCTTGCTCGCGCCGGCGTTGAGCAACGGGCGCACGTCGGTCTGCGCGAAGACAGCGCAGCGCGAGGCGATCGGATAGCTGCGGCTCGCGCCAAAGGCCAGTTGGCTCATCTGGCTGCTGCGCATGTCGAGCATGTAGGCGATGGTGTCGATGAATCCGCCGGTTCCGCCCGCGCACGTCGCGTTCATGCGCTGTTCGGGGCGCTCGTCGAGGTAGATGATCTTCGCGTCCTCGCCGCCGAGCTCGATGACGACATCGGCGTCTGGCTCAAGGCCGCGCACGGCATGCGTCGTGGCGACGACCTCCTGCACGAAGGGGATGCCGAGGACACGTGCGACCTCGATCGCGGCCGACCCCGTCATGGCGATCGACGCGTCGACGGGACCATGGCGCCAGTTGAGGTCGTGAATCGCCTCGCCCAGCGTGCGCGCGATGTTGGCGCGATGGCGCATGTAGGTGTCGTAGACGACGGCGCCCGCCTCGTCGAGCACGACGAGCTTGAGCGTCTTGGAACCGGCGTCGATGCCGATGCGATACGTCATGGGCGACCTCGAAGTGGGTGAGACAGATTGGACAGGTACATTTGTCTCATTCATTATACGAGGCGGCGAATAGGATGTGCGCGCCAGGTGACAGCCCGATGCCGAGCCGTTGCCTTGGGACATTTAACCGCATGACGAGGTGTCAAGTTCTGGATGCTATGGCACATGTAATGTGCCAGCACGCGAAAAACGTGGCGTATTCGCTAAATTTGGCGCGCAATGGTACACATGAGGTGCCATAGCACGGAGTTCTTGCCAGAAAGAGAACGGGCAAGCACCACAAAATAAGACAGTTGCCCAGAGGTGCTTTCCGGCGCGCTACCTTATTTGCGGCGCTTCCTCCACCAATGCGAGAGCGCTCCGCAAAGCCAGCCCACGAGGGGAATCGTCAGGAACACCACCCACGCGGGATGCGGCTGGTTGCAGACGAACGCCATGTAGCAGAACCAGCAAATCGCGCCGACCACGTAGAGCGTGCAGAAGAACCCCGCGATGCGCTTCGCGCCGAAAAGGCCGCCCAGCGCGTAGTAGACGGGTATGGCGGCAATCAGGAACAGGCCGTAACCCCATGCCTCGTACACGAGCCCAACTAATATATACGCGATGAGCACTACCAGCGGAAACGGAAATCGGTTCCACGTGCGCAGAAACGATGACCCTTTCTTGCCGGTCCCCATATACGCGTTCGCGTCGGCCAGGTTGTCGAACTCACGATCGTTGATGTGGATGCCATCCCATCCCACGTGCACGTGGTCGCCCTTCTTGCCGTCGATGACGTTCACGCCATCGCGCCAGTTGATGTGAACGTAATCCTTGCCGTCCTCGACGTGGATGCCGTCGAGGCCTATGTGAGTCGTACCGTCGCCCTCGCGAGACTCGGCGGCGTCGCCGGTGGCGGGCTCATCGTCTGGCGCATCGTCATCATCGGCTTCCTCGTCCGCATGTGTGTCCGCACGGCCTGCCGCATCGGGCTCTTCGGCACTGTCTTCCTCCCCCACGCCCTGTCCGCCAGCGGCGTCGACGCCGTCGCGCTCCACGTCCGTATATAGCAGGTCATCGAGCGAGACGTCATAGAGCCGCGCCAGGGATATGAGGTTGTCCGTGTCGGGCGAGGATTCCGAGCACTCCCACTTGGAGACGGCTTGCCGCGAGACGCCGAGTTTCTCGGCAAGCTCCTCCTGCGTGAAGCCCGCCGCGCGACGCCTATCCGCCAGCCGTTTCGCGATATCTACATCCATGCGCATCCTTTCTCCTGCAAGCATGATAAGCCATGTCTGTCGGGGAAAGTTACGGGAGAGCGGCTGGTTGCGCCAGCGATTCTAGTTGGAACTTCGCGCAATTATCGGTTGCGCGCATGCGTCTGAACGGGGAAATGCGCGCGCTGCGCGTGAGAAGAGAGAGGAGAGATTTCTCGACTCCGCTTCGCTTCGCTCGAAATGACAGGAGGGGCGCTTTGCCGCGCTCGAAATGACAGGATACATTGTCATCTCGACCGGAGGTGCCGTCAGGCACCGGAGCGGAGAGATCTAGGCGGGGTTTCTCGACCGCGCTCGGGATGACAGGGGCGCCGCTTCGTGCGCTTCGCTCGAAATGACAGGGAAGATGTGTGCACATTTGTCACGAGTCGTTTACAAAAGCCGCGGGACGCCCGTGTTAGAATCACGGCCAATACGCTCGCGATGGAAGGGACGTTCATCATGAAGGCACGGCGAATCATCGTCTCGACGCTGGTCACGTTGGCCCTGGGTTGCTGCGTGGTCGGCCTCGGCGCTTGCGCATCGGGAGGCACGCCAAGTAATGGCGCCAATGGCGAAGGCGGAGCTCCCCTCACAGTGGCGGCCATGAAGGGTCCGACGGCCATCGGCATGGCTCACCTCATGCAGGAGCAAGACGCCCTGGCCGACGACGGCAAGAAGCCGGCTTACGAATTCACGGTTGCGGCTACGGCCGATGAGCTCGTCCCGCGCGTGGCAGCAGGCGAGTTCGACATCGCCTGCGTACCCGCCAATCTCGCCGCCAAGCTCTACAAGCAGACCAACGGTGGCATCCGCGTCATCGGCATCAACACGCTCGGGGTGCTCTACGGCATCTCCTACGATGGTGGCATTCAGAACCTCGATGGCCTCGCCGGACGCACGGTCTACCTCACCGGCAAGGGCTCGGTTCCGGGCTACACCGTCGAGTATCTGCTGGACAAGGCCGGGCTTTCCGATCGCGTCACGCTCGAATACGTCTCCGAACCCTCCGAGGCACTCGCCCGCCTCAACGCCGACCGCACGGCCGTCGCCATCGTGCCCGAACCCTTCGCGACCGCCTCGCTTGCCAAGGACACCGAGCTTGCCCGCGTGCTCGACATGACCGCGCTGTGGGACGAGTCTTCCGCGGGCAAGGAGGAGCATGGTCGCTTCGTCACGGGCGTCACCGTGGCGAGAAGCGAGCTCATCGACAACGATCCCGAAAGCCTCGCCCGCTTCATGGACGCGTGGGATGCCTCGGTGCAGGCGGGACTCGCGAATCCCTCCTCCATCGCCCAGACGCTCGTGGATTTCGGGATATTGGGCAACGTGTCTATCGCTGATGCAGCCGTGCCACGCTGCAACATCGTCTGCATACTCCACGAGCAGATGAAGGGGGACCTCTCGGGCTACTTGCAGGCGCTCTACGAAGCCGAGCCCTCCTCCATCGGCGGCGAACTCCCCGACGACGGCTTCTACTACATAGGCTAGCGGGTCTCCCGTGGGCAACGACCGCCGGATACGCAATCGACGCTCCCCCGCCGCCTTCGCGCAGGGGGCGCTGGCCATCATCGCCTGGCTCGTCATCTGGCAGCTCATCGCGGTCGCCCTCGCCAACCCCTGGCTGCTCAGCGGCCCGGTCGAGACCGCGCGAACATGGGGTCAGCTCGTGCTCACCGCGGGCTTCTGGCAGGCGGTCGCCTCTTCGATCGCGCGCATCGCGATTGGCTACGGCATCGCCTTCATCGCCGGCTGCGTCCTGGGATACCTGGCCGCGAAGCTCCCCGGCCTGCGCATCTTCCTCAAACCCGCCATCCTTGTCGTCAAGAGCGCGCCTGTCGTCTGCGTCATCGCGCTGCTACTCGTCGCGGTGGGATCGCACGTGACCACCGCCATCGTGGTCGGACTCGTCGTCTTCCCGCAGTTCTACCACGCGGTCATGGAATCGGTGCTCGCGCGTGACAGCGAGGTCGACAAGGTCCTGGACGTCTTTGGCGTGCCGGGCATGCGCCGGGCGCTGTGCGTGGAACTCGTCGCCTTCGGCGCCTCCGTGCGGGCCGCGACGGCAACGGCCGCAGGTCTGGCCTGGAAGTCCGGCGTGGCAGCCGAACTCATCGGACTGCCGGGCATCTCGATCGGCGAGGGCGTGTACCTGGCGAAGATCTCGCTGGACAGCGCCTCGATCATCGCCTGGACGGCAACGGTCATCGTGTTGAGCTGGCTGTCCGAGAAGTTCCTGCTCGCGCTGGTCGACGGCGTCATGCGGCTGCCGGGGCGCTGGCTGGACGCGCGCGTGCGCAGGGCACTGGCCGCAAAGGGCGCCGGCACGCCGGTGACCACAATGCCGATGGGCTTGCGTATCGAGGGGCTCGCATGCGTCTACGACACCGATGGCGGCGTTCCCCTGCGCCTGGACTACGAGGACCTGGCCGTGGCGCCCGGTGCGCGCCTGTGCGTGATGGCGCCATCGGGTGCCGGCAAGACCACCTTGCTGTCCATGGTGGCCGGCATCAAACGACCTAGCGCGGGCACCATCGCCTACAACAACGGGCAGGCACCGGCCATGGCTGCGGTACTGCAGGACTGCACGCTGCTGCCGTGGGCCTCGGCCCTCGAGAACATCGCGCTCGTGGCGAAGGACGCCTCCGAGATACGCCGCGGCGCACGCCTGTGCCGCGCGATGCTCGACGAAGAGGCGCTGGCCAAGCCCGCCCGCGCGCTTTCGGGCGGCATGCGCCGACGCGCCGAGCTTGCCCGCGCCCTGGCCCACCCCTCCTCCATCGTCATCCTCGACGAGCCGTTCGCCGGGCTTGACGAGGCGACGAAGGAGCAGTGCATACGCCTCATCGACGAGGAGCTGGATGGCCGCACCCTCATCATCGCCACCCATGACGAAGAGGACGCCGCCGCACTCGGCTGCGACATCGTGAAGCTGTAGGCGCGGAGGGTCGCGCCAGGTTCGCCGGTCAGTGACCGCGATGTTTGGCAGAACGCCACGTCTATCGGTCAGTGACCGCGATGTTTGGCAGAGCGCCACGTCTAGCGGTCAGTGACCGCGATGTTCGGCAGGTCTGGCTCGCACGAAAGCTCAAGCACACGAACCTCGACTTCGAGGACTGCCTTGTCCTGGCCGCCTGCCAGCTCGCAAACGTAAGGTATCTCGTGACAAACGACAACAAACTCAAGGACAAGGCACCCCTTGCGGCCCTCTCCCCAAGCGACATGCTTTCCTACCTTGAAAGCGACGCTGCGTAGCGCCTAGATGGTCTTGCCAACTCTGGGAAGCTTCGCGGGACACGCCGACCCGCACAGCCGCCAGCCCGCAAAACGCGGCACGACGGATGGAGCGGCCCATAATTGTGGCACTGTGGCCGCGAGGTGCAAATCACGCGGTCACATGGTCGCGAAGCGTAGCTAGCGCCACGTTCGGCCCGGCCCGAGCGCAGGAGATTTCTCGACTCCGCTTACTTCGTTCGCTCCGCTCGAAATGACAGAAGGGAGCGCTCGCTCGGGATGACAGAGGACGTTGTCATCTCGACTGGAGCCGTCGCAGGCGGCGTAATGGAGAGATCCCTCGACTCCGCCTGCTCGGGATGACGGCATGCACATCTTTCACCCCCGACCGAGTGCACATTGCCAGCGCGAGCATCTCGTACGCGCTGTTAACATGTTCGACATATTTGCTCGCTAGCATTTACGCACTTGTCTATAGCTCCGGGAGGAAGAGCCTTATGACACTAATCGAAATCGAACGCCCGACAGCAGCGCATGCCGTCATGGAGGACGTGTGCGACACGATCGCACGCAGGGCGCAGTCCGGATCGGTGGGCACCTGCCCCGTCGAGCTCACGGACGCGTTCGTCAGCCTGTCCGCCTCGCAATCCTGCGGCAAGTGCGTCCCCTGCCGCGTGGGGCTTGCCCAGATGCGCAACCTCGTGGAGGCCATCCTCGACGGACGCGCAAGCGAGCGCGACATCGACGTGCTCGAGCGCACCGCACGTAGCGCCTACCTGAGCGCCGACTGCGCCATCGGCTACGAGGCCGGCGCCATGGTGCTGCGGGCCGTGCGCGGCTTTCGTGACGACTTCGTCTCGCATGCCACGGCCGGTCGCTGCACGGCCGGCGCACGTAACGCTGTGCCCTGTCGCGCAGCATGCCCCGCCCACGTGGACATTCCCGGCTACGTCGCCTTGGTCCACGCCGGCCGCTACGATGATGCCGTGCGCCTCATCCGCAAGGATAACCCCTTCCCGCTTGCCTGCGGGCTCATCTGCGAGCATCCTTGCGAGCTGGCGTGCCGGCGCGGCGTGGTGGACGACGCCATCAACATCCGCGCGCTCAAGCGCTATGCGGTGGATAACGCGTCCGAGATGTTCGAACTCGACTCCGACGGCGCACCCGCCGAGCCCTCGAAGCCCTTCCACTACCCCGCCACCGGCAAGCGCGTCGCCGTCATCGGCGGCGGCCCGGCCGGCCTCACCGCCGCGTACTACCTCGCGCTCATGGGGCACTCCCCCGTCGTGTTCGAGCAGCGCGAGCACCTGGGCGGCATGATGCGCTATGGCATCCCCGCCTACCGCTTCCCGCGTCCCGAGCTCGAGCGCGAGGTCGATTGGATCGTCTCGCAGGGCATCGAGCTGCGCATGGGAACGACCGTTCCCAACGACGTGACCCTGGGCGAGCTGCGCCGCGACTTCGACGCCGTCTACATTGCCATCGGCGCCCATAACGAGAAGACACTCGGCATCGAGGGCGAAAATGCCGAGGGCGTGCTCTCGGCCGTCGAGATGCTGCGCGCCATCGGCGACGGCTTTATGCACGACTTCGCCGGTCAGCGCATCGTCGTCGTGGGCGGCGGAAACGTTGCCATGGACGTGGCCCGTACCTCGCTGCGCCTCGGCGCCGAGTCCGTCACCGTGGTCTACCGTCGTCGCATCGACGACATGACCGCCCAGCGCGAGGAGATCGACGGTGCCATCGCCGAAGGCTGCGAGATCATGGAGCTCGCCGCTCCGTTGCGCGTCATCGAGAGGGACGGCTGCGTCACGGGTCTCGAGGTCCAGCCCCAGATCATCGGACAGTTTGACCGCGGACGCCCCAAACCCGTCAAGGCCGACACGCCGCCCCAGACGATCGAATGCGATCGTGTGCTCATGGCCGTGGGCCAGGCCGTCGGCGCCTCCGAGCTGGGCGCAGACGAGCTGCCGGTCGAATGGGGCAAAGTCGTGACCAGCCCGTTTGGACAGGTCGAAGGCATGGAAGGCGTGTTCTGCGGAGGCGACTGCGAGAGCGGCCCGGCAACGGTCATCCGCGCCATCGCCGCCGGCAAGGCCGCCGCGCGCAACATCGACGAGTTCCTCGGCTACGACCACGTGATCGAGACCGACGTCGAGGTACCCGATGCCCGCGCCACCGACCGCATGCCCTGCGGCCGCTCCAACACGACCGAGCGCAGCGCCGAGGTGCGTCGTCGCGACTTCGCGATGATGGAGTGCGGTCTCACTGACCAGGAAGCTGCCCAAGAGTCCAACCGCTGCCTGCGCTGCGACAAGTTCGGCCTAGGCGCGTTTCGTGGAGGGAGGGAGCTCTCATGGTAAACGCAACGGTCAACGGAACGCCCATCGCGCTCCCGGAAGGTTCCAAGATCATCGAGGCGGTCTTTGCCTCGGGCAACTACGTGCCCACGCTGTGCGGCCTTGAGGGCATAAGCGACATCGGCGCATGCCGCGTGTGCGTCGTGGAGGTCGAGAGCATCGAGCGCCTCGTGCCCGCCTGCAACACCTTGCTCGAGGAGGGCATGGTCATCCGCACCGACACCCCGCGCGTGCTCGAGGCACGCCGCGTCAATGTGTCGCTTCTGCTTTCCCAGCATGACGTGCAATGCGCGACCTGCGTGCGCAACGGCAACTGCGTGCTGCAGGACCTCGCGCAGGACCTCAACATACTCGACGTCCCCTACGAGAAGGAGCCGACCTTCACGCCCTGGGACAAGGACTTCCCGCTCATCCGCGACAGCTCCAAGTGCGTGCGCTGCCTGCGCTGCGTGCAAGTGTGCCACAAGGTGCAGGGCTGCGACGTGTGGGACCTCAAGAACCGCGCGACGCGCCTGGACGTGGGCGTGCGCGACGGGCTTCCCATCGACGAGGCGGGCTGCACGCTGTGCGGCCAGTGCATCACCCACTGCCCCACCGGCGCGCTGCGCGCACGTGACGACATCGACGCGGTGCTCGAGGCGCTGGCCGACCCGGACGTGGTCACGACGGTGCAGGTCGCCCCGGCGGTGCGCACCTCGTGGGGCGAGACGCTGGATCTGCCAGCGGAGCTCGCGACCGAGGGGCGCCTGGCGGCCACCTTCCGCGCACTGGGCTTCGACTACGTCTTCGATACGAACTTCGGCGCCGACATGACAATCATGGAGGAAGGCAGCGAGCTGCTCGAGCGCCTGGGCGGCCAGGGCGCCATGCCCATGTTCACGTCGTGCTGCCCGGGTTGGGTGCGCTACCTCAAGATCAAGCATCCCGACAAGCTCGCCCATCTCTCGAGCGCCAAGTCGCCGCAGCAGATGTTCGGTGCGCTGCTCAAGGAGTACGTCGGCCCCAAGCTCGGCATGGTACCGCCCAGGGAGGGCGCCCACGGACTCGAAGGCGTACGCGGGGGTGCGGGACTGGGCATCGGCGTGGACACCAACCCCGTCGGTACCGGCGCCAATGACGATGCGATGGTGGCGGCAGGTGCCGAGACGGGCTTCGCGACGTCGGCGCCGATGGGCAAGCGCATCTTCAACGTGTCGTGCATGCCGTGCGTGGCCAAGAAGTACGAGGCTGCCGTCGAGGAGATGGTGCGCGAGACCGAACCCGACGTCGATGCGGTGCTCACCGTGCGCGAGCTCGGCAGGCTCATCCGCCTCATGCACCTCAACGTCGCCGCTCTTGACGAGACGCCCTTCGACGACCCGATGAACGAGGGCTCCGGTGCCGCCGTGATCTTTGGCGCGACTGGCGGCGTCATGGAAGCCGCACTGCGCAGCGCCTACTTCCTCGTCAACGGAACCAACCCCGACCCCGACGCCTTCACTGAGGTACGCGGCCTGGACGGTTGGAAGGAGAAGACCTTCGACCTGGGTGGTAGCGAGGTACGCATCGCGGTGGCAAGTGGCCTGGCAAATGCCGAGAAGCTCTTGGCGGCCATCGATGCCGGCGAGGTCGAGTACGACTTCGTCGAGGTCATGGCGTGCCCGGGTGGTTGTGCCGGCGGCGGTGGCCAGCCCATCCACGAGGCACGCGAGATGGCAGGCGAGCGCGGCCAGACGCTCTACGCACTGGACCGCACGCGTCCGACGCGCTTTAGCCACGAGAACCCCAACGTGACCACGTGTTACGAGGAGTTCCTAGGCGAGCCGCTCTCGCATCTGGCACACGAGCTGCTCCACACCGATCAGGAGCAGTGGACGCTGTAGAGCCCGCCGCACCGCCAAATTACGATTGCGTGCGCAAAAACCACGGAAGTCTAGGGTCCGAATACGCCGCAAACGAACCACACGCGCAAAAAACGCGGAAGTCTAGGATTTGAGCACGGAAATCCTAGACTTCCGCCATATATGCGCACGGTGTTCCCACGAATCCTAGACATTCGCGCAAAGTGCGCATGGCAGATGCAACGGGGTCCGCATGCCCCTCTGGCAATGGGATTTCTCGACTCCGGCGCTTCGCGCCTCCGCTCGAAATGGCAGGGGCGCGGTGGTGCATCGGCGGGTACAATGGAGCGGTAATTGGCTTACGGGCCGCCTCCGATAGGCGGTGCCTCGTAGAGGCCTCGGGGAATGCGGGTGCGAATCCCGCGCTATACCAGTAACCGTAAGGTGCCGGGCGCGATGCGCAATACGGCCGAAGTCGGACTACCGAGCCATGACCGAAAGCCCTGGATGAAAGAGGTCTATCATGAAACGTCTTTTTGCATGCATTGCCGCCTGCGCGCTCTTCGCTTCGCTGGCACTCGCCGGTTGCGGCTCGAATGCCCCGGCATCGTCGAGCGCAGCGAGCACGCAAGGCTCCTCCTCCGCGGTGGCGAGCCAACAGGCTGACCAGCCCGGCGAGCTCATCGAGACCAAGGCGACGATCACGGATGCCGATGGAAACACCACGAGCTACACCGTCCAGATACCGGCAGCCGATGCGACGGCACTTGCCGTGCTCGAGGCAACCGATGCCGAAGTCACCACCGAGAACAGCCAGTACGGCACATACATCACCGCCATCAACGGCATCACGGCCGAGGGCAATTCGGGTTGGGTCTACACGGTCAACGGCGAGCAGATCATGGAAGCCGTCGACGTCTGCCCCGTGGCTGCCGGTGATACCGTGGAGTTCTCCTTCATCACGATGTAGCGCACGCGCATGCGCCCCGATGCCTTCTCGACACATCATCCTGCGGTGACGCTCACCTTCTTCGTGGGCGTCATCGTGCTGTGCGTGCTCGTGCAGCAACCCGTCGTGCAAGCGGTGGGCCTCATGGGCGCGGTGCTCTACTACCTGTGCCTGCGCGGTCGCGATGCCTGGCGTCTGCTTGTGGCGATGGCGTTGGCGCTCGTCATGCTCGCCGCGATCAACCCCCTCTTCAACACGCTTGGCGACACCGTGCTCTTCACGTACCTGGGGACACGCCCCTACACGCTCGAAGCGCTCGCCTATGGTGCGTCAACCGCGACCATGTTCGTGAGCGTCATGCTGTGGTTTGCCTGCTATGCGCAGGTAATGAGCACGGACAAGTTCACGTACCTCTTTGGCCGCCGGGCACCCGCGCTCACGCTCGTGCTAACGATGACGCTGCGCCTCGTGCCGAGCTACGCACGCAAGGCCCGGCAGATTTCGACGACACGGCGCTGCGTCGGCCTGTCGATGACGCAGGGCAGCGTGCGCGAGCGTGCGCGAGATGGGGCCTCGCTGCTCTCGGCGCTCACGAGCTGGGCGCTCGAGGGTGCCGTGACCACGGCCGACTCGATGCGCTCACGTGGGTACGGGACGAAAGGCGGAGGAGATTTCTCGACTCCGGCGCTTCGCGCCTCCGCTCGAAATGACAGGGGGTGGGCTGGTGCCTCCGAGTGGCATGACAGCGGGCGCTACCTGCAATGCCGCTTCCGCATGCGCGATGCGCTGCTGCTCGTCCTCATGCTCGCATGCATCCTCGTCACCTACGCCGCCCTCGCAAGCGGCGCGCTCGCCGTCAGCTACGTGCCCGCCATCGACATTCCCGCACTCTCGCCGCTTGGCATCGGCGCGCTCGTGGCGTGTACGGTGCTCGTATTCGTGCCATCTGTCATCGACGCGAGGGAGGCGATCGCATGGCGCTCTTCGCTCTCGAGCATCTGAGCTTCGGCTATCCCGATGCCACGGCACCAGCGCTCGACGACCTCAACCTCGAGGTCGAGCGCGGCGAGTATCTCTGCGTCTGCGGCAAGAGCGGTTGCGGCAAGACGACGCTCCTGCGTCAGCTCAAGAGCGTTCTCGCTCCCTTCGGGCAGCGTTCGGGTACCATCTTGCTCGATGGCGTTTCCCTGGACGAGGTACCACTCGAGACGCAGGCCCGGCGCATCGGCTTCGTCATGCAGGATCCGGATGCGCAGATCGTGACCGACAAGGTATGGCACGAGCTCGCCTTCGGACTGGAGAGCATTGGCTGCCCTTCGCCGGTGCTGCGCCTGCGCGTGGCGGAGATGGCAAGCTACTTCGGCATATCCGACTGGTTCGACCGTGACGTCTCCGAGCTCTCCGGCGGGCAGAAGCAACTCCTCAACCTGGCCGGCGTGATGGCCATGCAGCCTGACGTGCTCGTCTGCGACGAGCCGACAAGCCAGCTCGATCCCATCGCGACGGCAAGCTTCCTCGACACGCTGCGTCGACTCAACCGCGAGCTCGGCGTGACCGTCATCATCAGCGAGCATCGCCTCGAGGACGTCTTCGCGCAGGCCGACCGCGCGCTCGTCCTCGACGAGGGCCACATGGCGGCTTACGGCACGCCGCGCGAAGTGGCGGCCCGCCTATACGCCACGGGCGATGACATGACGCGTGCATTGCCCTCGCCGGTACGCGTGTTCTATGGGGTTCAGGGGATGCCAGGCGGAGCGACGGCGGGGACGGGTGACGGCGCCCCGCCCTGTCCGCTCACGGTGCGCGAGGGCCGCACGTGGCTTGTCGAACGCGTGCTCGCCAAACCACCCGGGCGAGTGAACATCCCCGACGACACCGACGACATGGACGCGCGCAAACCCGTCGTGGAGCTTCGCGACCTGTGGTTTCGCTACGAACGACAGGCACCTGACGTGCTACGCGGCTTGGACCTGCGCGTGCCGCAAGCCGCGCTCTTCGCACTCGTGGGCAGCAACGGCAGTGGCAAGTCGACGCTGCTCAGGTGCCTTTGCGGCGTGCAGCGCCCCTATCGCGGCAAGATGCGCGTGCTCGGCCGCAAACGCAAGTCGAGCAAAGGCGCCGAGCGGCTCCAGGAGGGCGTCGCCATGCTGCCCCAGGACCCAGCCAACCTCTTCTCGAAGAACAGCGTGCACGAGGAACTCGCCGAGATGCTCGCAGATCAGGGGCTTGATGCGAGCGAAAACGCACGGCGCTGTGCGGCCATGGCGCACGATTGCGGCATCGAAAGGATACTCGATGCACACCCGCGTGATCTGTCCGGCGGCGAGCAGCAACGCGTGGCGCTCGCCAAGGTGCTCCTGACCGAGCCGCGTCTGCTCCTGCTCGACGAGCCGACCAAGGGCATCGACGCCTTCTTCAAGCACGAGCTCGCCATACTCCTGCACCACCTGACCGAGCGCGACGTTTCCATCATCATGGTCTCGCACGACATCGAGTTTTGCGCGCGCTATGCGGACTTCGTCGGTCTGCTCTTCGACGGCAGCGTCGTGACCACGGCAACTCCGCGCCGTCTCTTCTCGGACAGCGGCTTTTACACGACGGCTGCCAATCGCATGAGCCGCAGCGTGTTTGCCGGCGCCATCACGGACGAGGACGTGATCGAGCTGTGCCTGAGCTAGACGGAAACCAAAATGGGCAAGCAGCTGCCCGTCGGCACATGGCCCTCGCATGGATTCTGTCGCTTTCGTGCGCGGTCGCGAGCGTCGTCATCAGCGCGCTCGTAGGCGGCAAGGCATACGTGGTCGCGAGCTTCATCGTGGTGCTTTGCACCATCGTCCCCTTCTTCGCGATCTTCGAGACACGGCGTCCGCAGGCACGCGAGCTCGTCATGCTCGCGGTCATGTGCGCCCTGGCGGTGGCAGCACGCGCGGCCTTCATCTGGCTGCCGGGCTTCAAGCCGATGGCGGCCATCATCATGATCGCGGGCATCGCCTTCGGACCGTCATCGGGCTTTCTGGTCGGTTCGCTCGCGGCGCTCACGAGCAACTTCATCTTCGGTCAAGGCCCCTGGACGCCCTGGCAGATGCTCGCCTTCGGGCTCTGCGGCCTCGTCTTCGGAGCGCTCGCCCAACGCGGCCTGATACGCCGCGAGAAGTTGAGCGTGTGGGCCCGCGTGGGGGTGGCCGCAAGCGGTGCCGTCTTCGTCGTGCTCGTCGCGGGACCCATCCTCGACACGAGCTCGCTTTTCTTCATGCTTTCGCGCATCACGCCCGAAGCCGTCATCGCCGTCTATCTCGCCGGCTTCCCGATGAACTGCATGCAGGCGGCGGCGACATTCGTCACGCTGCTGCTCGTGGCAAACCCCCTGCTCGACAAGCTCACCCGCGCACAACGCAAATACGGTATGCTCGTGCGCTGAGCCTCATACTCGCCGTTCAAGTGCTCATACCTGGGTACTGAAATTGGAGAATCCCCACTACGAAACGCGCAAAGTCGGCCGCGTTCATTTATAGGGAGAGTAAAATATTCACGTGGACAGATAAGTCTGCACATGCACATCGTGAGGGAATGGAGTCCATCATGGTTGAGTTTGAGAAAGATCCCGATATCAGCACGGAGGAAGGCTACGGGACCGAGGACATCGATATCATCGACACCGAAGTCGAGCTCGAGGAAGATCCGGATATCAGGACCGAAGAAGGCTACGGCAATATCGACCCGAACCTCGATTAGGCTCGCGCGATATTCCATACGCACGAGGGCGGCCCTTCCGCATGTCGGAGGGGTCGCTTCTTTTTGCCCCGAATCACGATCTTCGCAAGGATGGCGTGCGTTTAAAATAATTGCTCTTTTTATAGTCACGCAGTCTAATTCGTGTTAGTATGCATAGACACTTAATCTAAATAACATCTGGATATATTCTTTCAGCATGTTCTAGATACAACGTCTATTTTAGGAGCAAACGTGGCACGACCGCCGAAGAATGCAGAAGGACCGAGCGCAACCGAGCGCATGGAGCTCGCATTCTGGGATTGCATGAAGGAGATGCCCTTCAGCGAAATTACGGTACGTGACATCGTCAGCCGCGCCAAGGTCAATCGTAACTCCTACTACTACCACTACGACAGCATGTGGGATCTCGCCCAGGCGAGTGTCGAGCATGCGGATTTCGCAGCCGTGGCACGCGTGCTCCTCGAAGGCTTCGTCGCCGATGAAGCCACTGATGCAGACGACGTCGCAGATCAAGCGCAGAAAGGCTTCGATCATCTACGCGTACTGGCGAGCGAAAACGGCAACCAGCGCCTCCTCGAGGATGCCAAGCGCTCCGTCGTGAACGAATGGCTCGCCCTCTTCAAGTTGCGCGAAGACAGACTCCCGAGCGAGACACGCTCCTCCATCGACTTCGTGTTTGGTGGGGTCACGGCCCTGCTAGCAGGTGGCCGACCAGGGGATTTGGATACATTCGAGGCAACGATCGAGGGTTCTCCCCTCCTCACGAACACCATCGCGATGCTGCGTAGTGACCTTGACCCCGAGGAGCCTGCACAAAGCTCCTGGTCACAGAGCTTGTACACGAAGATGACCGAGGAACGGGTCGTCGTCGAACGTACGGTCGAGGAATTTGTCGTCAGAGAGGAAGAAGTCGAGGAAATCCTCGCAGAGGCAAAGAACGCCCCGGTCAATGGGGTGCTAGCACCTTCCGATGACATCCGTCTGGAAAGCGATTCCGCGGCATCCGAGCCCATTATCGAAGAGCGTGTCACGTCCACAAACCTCACCGGAAGCGAAATGGCCACTTCTTGGAATGAGGATGAGACGGCCCATATTTCTCCCGAAGTAGCAGAAGAACAGGAATCGGCAGATCTTTCGAGCGAGGACGCCACCGTTCCGGAATCAACAGGTAAGCAAATTGAGCAGGTGCCTGCCAATATTTCTGCTCATACAAGCGAAATAGAGGAAACGGTCGAAGAGGAGATTGTTTCCGAGACCATAATCGAGACTCACGAAGGCTTTAGCCTGGTATCTGAGCAGGTACCAGAAAATGAAATACAAACGCAGCAAGAAACGGAGCACGCAAATGAGGCAATATCAGAGCAGAAACCTGTCAATGAAGCGCAATCTCAAGATGATCACGCACCAGCGCAGGACCTCAATGATGTTTCTGCAAATGAAGCGGAGCAAGAAAGCGAACCGACCATCAATCTAGAACAGGAGGCTGCAAAGAATCATGAATCCGAAGCCCTCCCCGCGCGGGAAACCGAGGACATCCCAGAAACTGAAAGGGTTTCTAAGCGAGATGCAGAAGGCCTGGGAAGCCACAAAGCCACAGACACCGATGTATCTGAACTCTCAGACGGATCCGCGTCTGACTCGCTCGATGAACAAGCGGTACCCGTCAAATCAGCTGACGATGAGCAATCAACGTCGCAAACAGAGCCCGTTGCTGAACCTGAGGTAAGGTCCGAGGAATCGAGCGACTCAAACGAGGAAGACCAGCTCTCCTTCGATTTTCTCTTCTAGAGAAATTTATGCAATATATTTCCTATATGTTGCATACTATGCATACGAAATGCCTATGACCTTGTCATAATACATAGGCAATATACTGCTTTTCTAATCAATCACAGCTCCGTGACATAGTTGTTGTGACAGATCTTCTCCCCGCGCGGTCTCAGCACCGCATGCGTCCGCCAGAACAAGAGCACTGGCAACATAATCTTCCTTTCTCGAAACCAGAGGGATCCGCTCTCATGCGTCCCTATGCCAAACATGCGGACTTTCCACTTATATAAGCGGGTACCCATTTGATTTACTGGTGCTCAAAGCGATTTGGTTACCAGTCGACCCAACGAGAATTATCCTGTACCTGCTAGTCCGATAGGACGAAGCGGCAATAAGACCACATGCACCAACTGACAGAACGGGCGGCGTGCAAAGCAAAGGCGCCAGCAAGGTCTTTGCGCAAGCAATGCTACTCTATTCCCAGAATGTCACCAACCCTGCCGAAAAAATAAGGGGTGCCAGATAATTCTGACACCCCTTTCACGCGCTCTGATGACGCTGACGTTTATTGGCAGTACATGCGCTTGTCGGAATTAGCGAAAACGGCAACGATGATGAGCAAGACAGCCACGATGACGCTTCCGCCAAGGAAACTTAAAATGGTACCGGCTATAGCCCAACCCATGACAAGCCCGAGCTTGGGCGGATTGGCAGCATGCATCACGCCGAGAATGCCTGCGATAAGTCCACCGACACAGCAAATGAGCAGCCAAACCGACAGGCCCCCGCCAAGCAGCATCATGATGGCGCTGACAAAGAATGCGTCATCAGAATCGATATCGTTAAGGTACATCGATGAGCTACCGTACTCATAGCGCATGCCATTCATAAGGTCCGGACCCTCATTCATGATGATCGCACTGAGCACGCCTGAGAACACCATGAGAAGAACAGCAGCAAGTATGCCCAGAGCAGACAAAATGATGACGGCGATGCTCAGACCCTTGATCGAGCTGGCATGAGCGTTTTTCATACGAATCTCCTTTAATAACTAGACTATTTATCTAATACGCGTGCTGCTTATATATATGTGTGCGTGCAGTCCGCTTACACATTGAACTTGAAGTGCATGACGTCGCCATCCTGCACAACATATTCCTTGCCTTCCTGGCGCAATTTGCCGGCAGCGCGGCAACCAGCCTCTCCCCCAAGCTCGACATAATCGTCATAACTGCAGGTTTCAGCCTTGATAAAGCCACGCTCAAAATCCGTATGAATGACGCCAGCAGCCTGCGGAGCCTTGGCACCGATGGGAATAGTCCAAGCCTTGACCTCTATCTCGCCTGCAGTGAAGAAGGACTGCAGGCCCAGCAGGCGATAAGCCGCCTTAGCCAGACGCGAAAGACCCGGCTCCTCTAACCCCATATCGGCAAGGAACTCGGCTTTCTCATCAGCATCAAGCTCGGCAAGTTCTGCCTCAACCTGTGCACAAATAGGCAGTGGCTTGATGCCGTCGATCTCATCAAGGTCTGCATTGACCATATCTTCGTCAACATTGGCCAAGTAAAGAACAGGTTTCATGGTCAAAAGGTGCAAGTCGTACAGGAGAGATTTTTCCTCGTCAGTCATGTCCAGGAGGCGTGCGGGATGCCCCTCGTTGAGCCACTCTTCCACGCGTTTTGCCATCTCGTACTTGGGAAGGTTTGCCTTGTCGCGTTTGGCCTCCTTCTCGAGTCGCACGAGTGCCTTCTCGAGCGTGGCCAAATCAGCTAAGACCAGCTCAGTACGTATGGTCTCGATGTCGGATGTCGGATCCTGACTGCTCTCATGTCGTATGACATCAGGGTCGCTGAAATAGCGGACAACCTCACAAATTGCGTCAGTTTCGCGGATATTGGCCAAGAATTGATTACCCAGTCCCTCGCCCTCGCTCGCACCCTTCACGAGCCCTGCGATATCGACGAATTCGACCGTCGCCGGAACGATGCGTCCGGGATGGGCGATCTCGGCCAACTTCTCGAGACGTTCATCGGGTACGGGAACGATGCCTACATTAGGGTCGATGGTTGCGAAGGGATAATTGGCCGCGAGACCGGTTTGATCGGTCAAAGCCGTAAATAACGTGGACTTTCCCACGTTGGGAAGTCCAACGATGCCAATTGAGAGGGCCATGCTTGTCGTACGCTCCTATTCTGTTTCCTCGTCAGTTTCTTCTTGCATGTCTAAGATTACAGTATCTACGTCATCGGTTTGAGTCTGTTCCTGGTCAGCTGTGACCCGCATAAATATCTCATCCACCGTAGTATCAGAGCCACCTTGAGGGGGAACAGGATACTCAGAATCATTTACTTCATCAGTGTTCTGACCTGCGATTATTTCATCTTGGTCATTTTGGGTAACTTCGATTTCACTCTCGTTTACGTCACCTGCCGTAGTATAAGCCACGATATCATCAATCTGGAAGGCATCGACGATGTCTGCCAGTTTGACCGCGTAGGTCTCGTGATGCTCACGCTCGTGCTCGCGCGTCCAGGCCGCGGGCGGCACGGGCAGCATCTCGGTCATATCCTCGATGACAGGAGCCTCCGACGTGCTCTCGAGTTTAGCCTGAGCGGCGTTTTCGTCACCGCCCTTGACGAGCACCTCCTCACTCCCCTGCGCAAAGACCTGCTTTTGCTGGCCAGTGATGTTGATGCAGATGGCACCGATGATGAAGGGGATCCAGAAGATGAGACCACGATACGCCAGCGCGATGGCCGCGGCCTGGGCGGGTGTGGCCCCATAGGCGCTCAGGATGAGCGCGAGCAGAATCTCGACAGCACCAATGGTCTGCAGGATGAAGGTCGCGATGATGAAGCCCGCCACGTAGGAGGCCATGAGGAACGGGATGTACGTGTACCCGAAGGCAAAACCTACGAAGATGAAGCACATGCAATCACAGGCATGCAGCAACACCATGCGGCAGAACATAACGATGAGCTGGCGTGGTTTGTCGACGGCAATGCTCGCTGCCTCGTGAAATGACGCCGCGATGCGGCCGGCCCAAGGCTCGGCAGGCTTGCGCTTGAAAACGACAAGGGCACGATTGACGAGGTTCTCGATCCAGGCGAAGAGCTTCTGCTCTGTCTCGACATGACTATATCCGAGCCACATCACGAATCCGAAGGTAAAAATCATAAGTAGGACAGCTAGGCCACCAAGGGCAAGATACCAAACCATCTGCCCCGTGAAGATGAGGATGGCAAAGCCAACGAGCATGACGACGGCGAAGCCTCCGAAGAAGCCGATCTTCTCGAGAAAGACGACCGTAACCGACTTGCCCATGTCGAGCCCCTGCTTATGCGACCAGGCGGCGATGAGTACCGATCCGGCCGTACCTGCCGTGGGGGCACAGTCGTTCGCAAAGGTCACGGAGAAGACGAGCGGCACGATGTGCAGGTACTTCACGTCCTCGTCCACGCAGTGAAACACCGCCTTGTACGCGAAGGCATGACTGAAATAGCGCCCGAACAGACAGCATGCGGCAAGTGCGAAGGGAACGATGGAGACATCCTTGATGGTCTCGACAAAGGAACCCAGGTCGTCACGCTTGATGAAGACGATGACTGCCACGATGATGACGACCACGATGGGCAGGATGATATTCCAGCGCTTGGCCAAATCACTTCACCTGCGAATATCCGGACTCATCGAGTCGCGTGGAGAACTCGGCGCCATCACCCGCCAGCGTGGCCGAATAGCCGTTGAGCGCCTCGATCGCCGCCACAGCCGCATCACCGGAAAGCGGCATGGGCTGATAGTCGTTCACGCTCGAGGAGCTGCTGACCAGGCACGGTACGACACGGGCCTGGGTGCGCATGGCTTCGCCGAGCGCGATCTGACCGTTCTTGATCGGGAAGGTCTGCTGATAGATCACGGTGCGATAATCCATGGGATTGGTGTTGCCGCCAAAGCAGAGGTTGCCGAGGCTGTAGCAGATGTAACGCTGCTTGTAGTACTCGATGCCCTGCAGCACATGGGGATGAGAGCCCAGGACAAGGTCGCATCCGGCATCGATGGCCTGGTGCGCGAGCGAGACCTGCGTGGCCGTGACCTCGTACTCGCCCTCGTTGCCCCAGTGGAAGGTGCCGACGATAATCGCGCAGCCCTCCTTCTGCAGGCGCTCGATATCCTGGAGCATGAGGCTTTGCGCCTTCTCGACGCCATCGAGCTCGTTGACGCCGAAGAGGCCGATCTTGACGCCATCGACCTCGTAGGTGTTCGTGCGGTCATACCCGAAGCTCGTAATTCCGGCATTCTGAAGCGCTGCCTTCGTGTCATTGTAACCCGTAGTACCATAGTCAAACGAATGGTTATTGGCCAGGTTTACAGCCTCAACACTGCCCTGGACGAAGACGTTGGCGTATTCCGCAGGAGCCTTGAAGTTAAAGGACTTTTCCTGGATGTCATTGCTATCCGTGAAGGTACCCTCGCAGTTGGCGATCGTCAGGTTGTCTGCCGAGGTGAACGGTAGCACGTCTGCAAAGAAATAGGCGGGGCCGTTTGCCTGGTAGAACGCGTTGAAGCTCGTCGCATCCGGAAAATCCGGATCCTTGCCAAAGGTGCAGTCCCCCACTGCCGAGATGGTAACCTGCGTGTCGAGACCCTGCTGTGCCGTGCCGTTGAGACCGGCAAGTCCGGCCTTCTGACGCGCCACGTCGATGTTCTGAATGACGATGGCCAGCACACCCGAATTGCTCTCGGCCTTCTCCTCGGCTTTGAGGAAGGGTAGACCGCCACAGGCGAACTGCCACACGCAGGCGATGAAGATGACGACGAGAGCGATGATGAGGACGATGCGCGGCCAGCGCCGCGGCGTCTTGCTGTAGATGCGCATCTGGGAGCCCATGTGACGCCGACCGGTGCTGCCGAAGATGCCGCGCTTGTCACCGCCGTAGATGATGCGACCCTTGTGAGGACCGCCACCTACGTATGTCTCCCTGCGTCGTGCCACGTGATTGCTCCTGGAACTCGTAAAAGTCCCTGTATTCTACCATGTCGCGCGCGCTGGGCGTACATAGGGAGCGTTGTCATCTCGACTGGAGCGGTCGCCAGACCGCGTAACGGAGAGATCTCTCGACTCCGCTTCGCTTCGCTCGAGATGACAAAAGGGGTCAACTTCGCTCGAAATGACAATGATGTACCGCTTCGCATTTTCATCGCTTCTGCAATCGGGGCGGCGTACGATGCGCGCGCCGCCGCATTTTTCATTAGCAACAAAAGGGGCGCAGAGCAGTGCGTGACCAGAGCGAATGGGTTTCTGAGCTCTGGCACGCACCGTCTGCGCCCCTACGATACAAGAGACGCGGGGGATGTGCGACCAGAGCGAATGGGTTTCTGAGCTCTGGCGTACATCCCCCGCGTCCTATAGAAGTCGCGAAAGAAGCGAAGGTGGTGCGTTTAGTCCCTACGACGCGGCTTGCGCGTGTCCTTGGAACGACGGTTGTTGCGGTCGTTGCCATGGCCCTTGTCGTTGCGCGGCTTGGAGCTGCCCTCGGGAGCGTCGGGCTTGTCGAGGCGATCCAAGCTGATCTTGCCGGTCTTCTCGTCCACCTCGATGATCTTCACCTTGACGATGTCACCCTCGGAAAGCACGTCCTCGACGGCGCCGACGCGACCGTTGGCCACGCGGCTGATGTGGAGCAAGCCGTCCTTGTTCGGCGTGAGCTTGACGAAGGCACCGAAGGACTGGATGTTGACGACCTCGCCCTCGTACTCCTCGCCCACCTCGGGCACCTTGACGATATCCTCGACCATCTTGCGGGCAACCTCGCCGCCGGTATCGACCGACGCGATGAAGACGTTGCCATCCTCGTGCACCTCGATGGAAGCGCCGGTCTCCTCCTGGATGCCGCGAATGACCTTGCCACCGGTGCCGATGACGTCGCGGATCTTATCGACCGGAATCTTGATCGTGATGATGCGCGGCGCATATTCGGAAAGCTCCTCGCGCGGGGCGGGAATCTTCTCGAGCATGGCATCGAGGATGAAGGCGCGACCGCGTTTGGCCTGGCCGAGCGCCTCGGCGAGAATCTCGGTCGAGAGGCCCTTGGCCTTGTTGTCCATCTGCAGGGCCGTGATGCCCTCGGTCGTGCCGCAGACCTTGAAGTCCATGTCGCCGAGGAAGTCCTCGAGACCCTGGATATCGGTCAGGATGACATGCTGATCGCCTTCCTTGATGAGGCCCATGGCCACGCCGGAAACCGGGCGCTTGATGGGCACGCCGGCGTCCATGAGCGCGAGCGTGGAGCCGCAGGTCGATGCCATGGACGACGAACCGTTGGACTCCATGACCTCGGAGACGACGCGAATGGTGTACGGGAACTCCTCCTCGCTGGGAATCATCGGCTCGAGCGCGCGGGACGCCAGGGCGCCATGGCCGAGCTCGCGACGCTTGGGGGCGCCCATGCGGCCGACCTCGCCCGTGCAGTACGGCGGGAAGTTGTACTGATGGATGTAGCGCTTGCCCTCGGCCGGGTCGATCGTGTCGAGACGCTGCCACTCGTTGAGCATGCCGAGCGTGACGACCGAGAGAACCTGCGTCTGGCCGCGCTGGAACAGACCCGAGCCATGGGCGCGGGGCAGATAATGCGGCACGATGTAGAGCGGACGGATCTCGTCGTTGGCACGGCCGTCGACGCGCTCGCCGGTCTCGATGATCATCGTGCGCATGGCGCGCTTCTCGAGGGCCTTGCAGGCAGCGGCGATCTCGCGACCCCACATGCTGCGCTCCTCCTCGGTGAAGGACGCCTTGATCTCGTCCTTGAGCTCCTCGACCTTGGCGATGCGCGACTGCTTGTCGGCGTCCTTGAGAGCGGCCTCCATGGCGGCGTAGAAGCCGTCGACCTTGGAGACAACCTCGGGGATGGGCTCGTCGAGCTCGTAGGTCTTGGGCTCGATGGTGCACTTGTCGAGGAACTTCTGCTGCTCCTCGCAGAACGCGCCGATGGCCTCCTGGGCAAACTCGAGCGCACCGATCATATCCTCTTCGGTGACCTCGTCGGCACCGCACTCGACCATGGAGATGTACTCCTTGGTGCCGGCAACGGTGAGGTTGAGGTCGGAGGCCTCGGCCTCCTCGAAGGTCGGGTTGACGATGTAATCGACGAGACCATCCTCGGCGATGGTGCGTGCGATGCGCACGCCGGCGACCGGGCCCTCGATGGGCACGCCACCCACCATGAGAGCGGCCGAAGCGCCCATGATGGAGATGACGTCAGGCTGGTTTACCTGGTCGACGGAAAGCGTGGTGATGACGATGTGGACGTCGTTGCGCATGCCGTCGGGGAAGCTCGGGCGAATGGGGCGATCGACGAGACGAGCCGTGAGCGTGCCCTTCTCGCTCGGACGCGCTTCGCGCTTGAGATAGCCACCGGGAATGCGACCGACGGCGTACATCTTCTCGATGAAATCTACCGTAAGGGGGAAGAAATCGAGATCGCGACGCTCCTTGGACACAACAGCCGTTGTGAGCAAGATAGTGTCGCCCTGGCTCACGACGACCGCGCCCGTTGCCTGCTTGGCAAGTTCGCCGGTCTCGAGCCTGTAGCTCTTCCCGTACAGTTCAAATTCGTGCGTAATCTTAGTCATGTTCTTTCCTCTACTTCAGCCCTCCCGCCCCGTGCGAAAGAGCACCTTCAGCCGTCCTGCGTGGACGGGCATTACCATGAGATGCAGGTACAAGAAGGGCCGCTGCATGCGGCCCTTCCCTGCGCTTTGCGACTAGATGTTGTCGCGGATGCCGAGCTTTGCGATGAGTTCGCGGTAGTTGTTGATGTCGCGCTCCTTGATATAGGAGAGAAGACGACGACGCTTACCGACGAGCATGAGCAGACCGCGGCGCGTATGGTGATCCTTCTTGTGGACCTTGACGTGCTCGGTGAGCTCACGAATGCGCTCGGTGAGGATTGCGACCTGGACCTCGGCGGAGCCAGAATCGTTAGCATCCTTGCCAAACTCCTTGATGAGCTCGGCCTTGCGTTCCTTGGAGACTGCCATGTGACTAGCCACCCTTTCATACCTGGGCACCGTGTGTGGTCGGCGCCTTTACAATACGCCCGAAGCTGAGCCGACATCCAGGGTGCCGGGTGCACAGCCAAGCTGCGGGTACACACGAGCGCCCATCATACCCTTTAGTTCGCGCGCGAGCAAGCTTTCTCCCCTCCCTCTCCATATCTTCCGCGGGGTATAGGCACTGAGGCCGTAAGGGGCGCACGCCGGGGAGGTGACAGGGGGACGGGGGTTCTGTCACGTCCATGGACGTGACAGAACCCCCGGGCGGGTTCAGGCGATCATTGCACCTTCCGCCAACACTTCCTGCATAGCCTCGGAAGGGAACTTCCAGCCCAGGACCTTCCTCGGACGGTTGTTGAGCAGCCACCGCACCTTGCCCACCTCTTCGTCCGACACCTCCGTGAAGTCAGTCTCTTTGGGGAAGAACTCCCTGATCAGCCCGTTCACATTCTCATTGGTGGGCCGCTGCCAAGGAGAGTGCGGATCGCAGAAATACACCTCGAAGCCAGAGGAGAGCTTGAACCTGTCCACGCATGCCATCTCCGACCCCTGATCCCAGGTGAGCGTGCGCCTGAGCTCCTCGGGGATCCCCTCGGCCATCTGCGCCATGCGCTCTGCGACCGTGTCCGCGTCATGGCAGGTCAGCCTCGACATCAAAAGGAAGCGCGACCTTCTCTCCACGAGGGTTATGAGGCAGCTCGACAGGTCGCTTCCAATGATCAGGTCCCCTTCCCAATGCCCGGGGATGGAGCGGTCACCCGCCTCCGGGGGCCTCTTGGATATATGCGCATCCTTAAGCCAGGGCCTGTTCTTTGCGGGGAGCTTGGATGCCGGTTTGCGACCGCGGCGCTTGGTGCGCAAGGCGTACTCGACGCCGAGCTCATGGCGCAGCGTCCCGTAGCCTTGCACATAAAGGGACTGGTATATCGTCTCGTGGCTTATGCGCATCTCCTCGTCATCCGGGAAGTCTTCTTCGATCCGCTTGGAGACCTGCTCGGGCGACCATCTGCTGGCAAGCATCTGCAGCACATAGGCCCTGAGGGGGCCTCGGGCATCGAGCTTGCGGGGTTTTGGCCTTTTCGCCTTCTTCCTCGCATCAAGCTGGGCGTGCCTCGGATCGTAGGGTCCTTGCACCCGGGAAAGCTCGCGAGCGACGGTCGTCCTGCTGATGTTCATTTTATCGGCAATCTCTTGGTTGGTGCGCCCGACATCGAGAAGGGCCGCGATAAAGCAGCGGTCCTCGTATGTCAGGCGCTGCTTGGGCGATGTTCTTGCGCTCGGGGTCGGGCAGCTCGCGGCGTCCATTGTAAGCACCATCCGATCCGGAGGGCGGTCCATTCGGCTCCACTTGAAAACGGCACCACGTCCGATTCCGGTCCGCCTTGCGCACTCCCTGATCGAATCACCCGCGCGAAGCCTCTCTTTGACCGCCGTCCAATCATCGATAGAGTATTTAGCCATTGCACCACATCCTTTCCATGCGTGCAATGACCGCTAGAATCCGCCCCGTCCCCCTGTCACCTCCCCGTCCCCATGTCACGAATCCTCTCTGTTCATGCTGTTAAATCTTGCTCAATCATGCGATTCAATGGGTATGATTATACATGTGAGCAGGTATAACGATATTTTCGGTGCATAGAAAACAGGACAAATTATGCGCGTAGGCACGCCGCGGAAGCATTGCCGAGCGTGCGCGTTCTTCGGCTGATATTCCTCTGACCGGCATGAACGGATGCAGCATTTGCCATTTGGGTAGGATTTTCCCTGATAAACCACAATCAATGGAGGAGGAAAGTGCTCTTGCGCAAATGGTGGCCTACTGGGGCCAAGATAATCCGTATTATGGACAGCCGATGGCAAGATACTAGGTACCTCATTGCATGAAAATGCATGTGACCTTGGAATATGATGCTCTGAGCAGGTGCTTTTAAAGGCTTTTGAATAGGTAATATGATGCCTGTATATTCCTAACATAGACAATTGCTGGGGAGGATGAAATCTCCTCCCTCCCCATAGTGGCCAGGTGGGGAGAATAAGCCTGTCTTTGACCGTATTTCAGACAGATTGAGGACATGCACGACCAAGAAGAAATGTGATTCTACCCACAAAACGAGTAGTTTGGCTAGATTTTGTATCTAATTATAGAATCCAGGGTCTGTCCCCTTCTTTCCATGTGAGGCGTAAAACCACTCCCGGAATCCTCGAAAGGCCATTGGTTGCCCATGGGTCTTATGCGGCGAAAAGAGAGTTTTGAAGGTCTTGAAGGCAGTTGCTAGCACCTTGAGAAGGCATCTGGTTGCTATACACGTTGTCCTGGGATGATATACGCTAGCAGACGAGCATCACCGCCCTCCTGGAGCCGGTTTCTCGTCTGCGCGAAGGGGTCTCCCCCACCTTCTTTTGTACGAGGATTTCGCGCCAAAAACACGCCGAACAACCCTCGATCCTGCATGACGGCGATCTTGCGCGCGACTGCGTTGAGGCTATGTTGAGTTGTGCAGAGAACCCGTTAAATCCTCGTCACAACCTGCATGCAAGTCGCCGTCATGCAGAGTGCATCAAAATGTCTGTATTAGACACTTTTCTTGCATCTGGGTAGGATAATACACTTTTTTAGACAAAAATCAAGTGGAATTTGTATGGTATTCAAGTCATATCAATGCTTGTGGGTAAGAGCGCTTTTCTGCTCTATCATCCTACCCAAACATGGAAAAGCCTGACAGGAACTAGGACAAGGGCAATATCCACAGCCCCAGAATACCGCCGAGCACGGCCACAAGCGCCCCCGCGATGACATCTCTGGGGTAATGCACTCCCCCGATAACACGTACGACCGCCATGACCACACCACCCGCCAACAGAGCAATGCCGACCAATGGGCAGTATGCTAGCCAGCACATGGCAATCATGAACACCGAGAATATGTGTCTGCTGGGAAAGGATTTGCCCTGGGTGTCCTTATGTATGAGCGGATCGATCACAAGCGCTTCATAGGGGCGTGGCGCATTATAGAGACGCCTAAACACGCTCAATCCGATGAAGAGCACCGCTGGTACTAGTATTTCCTTTAACAACAAGGATGGGTCATACAGGGTCACGAGTATCAACAGCATGGGATAGAGGAGGTAACAGAGCCATTTGAGCCCGTCGTTGACCAGCACTAACGTCCGTAACGCCGCAGGATTGTCACGAAACGGACGCGACAAAGCCGCATATTGTTCGGCGTTCATGGCGCGACTCCCCTACTCCAAAGTGGCAATCATGCGTACAAGCTCGTCTGCCGAGTCTGCAGCCTTGAGATATGAGCGCATCTCTGGCGTCATGAAGCCATGCAGGAGCATGCGATCGAATAAGGCGATGAGCTCGTCATAGTATCCGTTGCTGTTGAGTAGATACAGATAACCAGGCGGTGTGCCTAATTTAACGAGGGACATGATTTCCGATAATTCCTCGAGCGTGCCCGGGCCTCCTGGCAGAGCAACGAAAACCTCGCCGAGTTCGATCATCGTGGCCTTGCGTTGCGCCATGGTTTCGACGCGAATGAGCTGCGTCAGACGACCAGACGGCGGCTCGCGATCGGAAAGTATGTCGGGCAAGACGCCAATGACCTCGCCTCCCGCATCAAGCACGGCACCTGCAATGAGCCCCATGAGGCCGACACTCGTACCCCCATATATTAGTGTGTGATGATGCGCGCCGATCCAGGATCCAAGAGTCTGCGCCTCTCGAGCAAAGGCCTCGTCCTTGCCAAACGATGAGGCACAATAGACCGTAATGTTCACGTCTACTCCTGCTTCGTGCAGGTCATGGTCTGGCCGCCCTCTTCAAAGGTGAGCGCCCCGTCTGAAAGCGTGGCAGGTATCTCTTCGTAGCCCTCGAAGTCGATAACGCAGGCATCCTCCCCCGTCGGCTTCCAAGTGCCCGAAAGCGTCGTCTGGTTGGCAAGATCGAAGCTGGCCTGATCATCCTCATCGGAAAGCGTAAGGGTGAGGTACTTCTCTGCGGAAGCAAGCTGCTCGATTGTGGAGGTGAGCTCGGCACCCGAACTATCCGTCATTGCCGTGACACGCCAAGTACCCACGAAGTTGGGCTTGTAGTCAGGGCCACAAGCGACAAGTGCAAGGCACAGAAGGGATAGGCACAGCGCACTAATAAGACAAGGTATGAGTTTCTTCATCTCGTTCACATCCTCGATGACAGGTGAATCACGCATCGAACGACCTTAATGATACCTGAACACGCAGTAAAGACAGAAGTTTGCGTGCGAAGAACAAGGCAAAGCGCACAAGAAGGACTCATCACCGCAGGTACCTAGCACAAGGTCTTGCGTTTGGGAAAGGCGATATCCCATATTTTGAGGTTTATATAGGACGGAAATATATTTGTGGGTAAGATGTGAAAATGCTGTGAATGAACAAGATTTTTGAGGAAACACAGCATGAATAGAAAGGATAAAAACACCATTTGACCTGCGCTTTTATAGAAGGCTAATTATTGTCTTAGTCTTTTATTACTAATATGTCTAAGTTATTTAAAAGCTTGCGTTTCCTGGTTATATGCGTATAATTCGTCCGTAATACGTCACGGAACTGGTTAAACATAGTAATGGGCAACCAAAACACCGGCAAACAACCAGTTCCTCTGACAGTGTTTTGATCTCACCATCAAGACACTCGGCGTATGAAAACGAAGCAAGAAATGTACCAAGAACGAGAAACAGAGCACGAACGAACGATTCACAACTGAAGAGCTATCCAGGAGGGACTTGGTTATAGCGTTAGGCTATACGTTGCCTAGCTATGCTATTCCCTATGCTATACAAGGTCAGAGCCTGGTTTCGCTGGATCGAATAGCCATTCGATAGAAGCCAGATAGTAAACCAGGTATCTTGCTTTACGGGATTTGACGCAGTGCTTTACAGCAGTGCTATCTTGCTATGCCTGTATAGCAACTTTCCTGCTATCAGGGCGATTTTTGCTAGCACTGACCATGTTACCCACTCTTAAATTTTGACTAGGATTTAAGGGCTTTTTGGTCGTTTCTTAGCATATTGCGGTAATTAAGCATTAATGTGGTCATTTCCTGGGATTAATGGCTAAGATTATTTTGCAAGACTTCCCCTACCTGGACATTAATTTCTATTTGGGTATCATGCCTAAATAGAAATTTTCATAGATCTGCGCTGCTTCGAAGCATTTCTTTCCCTCTTCAGCTTCGGGTTCCTGCCACAGCAGCGGTTGGTACCTGTATGAGGGGCGCTTCTGGAGTTCAAGTTGGAGCATTTTGACACCGAAATAGGCGATATACCCGTAGAACGCAATATTTTGGCGTCTAAGGGCCGATAAGGTTTTTTGCATGTCCAAGTACCACCTTAAAGGCCAGAATCGTTTTGAGAGGCACTAGAGCGCGTTGTTTTTGACCTGCGATATCAGGGAAAAGTACCTGGTTGAGCTCGAAAAAAGAAAAAACAAGAGAAATTGTGCTATACGACCAGTTTCTCTAAAAAATAATTTGAAGATCATCCAGGGCTCAGGCTATCAACAAAACCTGCCCCTGTTGGAACCCTGTATATCTTGAAAACAGGCTCCTACGGGAAACTTAGCCATAATTCAGAAGAAGGGGAACTTCGTATAGGGGCCGTGAATAAATTTCCTATTCAGTAATTTCTAACAGGGTTTCTGATGCCTCTTTTTACGAGAATCTTCTACTTGTCCCTTTGGAATTTGATTTATTTAACTGGTGCCTGCGTAAAAGAAATGCGGCATGACCAGGACACAGGTACTGCATGTTATGCCGGTACCAGCTCAGAGAAGAGACACGGTCACGATACATATCTCCAGAAAGGTGGAGATAGTAATTTTCCACAGGCATAGGTAGATTTCACTCGCATGGAAACGCACAGAAGGCTTGCATAACGTGATCAAACGCGGGCTTTCCTCTCAATTCAATATGGTGCCTGTTAATATGATGCGAGCAAATGAAGATGCGAAGCACGTTAAATGCAGCCATGCTTAACGGGTACCCCATCGTTCAGGATGACTTTGCCAACAGACGCGATTGCACTGATGACAATCTGGATGGCACCCCGCATAAAATTACAGCGGTACCGTCTAATAGTGGCTGTATAGTTTTGAATTAAGAGCGATACAAGAGGACCCGACTATGTTCGAGGCGTCCTACGCCCTCTCAGAATCGCTGAAACCAACACTATATACAGGTTCCGTATAATATGGCGTCATAAAACACTCTCGTAACGCGCATTCGCTATAGGCACCAGCTAAATATATCGTCATATTACTTATGCATCCCATATATACAGGTAAAATAGACATTGTATGCAATATATTGCTTTTTCATGTGACCATTTTAGGTTGAATACGCAATCTATTACTTATTAGTCTCTCGTCAGTTTTCGATAGACACGATGCGGACGAGAGGCCACTTCTCCCAAACGCTCGACACGATTCTTCTGGTACGAGTCGAAGTTACCCTCGAACCAGTGCCAGTGCCCAGGGTTCTCCTCGGTTCCTTCCCAGGCAAGGATGTGCGTCGCAATCCTATCGAGGAACCAGCGGTCGTGACTTGTGATGACTGCACAGCCAGAGAATGCGAGCAGCGCTTCCTCAAGGCTCGCGAGCGTCTCGGTATCGAGGTCGTTTGTTGGCTCATCGAGCAGGAGGAGATTACCTCCCTGCTTGAGTGTGAGCGCGAGGTTAAGGCGGTTGCGCTCTCCACCCGAGAGCACACCTGCAGGCTTGCTCTGGTCCTGGCCCTTGAAACCGAAGCCCGCCACGTATGCGCGACTCGGCACTTCGGTCTCGCCCACCTGAATGATATCGAGGCCGTCCGAAACAACTTCCCACAGCGATTTGTCCGCATCGATACCAGCGCGGTTCTGATCCACGTAGGCGATCTTGACGGTCTCGCCGATGTCAAGCGTGCCTGCACTTGGCTCTTCAAGACCGACAATGCACTTGAAGAGCGTGGTCTTGCCCACACCGTTGGGGCCGATGATACCCACGATACCGTTGCGCGGCAGCTCGAAGGAGAGATCGTCGATGAGTACGCGGTCCCCGAAGGATTTGCTGAGGTGGTCCGCAATGAGCACCTTGTTGCCCAATCGTGGACCAGGGGGGATGTGAATATCGGTGAAGTCGACCTTCTTCATCGAACGTGCCTCGGCATCCATCTGCTCGTAGCGCTCAAGACGGGCCTTGCTCTTGGCCTGTCGCGCTTTGGGACTCGAGCGCACCCACTCGAGCTCGCGCTCGAGCTTCTTTGCGAGCTTGGCTTCCTGCTGGCCCTGCGCTTCTAAACGCGCGGCCTTGGTCTCGAGGTACGTGGAGTAATTGCCCTTGTAAGGATATAGATGACCGCGATCAACCTCGCAGATCCACTCCGCAACGTTATCGAGGAAGTATCGGTCATGCGTCACGGCAAGCACGGCACCCTCGTAACGCTTCAGGAACTGCTCGAGCCAGAGCACGGATTCTGCGTCAAGGTGGTTTGTCGGCTCATCGAGCAGCAATAGATCGGGAGCTTCTAACAGGAGCCTGCAAAGTGCAACACGCCTTCGCTCGCCACCCGAGAGCACTTCAACAGGTGCCTCTGGATCAGGCAGCTGCAATGCGTCCATTGCTTGCGTCAGCTGACTGTCGAGATCCCATCCATCGCCCGCATCAATCTCGTCCTGGAGCCGTCCCATCTCCTCCATGAGAGCATCGAAATCGGCATCGGGATTGGCCATCTCGGCGGAGACTTCGTTGAAGCGCTCAATCTTGGCGAGCATGTCCCCGAAGGCGAGGCGCACGTTCTCGATCACGGTCTTGTCTTCCTCAAGTTCTGGCTCCTGTTGAAGTATGCCGACGGTGAAGCCGGGCGTGAGACGGGCCTCGCCATTACTCACGTCCTCTAGACCCGCCATGATCTTGAGGAGGGTCGACTTGCCCATTCCGTTGGGTCCAACGACGCCTATCTTGGCCCCTGGGTAAAAACTCAAAGTCACTTCGTCCAAAATGACCTTGTTTCCATGTGCCTTGCGTGCATCGTGCATCTGGTAGATGAACTCGGGCATGAGCGTCCCTTCCTCGCGTTGACGTGCATGTAAGCTAGTTCTTCCTATTGTCTCACACCCAGCCGCAATGGCATCCGAGGGTCTGTCCCCTTATCGCCACTAGCATTGTCATCTCGACCGGAGGTGCCGCCAAGCACCGGAGTGGAGAGATCCCTCGTCACGAGATTTCTCGACTGCGGCGCTTCGCGCCTCCGCTCGAAATGACAGGGGGGGGCTCCGCCCGAATGCATTATTGTCATTCCGACCGGAGGGGCCGCAAGGCCCCGAAGTGGAGGAATCTCGCCATTTTGCTCGAAATGACAACGGGGAGGGTCTGTCCCCTTATCGCCACCGGCCCGCAACCGTTGAACCCTGGCATATGTGCCGCTTGGCAGATTATGTACCATTAATGGTACAGGCCATTATCTTGACCCCCCCTCCCCGTCAGCCGAGACGTTGCAGGCGTGTCACGGATACGTCACGCGCGTCTTCTATAATGCCTGGTACGTATATGCAATTCGAATTCGGGAGCGTCTGTGCAGCGTCAATGCGCGCATATCACGAGGGTCATCGCGGTGGGCACTGCCATGCTCGCGCTGCTCGCCCTCTTCGTGCTTGCCGCCTGCGGCTGCAGCATCCCGGACGATTCCTCCACACCCAGCTCCTCCAAGTCCGAGGGCACGAGCAGCGCAGCCCAACAGGGCGGCTCGGGCAGCGGCGAGACCGTCTCGGGTGCCGCTTTCAACCCGCCAGCTTCGGTGCAGAGCGTCTCCTTCGATAGTGGAGCCGCCGTTCAGGGGCCAAATTGCGCAATCGACGTCTCGCACGTCTCGCAGGGCTACGCCGCCGCCACGGGCGTGAGCAGTGCACGCCTCAAACTGCAGGTCAAGAATGGCGACAACAGCTACAACTACGACATGCCCAATGACGGCACGCCCGTCTTCGTGCCCATGAACATGGATAACGGCACCTACACCTTGCGCGTCATGCAAAACACGAGCGGCTCCAACTACGTCGAGCTGCTCTCCGCCACCGAGGGCGTCACCTTGGACTCCCCCTTCGAGCCCTACCTGCGTCCCAACGTATTCTGCAGCTTCGACGATGGAAGCGCGGTCGTGCGCAAGGCGCGCGAGATCACGGCCGGTTGCGCCACGCAAGGCGACGCACTGCGCGCGATCTGCAACTTCATCATCGACAACGTCTCCTACGACACCGCCAAAGCCGAGCGTCTCTCGTCTTCGAGCGGCTACGTCCCCGACCCGGACGCCACGTTGTCCTCGATGAGCGGCATCTGCTTCGATTACGCCTCCCTCGGCGCGGCCATGCTGCGCAGCGTCGGCATCCCGGCGCGCATCGTCACCGGCTACGTCTCGCCCAACGACTTCTACCACGCCTGGATCATGGTCTACATCGATGGCACCTGGCACACGGTCCAGTTCTCCGTCAACCCGCGCGAATGGTCGCGCGTCGACCTCACCTTCGCCTCGACCGGCGGCGGCGACTATGTCGGCGACGGCGTGGGCTACCAAGACCGCTACGTGTATTAACCGGCTCAACGATAATCGTGAGGATGCACTAGAATGAACGTCACGCTAGACGAGGGATGCGAGGAGAACAATGGCAGCTAAACTGCTCGAAAGCGGCGCCCTATCCGCCTTCTGCGGAAGCGTCGCGACCATGCTCTCCGCGGGCATGCAGGTCGATGAGGCCGTGCACCTGCTCGCGGAAAACCGCGAAGGCTCGCGCTTCAGGCAGGTCTGCGACCAGATTTACCGCGGCATCATCGCCGGCGAGTCGCTCTCGGCCTCCATGCGCGCAACCGGCGCCTTCCCCCAGCACACCGTCGACATGGTCGAGACGGGCGAGAAGTCGGGTCGCCTCGAGTCGGTGCTGCGCACCCTCGACGTCTACTACAGCGAGGAGGACCGCACCTTCCAGAAGGTCCGCAGCTCAGTGGGCTATCCCGCCGCGCTGCTCTGCATCATGGCCATCATCCTCGCCGTGACCGTCATCGTCATCCTCCCCGTCTTCACGAACGTCTACGAGAACATGGCCGGCTCGCTCACCGCCGGCTTCTCCGGCATGGGCTTTGCCTCCATCGTCATCGGCTGGGTTGCCTTCGGCATCACGGTCGTCTGCGCCCTCTTCGCCATCTACCTCGCGATCTCGAGCCGCACGCAGGCGGGCCGAGAGCGCGTCCTGCGTCTCTTCGAACATGTCGGCTCCACGAAGCTGGCCATGTACCAGCTTGCGCTTTCGCGCTTCACCTCGGCGCTCTCGACGTACCTTGCCGCCGGCATCACGGCCGAGACGGCCATGCGCCAGGCGATGCAAACGGTGCGTCACAAGAAGCTCAGGGCACGTCTCGCACGCACGCTTGCGGCCATGGAGAACCTCGAGAACCCGCGTAGCCTTGCACAGGCCATCGCGGAAAACGACGTCCTCGACCCGCTCTACGCGCACATGCTCACCGTGGGCGCCCACGCCGGCAGCCTCGACGAGGTGCTCATGAGCATGTCGACCATGCTCTTCGACGACGCAACTCTTCAACTCGACCGCGCACTCGACCGCATCGAGCCGATGCTCGCCGCGCTGCTCACCATCGCAGTCGGCGCGACGCTCGTTTCGGTCATGCTCCCGCTCATCGGCATCATGACTTCGATCGGCTAGGACGCAGATGTATCACGAGCGCACACAATCGGAGATCAGGGCACGCCGCGTGCGTGGCGTCATCGTGACGCTCGTGGCGCTCGTCCTCATCGTGGCCCTCGTGATCGGCACGATCGCCTTCCAGAAGATGTCACGCGAGCAAGGCACGGCCTCCATACGCGAGTCAATCCTATCGACGGCCATGCAGTGCTACGCGATCGAGGGCTCCTATCCCTCGTCGCTCTCGCATCTCGAGGATGCCTACGGCCTCACGGTCAACCATGACGATTACATCATCAACTACGAATGGTTCGCCGACAACATACCCCCGAGCGTGGCGGTGAGCGTGCGATGACACAGCGAAACACCGACATTCTCAACGCTTTGACGACCATACGAGCTGAAAAGCCCGAGAAACGGCGTCGAAATTACTTCCCCGCATTGCTTATGTTGGTCTTCCTGGCCATCTTGCTCGTTGCACTCATCACGGGCGTCACCCTCTACAAGAACGTCGCCAGCATCCAGCTGTCGACCGACGAGGGGCGCCTCGGCAAGCAGCTCATCGGCAACACCGTCCGCGCACGCGACGGAGTGAACGCCGTCCGCGTCGGCGTGGGCCCCGAAGGCCCGTCCCTCGTGCTCGTGGAGTACCTCGACACGGGCACCTACGAGACCCGTATCTACCTCATAAACGATGCAATTGTCGAGGAATACGCTGTTTCGGGTACCCCCTATGATGCGAGTAGATCCGTCAAATTGGCGGATTCGTCCAAGTTCGACCTCTCGTACGATAGCGGCTTGCTCACCATCAAAACCGATCAGGGCACCACGGAAGTCGCCCTGCGCACGATGCAGGGAGACAGCTGATGAGCACGCGCGCCGCACATACGAGCGAACATCGCTCACCGCGTCGCACGCGCCGGGGAAGCCGCGCCTTCATCGTCGAGGCCCTCGTCCTCTTCGTCTTTCTCGTCATCACGCTCGCCATCGTCTCGCAGCTCTTCTTCGCGTCGGCCAACCAGGCGCAGAAGAGCCTCGAGCTCGAGCGCGCGATTACCGTCGCCGCCAACGCCGCCGAGCGTTTCTCGGCCAACCCCACGAGCGCCGAGATCTCCGAAGCCGGCCAGGATGGCCTGTCGGTGCGTTGCGCGATCACGCCGCAGTTCACGACGAGCGGCACGCTCTACGAGGCGACGATCACCGTCTCCAACGAGTACGAGGACATCTACACGCTGACAACGGCCCGCTACGTAAGCGAGGTGAGATGATGAACGAGTCGCAGAGTTCCGTGCGCATTGGCCCCATCTCGCTGTTCGCCCTCATCGCGGTGATCTGCCTTGCCACGCTCGCCGTTCTCTCGATCGCCACCTCCAACGCGACCTATCGCCTCACCACGCTGCAGGCCGACTCCATGGCCCAGCAGTACCAGGCCGAGACCGCCGCCCAGACCTTCGTAGCCCGCATCGACGCGGGCTACGCCGACGCGACCGTCACCGCCGAGCGCGCGGCCGCCCAGAAGGCCGCGGCCGAGAAAGCCGCCGCCGAGCTCGCGGCACGTACGGGTCAATCGGATGCCAGCTCTTCGGCTCCGGCCGCATCGCCCGCCACGGCAGGCGACCCGGCCACTGCCACGCAAGATGCCGCCACCACGAGCGCCATCACCGCCGCCGGCTCGCTCGCGAGCGCCCTGCCCGCGATCTGCGCCGAGGCAGCCGCCGCGACCGATGACGTCATCGAGGTGAGCGCCGAGCTCGACGGCTCCACCATCACCGCCCAATTCACCTGCCCGAGCGGACGCGTGCTCGATATCGAGCTCGAGCTTGGCTCGGGCGGGACGTACCGCATCACCAAGTGGAACATGACAGCCAAGGTCAATAGCGCCGAGACCGATACCCTTTGGTCGGGCATGTAAAGGAGAGGAAGAATCATGTTACTTTCGGAGCTCTTGAAGCAGATGATCGACCTGAAGGTGTCGGACATCTTCGTGGTGGCCGGCCTGCCGCTCACCTACAAGGTCAACGGGCGCCAGGCGCGCATGGACGGCGAGGCACTGACCCCCGAGAGCACGCGTACGGTGGTCGAGGCCATCTACGAGATTGCCGGGCGTGACTTCAGCAACTTCGTCGAAAAGGACAATCTTGACGAGGATTTCTCGTTCGCGCTCCCCGGTATCGGCCGCTTTCGTGCCAACGTGTTCCGCCAGCGCGGCTCGCTTTCGGCTGTCATCCGCGTGATTCCCTTCGGCCTGCCCGACCCCGAAGAGCTGCACATCCCCGACAGCGTCCTCAGGCTCGCCGACCTCACGAAGGGCCTCGTGCTCGTCACCGGCCCTGCCGGCTCGGGCAAGTCCACGACGCTGGCCTGCATCATCGACCGCATCAACCACGAGCGCAATCGCCATATCATCACACTCGAAGATCCCATCGAGTACGTGCATCGTCATGAGAACTGCATCGTGACGCAGCGCGAGGTCCCGACCGATATCGCGACCTACGCCGAGGGCCTGCGCAGCGCGATGCGCGAGTCTCCGGACATCATCTTGCTCGGCGAGATGCGTGACGCCGAGACCATCGGCATCGCGATCACCGCCGCCGAGATGGCGCAGCTCATCTTCTCGACGCTGCACACTAACAGCGCGGCCGGCACCATCGACCGCATCATCGACGCCTTCCCCGCCGAGCAGCGCCACATGATCCGCATGCAGCTCTCGCTCGTGCTCCAGGCCGTCGTGAGCCAGCAGCTCGTCCCGGCCATTGACGGCACGACGTTGCCGGTCTTCGAGATCATGGTCGCCAACGCCGCCATCCGCAACCTCATCCGCGAGGAGAAGACCTACCAGATCGACTCGATCATCGCCGCTGGTGGTCGCGAGGGTATGCGCACGATGGACCAGAGCCTCTTCGAGCTCGTGAAGGAGGGCAAGATCACACCCGAGACGGCGCTGCGTCACAGCATCCACCCGACCGCACTCGAGCGCCGCATGGAGACCGAGAAGATCGGCTAGGGCGGCTGCCTGCGATACCGACGCAATATTTTGCCGTATACGGCGTTTTGCACGCAGAAACGAAGGGAGACCCATCTTGGGTCTCCCTTTTCGGTTACACGCCAAAATAACGCCCCGTTGGCAACAGGGGGACAGACCCCTTTCTGTCATTTCGAGCGAAGCGGAGCGCAGTCGAGAAATCTGGCCCCTTTGTCATTTCGAGCGGAGCAGCCGAAGGCTGCGAAGTCGAGAAATCTCCTGGCGAGAGATCTCTCCACTCCGGTGCCTGACGGCACCTCCGGTCGAGATGACAATGTCGGGCAACGAGGGGACAGACCTCCAGGACCCAGGCGAGCGGACAGCCCCCTGTCATTTCGAGCGGAGCGACCGCAGGTCGCGCAGTCGAGAAATCTCTCTTCATGGTTAGTGAAAATGCGTCTAACTCTTGTATCTGGGGATAATTCTTGATTTACAAAATATGACTAAGATTCAGTTGTTTCGCTCGATCAAATTCGCTCTAATGCGAATCTTGGATTTTCCTCGAAGCAAAGCAAACGAGTTGTCCTTAAATTTATATGCAGTGCATTGCCTACTTTTTGAAACAACTTAAATACGTGCTTGACCTGCGAAAATGCCAGCAGATTAGAAATCTACAGGTAATTCGTCAATTATTAAATTCGACAACTGGAAATGTATTGACTTAATTACTAATTTTGACGAGCTTATTTTTCAAAAAATCATTATCTTTTATTATACATATTATCATTCCGCAAACATGCACTTCATCTACCTATATGGTCTTTTCAACCGTTGTTTATAAGCAGATTATCGTTGTCAAAGCGCCTATCTTTCCCTAAAAGGAAGATAGCGCCTCAATGAAGACCTGAAGAGCTTCGAAAGATGGGTTTCTAAGCTTCACAGAGAAGGAGAGAAATAGGCGTCTTTCTACGCCAAAAAATGAGATGAAGAGATCTGTGGAATTACGACAAAACACCCAATTATGTGAGACATTAGTCTCAGTCAATCAAATTTGAAATTTCTGGTACATGAAATAACATCTTTAAACAGGTTACTTCTAGAAAATACCTAATGAGATATGAAGTCTATAAACCAACTCTAGTAGGTACATGTTTAATGTTAAAGAGAATTTCTTCCTAACTTGACTGCACTCACAGGAATCACTTGATGAAATGAGTTATTTTCTGCTGGTTCCAACTGAAAATAGCTTGCAAGAAGACATGCATCTTATTGCCTATAGTGTCTAGTTATGAAATATACCTTTACATTAACTGGCTCCTGCTTGTTTTATATAGCCTATGCTCAGAAATCAAACAGGCTCCCACTTCTAGGGTCTTTAGAATTCGCATCATCAGTTCAAGATACATCTTGTACCAGAAGAAATATATGACACTCCTGTAGACTTCTTCTGGCAAAATGGTTTCGCAGGCCTCAGTTCCTTTATCTTCTCATGGGTTCCATATGAATGTCTTTATTCAGCAAGATGTTGCATTATTATGATTCAAACTGGTATCTGCAAAACAAAGGAACAAGTGGACGGACATCCATCTTGACGTTTCGCAGGCACCAGCTCATGATTTCCTCTACCCTCCACCACATGAAAGGCACCGATGCATGCCAACGCTCGTTTTTGGCAAATGGGCTTGTGAGCGCTTAGAGCGCCCTTTTCAGACGATTTGAAGTCTATGGATACAGTGAGACCAACTATGTGCTTAAAACGCCTTACAGCGGCTCTGAGGCCGTCGTTTAATCGACTCCCCTGGCCTAGCAGCAAGCAATCAATGAGTCATTAAAGAATTAACACCTTTTTGAGAACGAAACGGGCTTCAACGCGCCCAGGTGCCATAGCCTCTATGCGTTGGCACTCGGGCGGTACTGAACAGCGTTCTCGGGCGAGAGCGGCTTCGAGAAGTAGTAACCCTGGACGATGTCGCAGTTGAGATCACGACAGATCTCGATCTGCCATTTCTTCTCGACGCCCACAACGACGACCTTCTTCCCAAGACCGTGTGCCAGACGCACGAGATTCTCGAAGTTGTCGTCGTTACCGTCAACGAGGAAGGTGTCGACAAAGGCCTTGTCGATCTTCACGAGCGCGACCGGCACCGACATCACATCGGAGAAGGAACTATACCCAGCGCCGAACTTGTCGAGCGCAATCGTGACGCCGTTGTCGATGAGACGACGCAGCACCTGTTCGACCTGATCGCTGTTGGCGCTAAAGAAGCCCTCGGTAATCTCGAGCTTGATGTAGTCGGCTGGGATCTCGTTAGCCGCGAGCTCGCTGAGCAGGAAGTCCACGAAATCGTCGTTACGCGTGAGATGAGCAGTCGAAAAGTTGATCGAAATCGGGCGCAGGCGCTTGTTGCGCTTCTTCCAGGTGGCGAGCTGCTCGATCGCGCGCTTGGCGACGATGCGGTCGATGTCGACGATCATGCCGTTCATCTCTGCCACGTGGATGAACTGCGCAGGCGGGTATTCGTCGTTCTTGAGGCGCACGAGCGCCTCGTAACCGGCTACGTCATTGAGACGCAGGTCGATCTGGGGTTGGTAGCAGATGACGAAGTCCTCGTTACGAATCGCGATGCGAAGCAGGGCCGTGATCTCACGTGCGTCCTCCATCGCATGCCGCATGTTGTCATCGTAGAAAACGACGCTGTGGCCGCCGCCAAACTCGCGCGCCTGGCGTATCGCATAGTCCGAACCGGCGATCATGTCATCCATCGTCATGCCAGGCTGACGGTTCGTCACAGCCATGCGCGTATCGAACTCGATGGTGTCCTCGTCGATTGTCACGGGTTGGCGCAACAAGTACTCGAGAAAGTCAATCTGATGCGACCCATGGGGAACTTCGGTCTCGAAGCCAAGGAAGAACTGGGCGCCCGCAGAGCGCACGAGGAACGCCTTCTCGAGACCCTCCATGCGTTCGGTCACGCAGCGCAGCAGCCCCTCGCTCACGGTACGCCCGAAAGCCGCGACGATGTCCTCGTAGGCAACGATCTCGACTTCGACGAGCGCGCGAATGTCGTTTGCCTGGGAGCTCTGCGCAAATTCCGCAAGCCATTGCATATTATGGTGACCCGTAACCTCATCGCGATACACGCTCTGCGTAATCTGCGGTTTCTCAGGCTCATACGGCGGCTCAGGCACCGTAACGGCTCGTACGGGAACAGATACGGGGCGCGGCTTGCGAGCCGTCGCAAGCCGCCCGAGGCGAAGCGATGCGACGAAGAAGAAGGCTGCGAGCGCTAATAAGGCAGCTGGTAGCACAATAAGCATGAGCGTATCAAAGCTGAAGTAGTTGCGGTTGATGACGGAGCTGCCTGCTGGCAGGTTGGACGTCGACAAGCCGTAGTCACTCAGCACCTGCTGATCGAAGACATAGCCAAGCGTGCCGTCCTTCACAAGCTCGATTTCCGCAGGTCGTGTGCCGTTGAGAACATGAATCGCAAGCTGCGCGGCACGCTGACCGTCATTCTCCGGATCGAGGAAGGCCGACCCCGCGACCCCTCCCCCGACGCCACCGATGGTGGCACGAAAGACAGGGCATGAGCAGGCACCTGTAATATATGCGACACTGTTATCGAGCGAATAGACATTCCCGTAGCGATCATTGTTCGCATCGAGCAGGAACACGATGGTGTCCTTACTGGTGCCAGCAACACTACTAGCAAGCTCCTCGCGCGTGAGCTGCGATGCATTGATGTACGTCACCGTCATGCCCTCGAAAGACTTAAGAGCCTTGTCGAACTGCGCGCGATTGCCAATGCCGGCAGGTGTCTCGTCGATGATGGCGGTGAAGCTCGTCGCCTCAGGCATGAGCTTCTTCGTCGCCTGCATCATCGAACCGACATAGCTTTGCTCCACCATGCCCGTCATGTACCCGCTCGAGGTCGCGTACAGCGCATGGTTGAAGTCATTGATGCCAAAGAACACGACGGGCGTGCTCGGGAACATGCTGTCGTGGTTGTTCTCCATGAAGTAGAGCGCCTCGTCATCGGCGCAGATCACGGCCGCATAGCGCCCGTGTTGCGCAACCTTTTGCCCAAGCTGGCTCACCCAGGCGTTGTAGGCATCACTGCCGAGCGGCGCATTGTACGCGTCCATGTAGACGACATCGACATTGACCGAGCTACGCTCCATCACGTCGAGCACGCCATCACGTGCCCGCGGCGTATTGGCCTCGGACTCGTCATAGCTCATGACGAGCAGAATATCCGCGACGGGTTGCGTGGTGCTCACGTACTGCACGGCTACCTGCTGGGTGCGCGAGGCAAGCCCGAAATTGAAGACAAGTAGCCAGATACCGAGTACGGCACATACGATGGCAACAGCAATGAACCCGATCCGTCTTGCACGGTACCGGTTTGACTGAACCGCTCTATGTTTGGTTTCAGCCTGTGCCATCTCCAAACTTCCTCACAAACGTAGCGTTGCCCTCAAAGCAACCTACCACGTTACCAACAGGCTCCGTTGTAACATGTAACAACTCACTCATGATGTTGTCACACATAACCAACAGGGGCCATAAAATAAAGAGGGGCCCGCAAGGGGTCTCTCTCCTTAGCCGTACCTATGCGCGTAAAGGTTACAGGAACCTTTTACTCTTCCGTGGAATCCTCGTCGTCATCCTCGGAGTCTTCTTTGCCAAAGCCAAAGAATCGCGCAATCCTCTTGCGAAGACGGAAGAAGAAACCGCCTGCTCCTGCACCGGCACCTGCAGCACCTGCTCCAGCTGCGCCCGCAGCTCCAGCAGCACTGGCGGCACCTGCAGCGCTTGCTGCCCCAGCGGCACCCGCAGCGGCAGCGCCTGCAGCTCCCGCCGCAGCAGCACCCGCACTGGCACCGGCAATGGACAGGCCAACGCCAACAACGCCGGCGACTGCCGCGACACCTACGCCAACAGCGGCGACGGTGCCCACGACCCTACCGGTATCGGTGGACAGGAAGTCCGCAATGCCACCGAAAACGCCCTTGTCCTCAGCGCCAATGGTCTGGATTTCCTCGACCTCGGGCACTTCGAACATGCCCTCAGCCGCCTCGGCAATCTCGGCTGCCTCGGCAGTCGGAATGCCACCGTTACCGCTGTAGCCGCTATTGCTACCACGGCCGCCGTAGGGCGTGTATCCATTGGCGCTGCCGTTAAGGCTCGGATCAGCCGGCGGCGTGGGCCTAAGCGAATCCGTGACAGGCACGTTCGGCGTGCTCGGATCATTTGGATGCTCGTTGGGATCAGCAGCGGTGTCAAGAGTCCACATGGCATAGAGCGTGGAGGAGGCACCGTCCTTGTCAGCCAGGATACCGGCCTTGATAAGAGCGGCAAGCGTCTCGTCAGTGCCCAGCGCGATACCCGTGCCATCGGCTCTGGTGTTCCAGCCCGCAAAGAGGTAATGATCGCGCTTGAGGGCGGCTGCCTTGGTCAGGATGTCCTTGCAACCGTAGGAAACGGTCATCGGAGCAGCCTCGCCCCAGCCGCCGTTTGCGTCGTAATTGATCGTATAAGTATTAGTGGCGAAAATCGCTGTCAGAGTGATGTTGTGGAAGAGCGAGTAACCGGTCTTTTCGTCCGTGTACTTCGAGAGGCCCATGACGACCTCAGCCGTCAGCTTGTCACGGTCGCGAATGGCGTCGGGCATGTCACCCAAGGTGCCGCTCGCCTTCCAGGTCACGAAGTGGTAGCCCTCGTTGGGATAGGCGGTGACGCCGGCAAGGGTCTTGTCGGAGCTGCCCTTGATGAGGCCATCGCCCGCACTCACGGTCTGCGTCACCGTGGAGGTCTTATCACTGCTTCCGGACTGCACCTTGCCGCCGTTCTCGACGGTGTAGATGATGTCCACGAAGATCTGCTTCCACTGCGCGTAAAGCTTCATGACATAGTTACTAGCGAGGACGCCAAGACCGGAGATATGCTCGCCAGCCCTATAGGCCGTGCCGCTACCATCGGGCTTGGTGTTCCAGCCATCGAAGCTATAGCCAAAACGCGTGAAGCCCGAATCGGCTATCGTGGCGCCGTGCGCAATCGTGACTTGGGTAGCGTCGGTGCTTCCATCTTCGGTGCCATTGCCAAAGTAATTGATAGTCCAGTCGCGCTCGACCGCCGCATCGATGATCCAACGCCACTCGATTCCGGGATACTCGCCATCTCCATACGGCATGCCGTGAGACGAGTTGCACACGACCGAAGTCGGCATGCCCTTGTCGTCCACGAGAATCGAGAGAGCGTCGATCTTGTAGAGATCGAAGACATAGTAATAAGTGTGATCCACGCCATCAATCGTTTCCACGTACGGGACGATGTTCCAATAGGCATCATCTACCGGGGAAAGAACGAGGCGCAGCTCGGAAGTGTTGGTACGCGCGAGATAATATTGACCAATCTGCAAAAGATAAAATCCCGCATACGAACCATCGGAAATGGACGTGAGTTGCCAAAGGATGGTCTCTTCCATTTCCGGATTGTAAAAACTGGTTATTTGATTTTCATTTTCGCCCAACCAGAAGTTGTCGTTTTTGTCCCACCGGATGAAGTACTGTCCGCTCTTCAGTGGGCGCGACACATCGTATAGCGTGCCGGGAGGTGCATTGCTATCTTGAGACGAAAGGGTGATAGCAGTGTTTGCAAAGTCGCTGCTAGATTCGTATATTTCACCCTCCTCGCCATTGTTGTCGGGAGTCACCGGAGTGGTAGCATCGCTCTCGTTTTGGACGGGAGCGGGCACCTCGTTCTTGTTCGAATCCTCGTTTTTGGAGTCGCCATTTTGCTCGCGACCGTCCTCGTCGAGGCTCGTGTTCTCATCATTTTCTACAGGGTTCTCGTCAGTCGTGTCGGTCGCGTCCGCCTCGGCGGAATCGCCCTTCTCGGCATCCTCGGAAACCTCGTCCGTGTCGAGGGCTTCGTCGCCATTCTCGGCGGGTTCAGCGTCCTCGTTCGTTTTCACGTCCGTTGAAACGTTCTCTTCGCCCTGCTCAAGGCCTTCGGAATCGTCTCCTACGGCACCCTCGAGAGCCTTTTCGTCCGTGAGCGCCGTATTCGCCTTCTCAGGGCTTACGGCATCCACACCCTCATCCGAACCCATCTGGGTGTCGTTCAGGGCCTCAGACGCCAAAATATCGCCTTGCTTCTGCGCATCCAGATCGGATGCGGACGCGAGCGCCGGAGCGCCCAGGGCGAGCACGCCCAGACACAGCACCAGGGCCGCAGCGAGCAGCCCCAGTTTGCGCTGTATGTTCTGAGCACGCGTCATTACTTCTCATCCTCTTCCTCGCGGCGCCTGCGCGCGATCACGAGCAGGAGCATCATGAGGGCCGCGATGCCGCAGACTGCCTCGAGCGTCAGCATCGTGAACTCGTCACCGGTGCGCGGCGGACCATCGACCACGTAGCTGCCCTCGAAGACCGGCCTGATCTCGAGCGGGCCAAGCACGGTGAGCTCGCTCAGGTCGTTGAGGAAGCCGGTGGTGACCTCGCCCGTGTCGGCATTGGTCATCGTGTACTCCCAGCCGGAGAAGCTGTGGCCCCAGTCAGCCCAGGGGTTCAGGCCCTCGATGAAGGACTGCGGGATCTTCTCGCCCCAGACCACATCGGTGCCGCTGACGTTAACCGAGCCGCCATCCTTGGGAGGCAGGACGTTGACGCCGTAGGAGTTGATGCCCCACTCGGCGTAGAGCTTCATGCCCTCCTCGGGCATTACCAGACCGGTCTGGCCGAGCTCGTAGTGCGTGCCCGTGCCGTCGGCCTTGGTGTTCCAGCCCTTGAGCGTGTGGTGGTTCATGCCAAAGTTGCTGCCACCGTCCAGGTTGAAGGTCAGACCATGGGCGGTCGAGAACGGATCGATGGAACCGTAGCCACCGTTGGCGTCGTAGATGACGCTCGCGTCAGCGTTGCGCTCGAAGCGGGCCATGTAGGTCGCGGCGTAAAGGCGGCCGTCGTTGGCGTGCTTGTCGATGGACAGCTCGCTCTTGTCATCGCGCAGCATCTTGAGGACGTTGGCGTAGGTGTTGTTAGCCATCGCCATCATCTGCGCCTGCATCTCGGGCGTCACGAGGACCCACTCGACGAAGTGGTAGCCAGGCTTGGCGGTAGCCACGGAGTGCAGCTGCGTGCCAGCCGAGGAGCCCTCGCCCACGGGCTGCAGCGTGACGGCGCTCACCTTGTCGACGAAGCGGTCGATGCTGCCATGCTCCTCGTTGGAGACGGTGTAGGTGATCTCGATCTCGAGTTCCTTCCACTGAGCATAGAGCGTGATGGTCTTCTGCTCGTGCTTCGGGTCGAGGTAGTCGGAGATCTGCTTGTAGGTCATGGTGTTGTCAATCTGCAGGCCCGTGCCGTCGGCCTTGGTGTTCCAGCCGGCAAACTCGTAGCCATTGGGAGCAGCGTCGAGCTCGTCGTCGTTGCTCTTGTCAAAGCCGCCCTCGGTCCAGCCGACGCCGTGCATGTTGAGGTTCTCGACGTCAATCGGAGTGCGGTTGTCGGGCACCACGGTCAGAACGTTGCCGTTCTTCTCGGGGTCGTTGTTCAGGTCGTAGATGACCTCGAAGTCGTTGGCGAGCACCCACTGGGCGTAGAGCGTGAGGCCCTGCTCCAGCACGGTCATGTCGTCGATGCCCTCGCCAAAGATCCACGCGGCGATCTGAGCGTAGGTGGCGTCAGCGTCGAAGCTGTGGCCGGAGCCGTCAGCCTTGGTGTTCCAGCGGGCCGGTTTGTCCAGCAGCCTGTAGCCAACGCGGGTCGGCTCGGCCGTGGCCTTGGCATCCGGCTGCTCGTTCCAGGTCAGGCCCGTGATGATCTGGGCCAGCGTGCCCTCCTCACCGTAATTGGTGGCGAGGTTGAGCTTGAAGTCGCTGATGGCCTGGTACACGACCTTGAGGATGTTGCCCTCGGCCTTGGCGATGAGGCTCGGCATGGTGCCCGGGATGGTGTAGCCCATCGGGCGGTGCGCCTTGACGATGGCCTCGCTCACGGTGTAGCGGGCACCCTCGTAGACGACCTGGTCGGCCTCGGAGAAGTGGACGGTGTCGGGCAGCTTGTTCTCGACGCCGCCGTCGTTGGTGTAGAACTCGATGGTGACGGGAGCCCACTTGACCCACACGGCGTAGAGCACGATGGCGTTGGCCGAGGAGGCATCGTCACGGTCGCTGATGCCCAGGAGGGCGGCCAGCGTCTTGAGATCGACGGTCGCGCCCGGAGCGTACTTGGTGGGCGTGGCGCCGCCGGCGGGACGGACCTCCCAGCCCATCCACTTGTAACCCGGCTTGTTGTACTTGGCGAGCGTCGCGGGATCGTCCAGCGGCACGTTGCTCGTCCAGCCGAAGTTGTTCTTCTTCGTGATCTCGACGTAGCTGGCGTCGGCGCCATTGGTGTCGTCGCCCCAGATCACGGTGTAGTTGCGGGCCTTGAGCTTGGCGTACAGCGTGATGCTCATGATGGAGTCGCGCTCGACGCCATGGATGCCCTTGACGATGTTGCCATAGGTCATGGCAGCGGTGATGTCATGGAGGTTACCGGCCGCGTCCTTGTACTGCCAGCCGTAGCCCTCGAGCTCGTACCCGGTGATGCCGGCAGGCGAGCCTTCCATGGCCAGGTCGTTGGTGTACCAGTACACGCCGTCGCGCTTGCCGACGCCGGTCTGCTTGCCGTCAACCTCGACGACGTAGTTGACCACGTAGCCGGTCTTGGGCGCGTAGAAGATCTTGAGGACAACGGGCTCGCCGTCAGCGCCAAGACCCGCGGTGCTGTACACGCCGAACGGATCGCACTGGCCGGCAACGTAGGCCCAGCCCGGGCAGCTCGGCATCGGCAGCGTGCCAGGCAGGCTGCTGGTCTGGGTGCCGGCACCCGTGATGGTGAGGGTCGAGGCACCCGGCTTGATGGTGACGGTGCTGCCCTCGATGGTCGTGTACTTGTTGTTCCAGCCCGTGGGGATGGTCTCGGTGGTCACAACAAGCTTGCCGTTCTCGTCGTAGATGAGCTTGTAGACGAGGATGGAGAATTCCATGTTCTTGGCCCAGTTCGCGGTGACCTTGACGGGCGCGAAGGGCATGGTGAAGTGTGCACCGTCGGCGCCCAGGGTGGCGGTCTTCTCGCTGCCGTCGGTCGGGTCGTTCCAGGTGACGGTCCAACCAGACAGGCTCATGCCTGCGAGCGTGGCGCCCGGAACGTTGACGGTGACGGTGCCGAAGGCCTGCGAGGGGCCGGCGTTGCCAGTCCAGGTACCGGTGGCGGAGCCGTTGGTGCCCAGATCGTAGGTGATGTCGTACGGGATGCGGTCGTAGTAGACGATCAGCTCGGTGGTGCCGTTGGCCTTGACGAAGGCGCGCAGCAGCTCACCGGTGATGCCGGTGACGAACTTGTAGCCAAAGTAACGGCCGCTCGTGGTGTCGAGCAGGTGCGAGGCAGCCGGGTTGCTCGAATCCATGACGTCAGCCGTACCCTCGGACTCGATATCCGAGAACTTGATGGAGTCGAGCTTGCTGTAACCCTTGCCGTCGATGTTCTGACCCATGTAAGTAATGGTGTACTCGGTGGCGGCGGGAGCGAACTTCGCGTAGAAGGTCACGGGCGCCCAGCCGGAATCGGGACGATGCGGCTTGAGGGTGGAGGAGATGACGCTGGTGCCCTCCGTGATGTTGCTGACCCAGTCGCGGACCTCATCGACGCCCAGCGGGATGGTGCAGTCGGCGTCGAGGTACCAGCCCACGAACTTGTAACCCGGCTTGGCCGTGGCGACGGTGCCCGGGGCAACGGTCATGGACGCGTTGTTGATGGGATCGACGAAGTTGGAGAGCGTGCCACGCACGTAGGTGGAGCCATCCGGATTGGCGATGGCGTAGTTGATCTTGAGGCCATCGAAGCTCCAGACGGGCACGAAGATGACGCCATGGGCCGGCATCTTGAAGGTACCGGTGTAGGCGGTCGCGGAAAGCTCGCCGGCGCTGATGACGCCGTCGTTGTTGGTGTCGGTCCAGATCTTCCAACCCTCGAGCGAGTAGTTGGGAAGCGTGATGTCGGCGCTCGTGAGCAGCGTCACGGTCTGGTCGGTGCGCGGCTTGGGCATCACGATGTAGTTACCGGTGGTGCCGGCAGCGGTGCCCGTGGGCGTCCAGGTGCCGGTGCCCTCGAGGCTGTCGATGGAGAAGATCAGGTCCTGCTCCATGGCCTCCCAGATGGCGATGAACTCGACGTTGCTGCGAACCTCGAAGTCCATGGTGCCGGCGGTGCCGAGACCAGTGGTGTCGTAACCGGCGCCACTCGGGGCAATCCAGTAGTACTTAGTGCCGTTGATGTTCCAGGTCCAGCCCACGAAACGGTAGCCGGCAGCCGCGGGAGCGTCCTGCGTGCGGTCGTTGCCGCCGATCATGAGCGGGAAGGTGTTGACGTTGGGGTTACCGGACACCTCGTCATCGACCACGATGGTGCTCGTGAAGCCGGCGCCACCATGGTTGTTGGGGCCGCTGCCGGGACCATAGCTCACGAAGAAGGTCTGGGCCCAGATCGCGGTGAAGGTGGTGTCGCAGTTGATGATGACGCTGTCGGGGTTCTGCGTCGTGTAGGTCACGCCGTCAGCGCCCACGTAGCTCCAGCCCGCGAAGACGAAGTCGTAGTCGGGGGTGACGGTGATGTTGCTGGAGTTGCCCGTCGAGCTCGCGTCGGTAAGCGTCTTGCCATGGGCGACGGTGAAGGGCATCGTGGCCGGAGCCTTGACGGTGACGGTACCGCCCATGCCCGGCGTGGAGTCGGAGCGGAAGGCGACGTTGTGGCCGTTGCGCGACCAGACACCCACGATGGTGACGGGACCGTCGGGCATCGTGAAGTTGACGGCGTTGGCCAGCGTCATGGTGACCGGCGCGGTGGCGCCCGTCTCGGTGTAGCTCACGGACCAGCTGAAGGTCCAGCCATCGGTCGCGGGCATGGTGGGCATGACGAGCGGCGTGCCGTACTTCTGCTCGGTCGTCGCGGCGGTGATGCCCGTGGTGGGATAGTTCGGGACCGGCAGGGTCTCGGGGGCGTCAGCACCCGGAGCTGCCGAGGAAACGTTCACGTTGTAGGCGTTGCGCACGTAGTAGAGCTTGAGCTTCTGGCCACCGGTCAGCGGATCGATGGTCTCGATGGAGCCGGTGACACCAGGAGTATAGGTGAAGCCCTTGATGCTCTTCTTCATGGCGTTGGTGACGACGACGGTCGAACCCTCCTCGCCGGAGCCGTTGCCGCGCGGAGCGAGGGCAAGGTCCTCGGCGTAGGTGCCGTCGAGCTGCTCGAGCCAGTACTCGATGGTGTAGTCGATCTGGCCCAGCGGGGTGAAGCGGGCCTCGTAGGTGCCGGTGGTGAAGATGTCACTGCCGGCAGGCTTGGTGACGGTCAGCGTCGCGCCGGAGGTGACGAGCACGCCGTCCTTATACCAGCCGATGAACTTGTAGCCGGCGTTGGCGGTGGCCGTCACGGCATGGGGCGTACCAGACACGGCGTTGACCTTCTCGGAAGCCGAGCCGTGGTTGGGCACGTTGATGACGTTGTCGGAGCTCTTGGCCGTACCACCGGTCTGCGTGGTGTAGGTGATGGTGACCTCGTTGGCCTCCCACTTGGCACGCAGCGTGATGCTGGTGACGGTATCGTTGTTGAGCGCGATGGCGGAGAACTTGGCGCCGCTGGGCACGTCAATCCAGTTGCCCGAGGCGTTCTTGTACTGCCACACGGGCGGATAGTGACCATCCCACACGGGGACGTCGGCACCCGTCGGCGTCAGGTTGGTGGAGTTCCAGCCGACGTTCTTGTCGGCGGGCTTGACGACGCTGGACGGAGCGGGCGCACCCGTGGAGTCCGTGCCCAGGTCGTACTTGACGGTGAACTGCTTCTCGACCCAGTAGACCACGAAGGTGACCTTGGCGCCGGAGACGACGTCAGCGGCAATCGAGGTGGTCTTGGTGTCGGAGCGACCGGAGCCCGCGGGCCAGTTGACGATCTGGTACACGTAACCCTTGAGCAGGTCGTTACGGTTGGTACCGTCAGGACGCTCGAACTCGGCGATGTAGTCATGCGTGTTGAGGTTGGTGATGTCGGCCATGGTGCCCGGCGTCATGTAACCCGTGACGGAGCCCACCTTGTGGATGCCGTTGGGGTCAAGGGTACCAGGCGTGTTGGCCACGAAGTCGACGGTGTTGAACTCGATCTCGAACAGGGCGTTCTTGATGAGGTCGGCCGTCAGGATGAAGGTCGAACCGTCGGCAGGCGTCGGCGTGCCGTCAAAGGCGGAGACGTTGAGCTTGCCGCTTGTCTTGAGCCAGGTCTGCTCGGTGCCACCGGCCGGCGTGTACTTCCAGCCATTGAGGAAGGCGGAGCCGTCGGTGATGATGTAGTCGAAGTAATCGATCTGGTCATTCCAGGTCAGGCCGCTCATCGGCGCGCGCAGGTCGGCGCCCTTGTCGTCGACAAAGCGGACGGTGAAGCTCTTCTGATCCCAGATGCCATAGAGGGTGATCTCGGTCTTGGTGTTGTCGGTCGTGCCGAAGAGGCTCTGGTAGAGAGCCGAGAACACGGTGGAGTTGTTGACGGTCATGCCGGAAGCAGCCGTGGTGGAGCTCCACTTGATGAAGTCGTAACCGGGGACGGTCAGGGTCTCGAAGCCGGAGGCGAGGAGGTTAGCCTGGGTCCAGGTCACGGTCTTGTCTGCGATGGCGGGGCTGGTGCCCTCGGGGTAACGCGCGTTGTAATGGATGGTGTAGGACTTCTCATCCCACTTGGCGTACAGCGTGAGCTCGAAGGTACCGTCGTCCTTAGCGGTGATGCCCGCGGCGGCCACGGCATCGGCGTAGCTCATAGTATTAGTGAGGGCCTTGGTGAGGCCGGCATCCATGTACCAGCCGGCAAAGTTGTAGCCCTGCTTGGCAACGTTCTTGGCGTCGTTGCTCATGACGTTGTTGATGACGGCGGTGTAGGACACCTGCTGGCTCGCGGGCTGCGGCGTACCGCCGTTGACCACGTAGTTGATGGTGTTGCCCGTGCGCTCTTCCCACTTGGCCGTGAAGGTCATCGGCTTGGTGATGAGCAGGCTGGCCAGAGCGGCGTTGGAGTAGGTCTTGCCGTCGGCGTCGACCCACTGCACGAAGCCATAGCCGGTGTTGGCCTTGGTTCCGGGCACGTTGGCAGAACCGATGGCGGTGTTGTAGGTGACCTTGAGACCGGTCTTGTCGGCAGTGCTGCCGTCGGTCCAGGTGCCATGGTCACCGATCTTGAAGGTGACGTCGTATTTCTCGGCCTCGAACTTGGCATAGTAGGTGGCATTGGCAAAGACGCCGCCAGTGGCCTGCGGGGTGAGCTTGTTGCTGGCATCGACCCAACCGGCAGGCACGGAAGTGGTACCGGCAGCATCGGTAAACCAGCCGATGAACTTATGACCGGTACCGGCCGTAGGCGTGGAGCCCGCGGGCGTGCCAGAGGCCATGCCAAAGTTGGAGCCCTCGTTGTTCTTGGAGAGCGTGCCCATGGAGGCAGAACCCGTGGTCGTGGTGTAGGTAATGGTGACGAGCTTCTCGCGGAAGACCGGGTACAGCGTGACACCGTAGCCGTAGTCAACGCCGGCCATGTTGTAGATGCTGTTCTTGGTGCCCGACGTCATGGTGAAGCTCGTGGTGTAGAGCGTGCTCGTACCACTTACGTAGGTGGCATCGGTGGTCCAGCCGAGCAGCTCGTAGGCGCTCGGATTGGTGGTCATCTTGTAGGTGGCGTCCAGGGGCAGGTTGGCAATATCGCCCGTATGGACGACCATGTCCGTGGCACCGGTACCCATGAGGCCGGAGATATTGGCCACATGGTTATCGAAGTGCAGCTGCTGGGCAGTCTCGGTGTAGACGGCCTCGAACTCGTAGGTCATGGTCACGGTGGCGGGCATGTTGTCGCCGCCCGTGCGCACGAAGACACCGGAGCTGTAGTAGCCCTCGACGTAGCCCGTCGTGCCGTCGTCGCCCGTAAACTTCCAGCCCGTGAACTTATAACCAGGCTTGGCCTTCGGGTTACCCTCGTTGCGATCGCCGGCAGGGTCAAGAGCACCGCCATATTCCGGCAGATCCCAACCATTTTGCAGGCCGACGTAACGCGTGCCGGGCACGGTCACGGCGCCGCTCACCATATTGCCATTGACCTCGGTGAAGCCACCAGTGCTCGGTGCCTGGTAGATGATGGTGAGCGTGCGGCCCCAGCGGGCGATCATGACGGCATTGCCATTGCAGGTCCACGGCGTGGAAACCGCACCATCTGTGCCCAGGAGGCCGGCGGTGGAAACGATGCCCATGTTGGTACCGGTGGACTCGCTGCCAGACGTCGTGCAGTTCTCGTAGACCTCCCAGCCGATGAAGTAGTAGCCCGTCTTGGCGGTGGTCGTCGGGACACCCGACAGATTGCCACCAAAGTCGATGCTCTGGCTCGTCGGGGTACCCAGGGTACCCTGGTTGGTGTTGGAGTTCTTGAAGGTGACGTTGAACTTGTTCTTGGACCAGACGCCTTGGATGACGACGGCGTTATTGGGCATGGTGAAGGAGTTACCGGAGATAGTGACACCACCGGAGACAACCGTCCAGCCAGTAAAGGTGTAACCGGTCACGGCAGAGGGAGCCGTCAGGTTGACGGTGGCACCGTACTTGACGCTCTGGGTGGCGGGCGTGTAGACGGCGCCAGCCGGAACGTCACCAGAGTAGCTTACCTGCACGTCGTTGACGTTGCGCTTGAAGTACAGCTTGATCACGTTGTCACCGGGCGTGCCGCTGATGGTGATCTTCTTGGCGGTGCCGGTCTTGGCATCGTCATAGGTGAAGCCCGTGAAGGACTTGCGCACGATGGTGATGGCATTGCCCGCGGTGCCGGCGGTGGTGCCGGCCTCGACGGTCCAGCCAAAGGGCGCGGTGTCATTCGTAGTGGCACTTGCGTCAATGGTGTAGGTGGTGTCGCTCGTCGTGCTCTGGAAGTAGTACTCGACGGTGAAGGCGATGCCCTTGGGCGACACGGTCAGATAGTAGCTGTTATTAGTGTAGAGACCGCTCGTCTTGGGAACGGTCAGCACGCCGCCAGCACCCACGTTGGCAGCCGCGACGGCCGTGCCGCTGTAGCTACCCAGGGTCCACTTGGAGCCGCTGGCAACGGAATACTCATGATTGCTGTCGATGACGGGACGGATGCCAGCCGAGATGTTCTGGCCGGTCGGCGTCGTTGCACTGGCGCTGGCATAGATGTCGCCCGTGGCGGCACCCACGTACAGGACGCTGCCATCGGCCAGGGCGTTGCCGCCAAACTGCAGGGTGGAGCTGGCATCGCTGTAGAAGCTCAGCTGTACCTTGTTCTCCTCCCACTGCGCGTAGATGGTGAGCGTGGCACCGCTGGCAACGCCGGCGAGAGAGAAGACGTCCTTGACCTTAGCACCACCGGCGACGTCAGTGCCACTGCCGTTGGCGGCCGTGTTCCACTTCTTGAAGGTGTAACCGGCACGCGTCGGATTGCTCGGAAGCGTCAGCGCCGTCTCGGGCTGGGCGTTGGGCGTGCTCGTGTTGGGCGAGCCACCGTTGGCGTTCCAGCTGATGGTGTAGGTGAAGGCAGCCCAGGTGCCGGTCAGCGTGGCGGTACCCTTGAGGGTGCCGTCGGCAGAGCTGCCGGACCAGGAGATCTTGAAGTTTGCCACGGGCGTATTGCCGCTCGCGACGGTGGCCGCCGCGTTGCTCGCGTTGGTATAGGACCACTTGTCAAAATTGAAGCCCGTGCGCTGGTAGATGGTGCTGCCAGCCGGCACGTTGAGGTTGGCGCCGTAGTTGGCGGTCATCGTGTAGGGGTTGGGCGACACGCCAGACTTGATGGTGGCATCCGCCGCGCCCGGCTGGAAGGTGAAGGTCACCTGGGCAGCCTGCCACAGGGCGTAGAGCGTCTTGGATGCGGTCAGGTTGTTGAAGGTGGCGCCAGCCTGATACCTGGTTGCCGTGGTGGAGTCTTTCGTCTCGGTCCAGCCGAGGAAGTTGTAACCAACGCGCGTGGGGTTGGTCACGGACGGGATGGTGTAGGAGCCGCCATTGAGAATGTTGGCCGTGGTGGTCACACCGGTGCCGGCGCTGCCATAGGAGCCACCGTTGGGGTTCAGGGTAAAGGTGACGCGGTCCTTCTCGGTCCACTTGGCGTAGAGCTTGATGGTGGTGGTAGACTCGTTTGCCTGGCCCGCGCCCTTGGCGGCGTTCCATAGGTTGTTGAAGGTCATGGCGTTGGACATCTGCGTACCGGTGCCGCTGCCGTTGGAGTCTTTCTGGAAGAACCAGCCGCCAAAGGTGTAACCGGTCTTGGTGGGGGCAGTCGGGAGCGTCACGTTGGCAGTCCACTTGAGATTGGGCTGCGTGTTGTAGGCCGTGCCGTCGCTGGCACCGGAAGCCTGGTCGTAGAACACGGCGCTGAAGCCCGTGCGCTCGGTCCACTGCGCGTAGAAGGTGGTGGCGGTGGTGATGTTGCTCGTCGTGGCGCCGGCGGCATAGGCGGTACCGGAGCCATTGGCGGCCGTATTCCAGCCGGCGAAGGTGTAGCCCATGACGCTCGGAGTGGTGCTGGGCAGCGTATAGGGCGTGTTATAGGTAACGGTAGTATTAGAGGGCGTGCCAGTGACGTTAGTTACAGCGCCCGTGGGTTTATTCGCGTTAAAGCTGATGGCGGGGTTTGCGGCCCACTGCGCATACAGCGTGATGTTCGAGGTGATGTTGCTGATGGTGGCGCCGGCGGCATAAGCGGTACCGGAGCCATTGGCAGCCGTGTTCCAGCCCGTGAAGACGGAGCCGGTCTTGCTAAACGGATTGGCCGCGACGGTATGGCTGCCGCCCGAAGCGACGGTTGCGGAGACCGGGGCCGAGCCGCTGGTCGAGCCATTGCCGTTGTACGAGACGGTGAACAGCTGCGTCCACTTGGCGTAGAGGGTCTTGGTCGTGTTGGCCGTCACGTTCGGGATGCTGATGGAGCCGCCGGCAGCGTAGACGACGGGGCCACTTGCACTCTCGGCCCAACCATCGAAGCGATAGCCGGAGAGCGACGGCGCAGCACCGGCAGTGCCGCTGAAGGTGGCGTTATAGTTGACTTTCGTGGTGGAGGAAGACGGCATGCCCGTAGGATTGCCGGTCGTATTCTTATTATAGTTTATGGTGACGTCGTACTGGTTAATCTTCCACACGGCATAGAGCGTGTAGTTGCCACCGTCAGCCGGCGTACCCGACCCATCTATATTAGTAAGTGCCGCGCCCGCAACGTAATCGGCGGCGGTAGCGCTAGGACTCTTGGCCCAGCCCAGGAAGGTGTGACCAGCCTTGTCCGTCCAACCCGCGGGCTTGGATGCGGCGGTAGCGGCAAGGTTATCGTAGGTAATCTTCTGAGCAGTGCCCGTAGCGCCATTGGGATCATAGGTCACATCAAAGGAAACCTTGACCTCCTGGGTCTTGCAAACGAGCTCGTAGTGACCGCCCGGAAGTATGAAATTCAAATCGTAATCATGGCTAGAAGTGCCGTAACCCGTAATCAGGTTAACGAACTGCGAGAGCGTATACCCAGGGCCAGGCAGCGGCGTCGTGCAATCAGGATCCAGGGATGTGCTATACATCCTGCTGGTCATATAAATCTTGTACGGCTCAGTGAAAACAGCACTGGGATAGTCCGCTTTTGTGGGATATTCAAGCTCCTTGTCCCAATTGTATGTTCCACCGATACCATTAATCTTGATTCCGCCAGTATCATAAAACTGCAAATCAAACTGCGACATATTCCATCTAGTATAAATATGGCAATTCGTAACGGTTGCATTCATAGCAGTAGCGAGCGTGGAAGCAAAGTAATCTCCAGTCTCAGACCAGTTAATATTGGTCGCCATGACTTTTCCGTTATTCATTCGAATGAACGTATGCTGATTCGGAGAAAAGCCATATCTCTTCAAACCATTGAAGAGAGCATTGAGTTCAGCGAGAGAAGCTTTCTTTGTATCGTTGTTAGTGGTATCGAAAGTAAAGGTATATGCCTCGCCAGCACGAAACATCAGTTTGCCGCTCTTGTTAAAAATCGGATCGAACGAATTGCCAATGGATTGGAAACCAAACTTGTTCTTGGCATCGGCAACAACCTCTTCGACTGTCGTATAGCCAGCCTGCGTGATAGTAGTGCTACTCGGTAAAGAACCGCCCTGCCTAATTCCCCAGTCAAAGTGAATAGTCACAGTATTAGTGGACTGGGGCGTCAGGTAGCGCACGGGACCGTACACATCCTCGCCCGCATTATCTACGTTAGCAGATAGGTGCCGCACGGGGCCGTATACTTCTTCTTCGATATCACCTCCCTCGACAACAGAGGAGCTATCCCCAGCTGCATTAGCTTGATCGCTAGTCGTCGGCTGAGTGATAGTCACATCCTCGGCTACACCCGGGCTAGAGGCAGATGCATTAGCTTCGTCGCTAGTCGTCGTCTGCGTGCTATCCGGGCCTTCAGCCTTGTTGTCGTTCAGGGAGGGCTTCGCAACGTTGGCATCAACATCGCAATCCGCATTCTCACCTGCGGATTCGTCGGCGGTGTCCTGGGCGCTATCGGCGCTATCAGGATTGCTATCAGCATCGGCGGAATTTACCGTCCCCAGAATAGACGAAGACCCCGCGACCGAATCGGTGGCGGAGTCTTCGTTGGAGGCGCTATCTGCCTTAGCTGCATCCCCTGGACCTTCGGTCCCAGAGGAGCCGGGTTCATCACCCGGACTAGCTTTGCCAGACGATGTTGATGCCAAGGTCACTATTTCGACCTGACCGGCATCAATGCCATCTGAAATAGCATTTTGCGTTTCTAGCTTCACAGCGGTGTCTCCGTTGGACGTAGCGACCGCTTGCGTACTAGCAGTACACATGCTATCATTATTACTATCAGTTGACGCAAAAGCGTGCATAGGTTGAAGGAGGAAGCAGACAAAGGCAACGAGCACGGCAAAGAGGGCCGCTAATACCAGCGATCTCCTCGTCTGCGCGTGGGCAGCATGAGAGACGGCTGTCGCCAGCCCGCTTCTCTCTATGTCGTAGTGCTTCTGCACCCTGCTGCCTTTCCTTCTTGCTTCCGGCCCGCGAGTCGCCGCACAGTCTTCCCGTTTATGAAGGCTTGCGGTTCATACGATCCGCCGCGCCCTCTGGGTTTGACGGTTTGCCCTAAGGCTTGCCGTCAAGTCCCCCACTGGGTGACTTTGGCTGACTCCTCGCGAAGGGCGCAGTGCGCCCAATGCCGCTTTTGAATCATTGCGTACTCTACTCCCAGACCCCCGCGCTGTAAACCCCCAGGTCAAAGAAAGCGCGGGATTTTTGGCATTTTTGGCGCGGGACACCACCTGACCTGCGCAAACGAGGCGCGGAAGCCGTCAAATCATCTCTTATCACACCCAAAATCCCCGCGCTGTCCAAAATACAGGCGCGGAACCCAGCGCGGGAAAAGTACCGAAATCGCTGTTCGATATGCTTTGACCTGGTGTTATGAAGCGCGGAACCAAGCGCGGAAGCCTATAGAACGACGTCACTTTGCCAGCCAGAAACAGCAGCAGCGCCCGATGACGGCATAGAAACTTGACCAACGCGAGCCCTTTCTTCGATTTCCAGCGAGTGTCCAAAAATGCCCCTTTATTGCCGTTTACCTGCGGTTCCGCGCCATCTTCGCTCCGCCCACCAGCCTTTCCGCGCCACCCTCTCCTTGCTTATCCGCGCTTCCGCGCCGAAGCATTACGTGGGCTGCAAACCCGTCCAGACACCGCTGCAAATCCCTCCCAGATTTCTGCGCCTCCAATATGAACGGTCGATTTTCGACAACGAGCGGCGCGTGAAACCCCGCCCTCTCCATCCTCCATTCACAATTCTCGGAAGGCGGCGACCCCCCCTGTCATCCCGAGCGAAGCGACCCCCCCCTGTCATCCCGAGCGAAGCGACCCCCTGTCATCCCGAGCGCAGCGAACGCAGTGAGCGCAGCCGAGGGATCTCCCCGTTCCGCCGCCTCGCGGCACCCCCTGTCATCCCGAGCGCAGCACCCCCCCCTGTCATCCCGAGCGAAGCGAACGCAGTGAGCGGAGTCTAGGGATCTCCCCGTTCCGCCGCCTCGCGGCACCCCCCCTGTCATCCCGAGCGAAGCGAACGCAGTGAGCGGAGCCGAGGGATCTCGCTCTTACGTTCCAGTAGCTGTGACGGGCGAGATTTCTCCACTCCGGGGCCTTCGGCCCCTCCGGTCGAAATGACAAGAGGGCGGCCTTCGGCCCCTCCGGTCAAAATGTGTCACGGGGTCAGACCCCGTGACACACAGCGCCAGATGCAACACCTAGGGCGCGTGGTGCGTCTACCAGGGCGCATGGGCTTCTAAGCCATGGAGACGCACCACGCGCGCCCTCCGAAACCAGAGCCCACGCGCCCGTTCTATATATGGGCGATACATCGATTGAACCTGTTTGCGACTTCAGCCGACAGATTCCCGTGGTCACAATGCCAGCAAACAACACGAGGGGCGGGACGTATCTACCAGGGCGCATGGGTTTCTAAGCCCTGGCAGGCACACCCCGTGCCCCCTCACGCTGGGGCAATATGTGGCGCTGAGAGGCGCTAAGGCCTTCTCTGCGCCCCAAGACACCCCATGACCCCGGAAAACCCGTTAGAAGGCGTTTAAACGCGTCGTTTTTGCAGGGGATATCGTTTCGTTAGCCACGAGACATCGACCGAGCCGCAAACCCTTGATTCCAAGCCTCGATTTGCCCTGTTTTGGCACCCGAGCTACGCGATTTTGGCCCATTTTCGACTTCGATATACGAAAATCGAACCCCATATCCAAAACCGCTATGCATTTTCGAAGCTTTGCTATGAGCAATTCACAAAATCCTAGCTGTTCAGATTTCATAAATATCAATTGTTAGTTGAACATCCATTTTTGCTAACTATTCAGATAGCGATTTTAAAAGATTTCATTCTCTATTTGGATATACATTCTAATTGTTTAAATCACTTAATAATAAAATACATATACTTGTATTTATTATTTAGCAGGTATTGCCAGTTAATAATTGAAATCCTACTAGTGACTTTTACTTATAAATGTACTTATCCTTTAACAGAATTACTTTAGTAAAAGTACTGTCCATATATAGACTATTTAAAACTAAATGCTTTACTCACTTAAGACTAACTGATGCATTATTTACATTACAAATTAATCTGTTTTCTAATTAATCTTCTAGAACATTAACCAGATTTCAAATTAATCTGATTCTCTGATAAAGCGTTACTCACATTTATCCATACACAAGATAATTTGATCCTCGCATCGATCAGAACCTAGATAATTCGAACCAGAAGACATGCAAATCTAAACGAGAAAAGATAATCCATGGAGACATCCCTCTCAGCGCTATCTCACGCAAAGGCTAGAAACGAGATTGATGTCGCTTAACGCAAGTATAATGATCTCTATGAAGAGATTAGAAGGAAACATAGTCATTCAATCGGGAGCCAATGTCTGGCCACACGAGCTGCGAACAGCAGAAGCGTTTGCAATACGTGGCCATGACGTGCTTTTCCCGAAGAAAAGCAATGACGATTATCGCAATTCGCCCGACGCAAATATCTTTGGCTTGGTCTGGGAGATCAAATCACCTCGAAGTCCAAAACCAGACAAAGTATTAAAGATCGTTCGTGAGGCAATACATCAATCGCCAAATGTCATATATGACAGCCAAAGAATTAAAAACCTGACAGACACTCAAATCGAACATGAGCTTCGCAAGATTTCTCCTGCATTAAGAGCCCTGAAAAATCTTCTGTTTGTTAATCGCAAACGCAACATCATTGTTGTAAAACAGACTGATAGGTTTGACATTTAGTTCGTCGTATTTTAAGATTATTCATGCATAAGCACTGGTATGGAGGTCATTTTCCTCTTGGACCGGTGCTTTTCATTTGATATTAGTGAGTCCTTCCTCCAGCACTTACATGACTCATTACGTTGCCCCTAATGACTCTCCTGTGCTGCACCCCTCACGTCTGCAGTCCCCAGCACGCAAAACCGCGAATCTCTAGGTCCGCCGTCCCAGTACGTGCAGAAATCGCCGGCCTCTAGCCTCTGTACGCCCCGGACCCTGGACATCCGCCGTTTCTGCGTACCCGCGACGTCCTATACGATAAAGCGATCTTTCTCTTTATTAGACCATGCTGAGCCGAATCAAAGAGGGGCTGTACTCGACAGTATCAAGCATCGTCAGAAGTGACGGATCTAGATCATGTCCCAAATGTTGGTGTAAGAACCGTTTCGATTGAAACATAAGAAACGGTCATCGCCTAGAATCTTGAATTGCTGAAGTTCGAGATGAAAGGGATGACCGCAATGAACAGTTTAGAGCAGCAGCAAGCACTTTGCCAAGATTTACCGAGATTCGATGACGGGATGGTCAACATCCAAGAGCTCATCCGCATCATGGCCGAATCGCTTGTAAACGAGATAATGGACGCGCAGGCAGAAGACGCCTGCGCCGATGGCAACCGGAGAAACGGATATCGCGAGCGGATGCTTCACACCAGTGTTGGCACGATCAACCTGCGCATCCCAAAACTCAGGCGAGGCAGCTATTTCCCAGAGGATCTGATAGTGCGTTATTCACGGGTGGATCGTGCGGTAATCGCGGCGATATCGGAAATGGTGACAAATGGTGTGTCAACAAGGAAGGTCGAGCGCGTAGCTCACACTATGGGCATCGAGCGCATGAGCTCAAGCCAAGTGTCGCGGATCTGCGAGTCCTTGGATGACATCGTGGCCGATTTGCAGAGCCGCGATCTTTCGGAGGTGGCATATCCCTACATCTGGCTCGATGCCACCTATATCAAATGCCGTGATGAAGGTCATGTCTCCTCTTGCGCCCTCGTTACCGCGATTGGTGTCGGCGCTGATGGTTATAGGCGCCTGCTGAGCCTTGATGCCATCGATACGGAGACCTATGCAGGCTGGATCTCATTCTTGAGGTCGCTTCGCGAGAGAGGGGTAGACGGTGTAGCCTGCGTGACCTCCGATGCCCATGAGGGACTGAGGCGTGCGATAGAGGAGGTCTTTCCAGGAGCTGCTTGGCAACGCTGCATCGTGCACTTGATGAGGAATGCCGCATCAAGTGCACCCACGAGGCAAAAGAGGGCGGCTGTGCTCGCCATCCTGCACGCCGTCTTCGACGAGCGCGACCCGGATCTCGTGCGCGAGCTCTACCATCTTGCATGCGAGGAGGTCTCCAGCTTCTGTCCGAAGGCGGCGGAGCTTTTGGAGGAGGCAGAGGCGGATGCCCTCGCCTATCTCGATTTTCCCTATGCCCACCACAGGCGCCTTCGCACCAACAACGTGCAGGAGCGTGCCAACCGCGAGCTCAAGAGGAGGAGCCGCGTAGTGCAGGTATTCCCATCCAGAAAGTCGCTGATCCGGATGCTGGGAGCCGTGTTCTCCGAGATGGACGAGGATTGGGCGAGCAGGAGATGGTTCACGGAGGAATCGATCGCTCAGGCAACGGCTCCGTCAAAGCCGACCGCTCCTGCGCCTGCATACGAGGGAACCGCCGAAGAGCATGCGAGGCGGATCATCGATGTCGTGGTCGCCGATAATCCGATTGGAAGGAGGGCCGCCTAGATGATGGGCTAGAATACGAACCAGATTCTAGGTGCCTACACCAACATTCGGGACACTACCCGGATCTACCAGGTGAAATGCAAAAATGTAGACTTCAAACAGTCAAAATTTGCATTTTTGCAAACTTTAAAACGCTGGAAATTGCAAAAATGCAAACTTCTCTTGCCTGAGGTTGATTGCCATTCGCTCTTTAGTTGCATATTTTCCAGGGATAATTTTCTTAAAAATGCATATTTTCCAAGCATTCCCATAACCGCCCCTGTATCCGCAATCTCACACCCGCAGCTTCCCACGCGCAAAAATCGACCATCTCTAGGATTCGCCGTCTCTACTTGCGCAGAAACCGCCAACCTCTAGCCTTCGCGCGCCCCAGGCCCTAGACATCAGCCAAAAGTGCGTCATCCGACCGCACCTGAGCCCCCGCGGCCCTAGACATGCGCCGTTTCTGCGCGCCTGCGACGCCATCGGCAGTATCTGCAGCACCCGATACCCAGCCAAAGCTCGATACCTGCCACAGTTGCCGGCTTTCTTCGTCTCACAGTTCCCCCACCCGATCGTGACATGCATGCGTAATCGCCCATGACGGCTCGAAGAGCAGGCTTTTGCGCAGCTCATACTGTGCGCTCTGATACTCGAGACTCCGGCGAGGCATACGCTTCCCAATAGCGCGCAGCACTGCCCGCGCAAACCCCTCGAACGCGACCTGGTTATGAAGCTGCGGTTTTGTGAGCAGAAATACCCGATAGCCCATGGCCTCAAGCGCAGCGCGACGCATCTCGTCGCGCGCCTGCTTCCTATAGCCGGTGTGATGCTGCTCGGAAGTGTACTCGACGATGCACTTCGCATCGCGCCAGAGCAAATCGCCATAGCAATCCGCATACCCCAGTGACCGCGCTATGACGGGATTCAACCTAACATGCCCGTTGAGCTCTGGCATTGGACACCCATATCCGCCGTGCATTGGTGGTAGGCACAACAAAAGTGTCGCGTCTATCTCCGGCGGCGATGCCGCACCAGCCGCAACAAACTGCAGCGCCCGGCGAGCCCGCACTACGCCCTTCATAGACCCAGCCGCCTTGATGTACCTATGTAATGTATTGGTGGAGACAATCGGATCGCAACGCTCCATCAGGCAACCGGCCTCGTCAAACGAAAACGCCGCACAAAGCAGCGAGCCCACCTTCGCAAGCTCGGGCAGCGATAGGGCGCTCGCAAGTCGCAGAAAGCAGTACTCGGGTGAGACAACGGGCAATCCCGTATCGGTAAAGGCAAAGGAATCACGAGGCAGGGACGACATGACCACGCGGCAATAGAGTCCCTTTCTGTTCACGAACGCACTCTTGCCCTCGGCAACGACATGCAGGCGCATGTCGTTGCCGTATGCCCAGCCAGGCAAATTGCCCGATTGAAACCGCTCCATGAGCGTCTCATGCGACGCACGTTTGGCAGCCCCGCGCCCCGCTGCACTCGACATCCAGTATGCAAGCGCACAATCGGCATCAATGTGCAATGACATAGAGCCTCACTGTTCCTTTCGGACAATCGAACTGCTGCGGTGTGTTCAGGAGGCTCGGGATGTATTCGGTTGGTGGATCAAGCGGAAGCGAGTAAACGAAAAGCCGTCCTCGCGGAGACGATTTGCAAAGGGTCACATGCCCGAAATGCCTAGAATGAGAACGCCGGTCAGCAGCGTCCAATATTAAGAGGAGGAGGAGTTAATGGCCTCCATGTAGTGATGCGCATTATAGCAGCCTCCGAGCGCAATAATCCCGCAATCCTAGGATTACCCGCGCTCTCTCGCACCTGCAACCTCGCGTCTGCGACTTCCCACGCGCAAAAAGCGGCCATCTCTAGGATTCGCCGTCTCCGCTTGCGCAGAAATCGCCAACCTCTAGCCTTCGCGCGCCCCCGGCCCTAGACATCAGCCAAAAGTGCGTCATCCGACCGCGCCTGAGCCCCCGCGACCCTAGACATGCGCCGTTTCTGTGCATCCGCGACATCGCACCTGCAACCCCACGTGCAGAAAACGTTTCGGTATTCCCTACTTCATTATTTTGGTAAGTCTTACTTCCTAATTTTGGTATTATCTAATTACCAATTCTGGTTTTCGAGGAGACTTGCATGCAAGGCTTCATACATAGGGCGCTTGAACCGAAGCTTAAACAGGCCGCGGGCTGGTACCCAGTCGTCTCGCTTACCGGTCCGCGTCAAAGCGGAAAGTCAACGCTCGCCAAGCACGCGTTCCCCGATTATTCGTATGTAACGTTGGAGGACCCTCAAATACGCGCAGCGGCGATCGAGGATCCGGTGAGCTTCATTCGCAATAGGCCGGAGCGTCTCATCATCGACGAGGCACAGTATGCTCCCGGCCTCTTCTCGATGATCCAAGTCGTGAGTGACGAACGCGGATCTGCCGGCCAATACGTTCTCACCGGATCCCAGAGCTTCCTCTTGATGGAAAGCATCTCCCAGTCGCTCGCCGGACGCATCGGATTGACGACATTACTCCCCCTATCCTATCGGGAGCTTCAAGACAGCATGCAGGGAAACTACGCAGTTGATGATTTCACCTTCATGGGCGGGTATCCACGCCTTCATTCTGCGGATATCCCACCAGCAGCATACTTTCCAAGCTACGTGGAGACATATATAGAAAGAGATGTTGCGGGATTGCTTGACGTGCGAAACAAGACGTCGTTTCGCAGGCTGCTCGAGATGTGCGCTTTGAACACGGGGGCGCTTCTAAACTACTCTTCACTTGCAAACGACGCGGACGTGGCCCCAAGGACTGCAAAATCGTGGCTCTCCATCCTCGAATCGAGCCACATCGTCTTCTTGCTTCAGCCTTTCCACGCGAATGCCCGGAAACGCCTGACAAAATCCCCCAAGCTGTACTTCTACGATACGGGCTTGCTTTGCCACTTGCTTCACATCACGTCAGTGGAGCAACTCGTTAATCATGAGATGTTTGGAGCCGTGTTCGAGAATCTCATCATTTCCGAAACCGCAAAGCAGCATCTCAATAACGCCACGCGTCCGGAACTGTACTTCTACCGAGATGACAGCAAGCGTGAAATCGACCTCCTCGACTTCACGAACCCTGCGGACAGGCAGGCTGTGGAAATAAAATCGTCGCGTACCTACCACTCCAAATACGCGCGACATTTGCTTGGCGTGGGGGACGAGCTTGACATTGCCCAGTCCAGGCGATTTGTGGTTGCTCGCGTAGAGGACAGCTACCAGACGAAAGAGTGTCGGGTACTATCGGCGAGAGATTGGCTCATGGGAGTCAGATAACCCATCTATCCACTCTCCCGCACTGCGGCCCCGCCCCTACGGCGTTACCTCACCTCGACGGCACCTGCACCGACAAGCTCGCCAACGCGCGTGACCATCTCCCGCGATCCGCAGTTGACGCTCACCGGCAGCTCGGCACGGAACTTCCTGCCATCCGCCTGCTCGATGAACAGCGTGACCGGGTGCGCACCCGGATAGTTATCGAAAATCGCCGACAGCTCGTGCATCGTCTCGTTCGAGAACATCTCGGAACGCACGTGAATCGCCATCGCGCTCGGCCCGCGCCTGACCGCACCCGCAGCCCCGCCATCGGCACCGTTGTCAGCCGCAAGCGGCTTGACCTCGTACACGATGACCTGCGAACCGCGGTCGCTGCGCTCGAGCTTGCCGCGCACGTGCACGGCCGCGATCTCGCCCGTCTCGAGCTCCGATTGCAGCACCTGGCGGTACTCCTCCCAGGTCTTCGACCAGCACAGGCAGTCAACGCCGGCTTCCATGTCCTCGAGGCGCACGATCGCCATGTTCGAACCCTTTTTGGTGGTCTTGACCTGCACGTCTGCGACCATACCCGCGAAGTCGTAGGTACGCCCGTCGTGGAAGACCTCCTCGTCGTCGAGCGAGCCCAGGCCCGCGTACGCCGTCTTCGCCATCACGCCGGCGTAGGGCGACAACGGATGGTCGCTGACGAAGATGCCGATCGACTCCTTCTCGTAGCGCAGCTTGATGCTGCGATCCCACTCGATGCCATCGGGTGCCGGAATCTCTTCCTCGATCTCGGCGTTATCGCCCGCATCCGCCTCCGCGAACAAGTCGAACATCGTGACCTGCCCGCTTTCGCGGTCGCGCTGGCGCTGCGCGGCCTGCTCGAGCAGCGAGCCCCCTTCGATGAAGCCCCAAAGCTGCTTGCGCGTATAACCCGTCGAATCGAAGGCACCGGCCTTGACGAGTGCCTCGACCACGCGCTTGTTGCAGGCCTCGCCCGGCACGCGATAGGTGTAATCGTGCAGCGACGTGAACGGCCCGTTCTTCTCGCGCTCCTCGATGATGAGCTCGACGACCTTCTCGCCGACGCCCTTGAGACCCGCCAGGCCAAAGCGCACGCCCTCGGGCGTGGCCGTGAAGTCGCCGCGCGACTGGTTGATATCCGGCGGAAGCACGGCGATGCCGTCCTGCTTGCAGGCGTTGACGTAGTGCACGATCTTGTCGGTCTTGCCCGTGTAGCTCGACAACACGGCGGCCATGTACTCGTTGGGATAGTGCGCCTTGAGCCACGCGGTCTGCATCGTGAGGATGCCGTACGCGGCCGAGTGCGACTTGTTGAACGCGTACTCCGCGAACTTGAGCACGTCGTCCCAGATCGTCTGCGCGATCTTGCGATCGTAGCCGTTGCGCTCGGCGCCATTGAGCCAGTGGTCCTCCATGGTCTCGACCGTGCCGTCGGCCCACTTCTGCTCGACCTCGCGCATGAGCGCGATCTTCTTCTTGGCCACGGCCTTGCGCACCTTATCGCTCTCGCCCGTGGTGAAGCCGCTCATGACGACCGAAATCCTCATGACCTGCTCCTGGTACACCATGGTACCGTAGGTGCTCTCGAGCACGGGCTTGAGCCGCTCGTCGTAGTACGCGATGGGCTTGCGGCCGAGCTTGCGGTCGACGAAGTCGTCGACCATGCCCGCACCCAGCGGGCCGGGGCGATACAGCGCGATGACGGCGACGATGTCGTCGTAGCAGTCCGGGCGCATTTTCTTGAGCAGCACGCGCATGCCCGGTGACTCCACCTGGAACACGCCGGCCGTGCCGCCGCGCGCGAACAGCTCGTACATCGCCGGATCCTTCATGTCGATGTTGTCGAGGTCGATGTCGATGCCGTGGTTGGCCTTGATGTTGGCCAGCGCCTTCGAGATGACGGTAAGCGTGCGCAGGCCGAGGAAGTCCATCTTGAGCAGACCCATGTTGGCGGTCATCACGCCGTCGTACTGCGTGATGATCATGCCGCCCTTGGTGTCGAGCTTGGTGGGGACGTAATCGTAGACCGGGTCGCGGCAGATGATGACGGCCGACGCGTGCACGCCCTCGCCGCGCGTGATGCCCTCGAGGCGCTTTGCCGCGTCGATGATCTTGGCGGTGTCCGGGTCGCTTTCGTACTGCTTGCGCAGGTCGGGGTTCTCCGCAAGCGCGCGCTCGAGCGTCATCTTGGGGTCGTTGGGGATCATCTTGGAGATGGCGGCGCTCATGTACACCGGATACTCGAGCACGCGCGCGGCGTCGTTGACGGCCTGCTTGGCCTTCATCTTGCCGTAGGTGATGACGTGCGCGATGCGCTCCGGGCCATAGATGTCGCGGCAGTGCTGGATGACGTCCAGCCTGCGCTCGTCGTCGAAGTCCATGTCGATATCGGGCATCTCCGTGCGCTCGGGCGACAGGAAGCGCTCGAAGATGAGGTCGTTGGCAAGCGGGTCGAAGGTCGTGATGTCGAGCGCGTAGCTGATAATCGAGCCGGCCGCCGAGCCACGCCCCGGCCCCACGCCGATGCCCTCGCCTTTGGCCCAGCGCGCGAACTCCTGCACGATGAGGAAGTACGCCGCGAAGCCCTTCGAGCAGATGATCTCGTACTCGTGTTCGAAACGGTCGATGACCTCCTGCGGCAGCGGATCGCCGTAGCGGCGCTTGAGGCCTTCCATCGACATGTCGCGCAGCAGCGACTCGTTTGTCTCGCCTTCCTTGAGGAAGGGGTAGCGCGGCAGGATGATGTTGCCGAACTCCAAGGTCACGTTGCATTTATCTGCGATCTCGAGCGTGGTTGCCAGACACTCCGGATGCTCCTTGAGCGCCTCGGCCATCTCCTCGGGACTCTTGAGGTAGAACTGGTCGTTCGAGAACTTCATGCGGTTGGTGTCGCTCACGAACTTGCCCATGCCGATGCACAGCATGAGGTCCTGCGTGTACGCGTCCTCCTGGCGCAGGTAATGCAGGTCGTTCGTGCCGACGACCTTGAGGCCCATCTCGCCGGCGAGCTTGCACAGCGCGTCGTTGAGGCGTGGCTGGCTGATACCGTTGTCGGTCACGATCTCCGGGCCCTGGTTTTGCAGCTCGATGTAGAAGTCATCCTTGCCGAAGATGTCGATGAAGGTCTGCGCCCACTCCTTGGCCACCTCGAACTCGCCGCGGTCGATGGACTTGGGAATGACGCCGGCGATGCAAGCGCTCGTGGCCAGAATGCCATCATGGTACTGGCGCAGAGCCTCGAGCGTGACGCGCGGTTTGTAGTAGAAGCCGTCCGTTGCAGCATCCGAGACGATGCGCATGAGGTTGCGATACCCGCGATTGTCCTTGGCGAGCAGGATCATGTGGTAGAGCTCCGGGCGTTTGTCGCGGCTCAGCGTGGAATCCGGCGTGAAATAGACCTCGCAGCCGATGATGGGCTTGATGCCGGCCTTGATGGCCGCCTGGTAGAACTCCGCGCAGCCGTACATGTAGCCGTGGTCCGTGATGGCGACGGCGGGCATGCCGAGCTCCTTGGCACGCGTGCACAGCTCGCTGATGCGCGTGGCACCGTCGAGCAGGGAATACTCCGTGTGCACGTGCAGGTGCACGAAGGTGCCGGCCTCGCGGCATGAGGTGGGGATGGGGCCTTCGCCCTCGCTCGCGGCCTTGATTTGCTCGAATGCGGGGATGTCTTGTTCCGCCATACCCTACTCCTCGCCTTCCGAACCCGCGGCCTCGCCCGGGGCATCGCCTGCCGCGATGATGCGCAGCGCATCCTCGTAGCCGCCGCTCCCGTAGTTGAGGCACTTCGACACGCGGCTGATCGTGGTGGCCGAGGCCCCCGTGACGTCCTGCACGTCGAGGTAGCTTTGACCGCCTGCCAGCAGCCGCGCGACCTCGAGGCGCTGCGACATCTCGGCTATCTCGCGCACGGTGCACAAATCGAGCAGGAAGTCGTAGACCTCATCGGTGCTGTCCATGCTGGCGAGCACGGTGAGCAGCTTATCGACGAGCGGAGTTCGGAGTTTGTCGGACACGTGCGCTCCCAAGGCTAATCGCGGATGATTTTGAGTATGCGGATATCCTACTACGCTCCTGCGACACGATTCGCGTAAATTCCGATTCGGCACCGTTTCATAGGCGAAATGAGAGGAGGACGAGATTTCTCCATTCCGGCGCTTCGCGCCTCCAGTCGAAATGACAGAGGGGCGGCCCTCGGCGCCTCCAGTCGAAATGACACTTCCCCGTCTCGTTGCGCTACACTGTCACGTATCCCGTTTGCCCGCATCTCCCGCAAAAGGAGCCCACATGATCAACGAAGATATGTACGCCCTGGGTGCCGCACCCAACAAGATTCGCGAGATATTCGCCTACGGCCTCGAGCGCAAGGCCCAGATCGGCGATGACAGGGTCTTCGACCTCTCGATCGGCAACCCAAGCGTACCCTCCCCCGCCATCGTCGACGAGACCATCGAGCGCCTCGTGCGCGAGGGCCAGGGCACCATGCACGTCTACACCATGTCTCCCGGCCTCGTCGAGGCGCGCGAGGCCATCGCGCAAAACCTCAACCGCCGCTATGGCACGCACTACACGGCCGGCAACCTCTACTTCACGGCCGGTGCCTCGGCCGCCATCTGCATCGCCATCAAGGCCGTCGTCCTGCCTGGCGAGGAGGTCATCGCCATCACGCCGTACTTCCCCGAGTACAAGACCTGGGCGAGCAACGCCGGCGCCATCACCGTCGAGGTACCCGCGCGCGCAAGCGACTTCATGCTCGACATCGACGCGATCGAGGCCGCCATCACGCCCAAGACAGCCGCCATCATCATCAACACGCCCAACAACCCCGTCGGCTCGGTCTACAGCGACGAGAACCTCACGCAGCTCGCGGACCTTCTGCGCGCCAAATCCGCCGAATACGGCCACACCATCTACCTCATCAGCGACGAGCCCTACCGCGAGCTCGTCTACGACGGCCTCACACCCGCCTGGGTCCCGAGCCTCTACGACGCCACCTTCGTCTGCTATTCGTGGTCCAAGTCGTTCTCGCTACCCGGCGAGCGCATCGGCTACCTGCTCGTCCCCGATTCGATGCCCGATTTCGATCGCGTCTACAAGGCCGTGTGTGGTGCCGGCCGCTCGCTCGGCTACATCTGCGACTCGGTGCTCTTCCAGCTCGCGGTCGCCGAGTGCATCGACGCCCCCATCGACGTCGAGCCCTATGACCGCAATCGCAAGCTCCTCTACGATGGCCTCACCAGCATCGGCTACAACGTCATCTACCCGCAGGGCGCGTTCTACATGTGGATCGAGGCGCTCGAGCCCGATGCGCAGGCGTTTTGCGAGGTCTGCCGCCAGCACGAGCTACTGCTCGTGCCCTCCGACGGCTTTCTCACGAAGGGCTGGACGCGCGTCGGCTACTGCTGCGACGAGGCCACGATTCGCGGTGCCCTCAAGGCCTTCGAGGACGTCTACGCCGAATACCGCGGGTAACGTCAGCAAGCGCCCCTCCCCTGTCATTTCGAGCGAAGCGAACGGAGTGAGCGGAGTCGAGAAATCTCGCCATGAGATCTCTCCGTTCCGGCGCTTCGCGCCTCCAGTCGAGATGACAACGTGCCGCGGCCATGCGCGCCTCCAGTCGAGATGACAATGCTCCCCCTTGCACCATGCACGCGCGCGGCTTATATTGCGTGCTGTAAAGATGGAGGGGGCATTGACGGCACGACGCACGGGGCGACCAGCGCCCAAAAAGGTGAAGAAGCGCTACATCGCGTCGCTTGATGGCCTGCGTGCCCTGGCCGTCGTCGCCGTCATCGCATACCACCTCGACCTCCGCTTCGCATGTGGCGGCCTCCTCGGCGTCACCGTCTTCTTCGTGCTCTCCGGTTACCTCATCACCGGCCTGCTCATGGCCGAGCTCGAGGAGACCGGCACCGTCAACCTCCCGCAGTTCTGGCTGCGCCGCGTGCGCCGCCTGTTTCCCGCCATCGTGCTCGTCGTGGTGGTAGTCACCGCGCTTTGCGTGCTCTTCAACCACCCGCTGCTCACCAAGCTGCGTCCCGATGTCGTGCCCTCGCTCTTCTGGTTCCAGAACTGGTGGTACGTCTTCCGCGGCCTCTCGTACTTCGACTCGCTCGGCGACCCGTCCCCGCTCACGCATTTCTGGTCGCTCGCCATCGAGGAGCAGTTCTACCTCATCTGGCCCATACTGCTGCTCGTCGTGAGCCACCTCGGCGCGAGCAAGACCATCATCCGCCGTGGCTGCGTCGTACTGGCAGTCATCTCCGCCGCGCTCATGTGGGTGCTCTACAACCCGCTCGAGGACCCCACGCGCGTCTACTACGGCACCGACACGCGCGCCTGCTCGCTGCTCATCGGCGCATGGCTCGCACTCTTCTGGCCCGGCCAGGCCCTCACGGAGGAGGGCACGCGCAACGTGCCTTCGCGCACCATCAATCTCCTCGACGTGATCGGCGTCATCGCGCTTGTCGGCATCATCGGCATGATGGCCTTCATCGACGGCTTCTCGGGCTTCATGTACCACGGCGGCATCATCATTAACTCCGTGCTCACGGCCGTGCTCATCGCCGTGCTCGTGCACCCGCGCAGCAGGCTGGCACGTTTCGCGAGCCTCAAGCCCTTCGTGTGGGTCGGCCAGCGCTCCTACGGCATTTACCTGTGGCACTACCCCATCATCTTACTGATGAAGCCGCTCAATCCCGGCTCAAGCTATGCCTGGTGGTTCATCCTCGCGGTCTTCGTCATCACCTTCGTGGTGGCGGCGCTGTCCTACACCTTCGTCGAGAACCCCATCCGCCACGGTGCCATCGGACGCGCCATCGCGAGCTGGCGCGAGCGCCGCGGCAAACCCGGTCGCGGCATCACGCGCCCCCGCGTCATCGCGCCGGCGCTCGCGAGCATCCTCACCGCCGCAATCGCCATCGGAGGCTGCACGATCATTCCCGACGAGTACCAGGTCCCCGAAGACGCCATCAAGAGCACGGGGCATTCCGCGGGCGCGGCCATGCAGCTCTACGGCGACGCACCGCCAAGCTACGATCCCGCAAACGGTGTCATCGGCAACGCGGTGGCCGCGAGCAACTACCTCAAGGGCAAACTCGACCAGGAAGCCGCCGAACTCGCCGAAGCCGAGCGTCTCGCGCGTATACGCAACCCATTGCTCATTGGTGATTCCGTACCCGGAGACTCCGCCGACGAGTTCTACTCGCACTACACGAACGCCCTGATGGACAGCTACATCGGGCGATGGTTCTGGCAGGCACGCGATGTCTACAAGGATTATCTCGCGCAAGGCGTCGTCGGCGATGTCGTGATCTTCGCGTGCTTCTCGAACTTCATGCTCGAAGACGACGAGCTCGACAAGATGTACGAGCTCGTGGGCCCGGACAAGCAGATCTTCCTCGTCAATGTCTACAACGAGAAGGACGTGACCGACCACAACAACCCGATGCTGGCGGACTTCGCGGCCGCGCACGAGAACGTGCACCTCGTCGATTGGTACGCGGCCGTCGTCGATCACGTGGGCGAGTACCTCTGGGACGATCACGAGCATCTGCGCCCCGAGGGCGCCGTCGTCTACGAGGACCTCATCTTCGATTGCGTCAAGGGATTCCTGCCGGCAGAGGCCATACGCGAGCCGCAGCCAGCGTGATGAAGAAATCCCTCGACTCCGCTTCGCTGCGCTCGGGATGACAGGGAGCGCAGCGCCCCTAGACGATGCCTGGATCGCGCCAGCCGTTGGTAATCGGCCAGGCACGGTCCTTCGTGAACGACGTCCCGAGCACATGCGGCGCGATGGGCTCGCTGCGGCGCTTGTACTCGTTGAGCTGAACCGCAGCGAGCACACATGCCACGAGATGCGCGTCAAAGCCGGCCTCGATGGCCTCGGCTGCGCCCAGCTCGCCCTCGACATGCGCCTCGAGCAGCTCGTCAAGCTGCTCGTACGGTGGCAGGCGGTCGGTATCGCGCGCGCCGGCGTAAAGCTCGGCGCTCGGCTCCTTGTCGATGATGGCCTGTGGAATGCGCGGCTCCTGCGCGTTGCGCCATGCGGCGAGCTCGTAGACCTCGGTCTTGTAGATGTCACCGATGGGCGCAAACGCCCCGGCCGTGTCGCCGTAGAGCGTCGAGAAGCCCATCGCGGCCTCGGACTTGTTGCCGCAGTTGAGCATGAGCCAATCGTGGCTGTTGCCAATCGTCATGAGCTCGACGGTGCGCACGCGGGCCTGGAGGTTCTCGGCAGCCAGGCCATCGACGCTGCCGCCGCAGGAATGCGCGAGCACGCGCTCGAAGGCCTCGAGCGGCTCGTCGATGGGCGCGACCGCGCAGTCGATACCCAGCATGCGGGCGAGCTCCTGTGCATCGGCAAGCGACGCATCGCTCGAATAGGGACCGGGCATCGCGACGCCATGCACGTGGGCCGCGCCAAGCGCGTCGACCGCGATCGCGGCCACGACCGAGGAATCGATGCCACCCGACAGCCCGATGATGACATCGGAAAAGCCGTTCTTTTGCACGTAATCGCGCGTCGCGACGACAATCGCGCGCCAGACGATCTCGCGGATGTCGAGCTCGACGGCCGGACGCTGCTGCACCTCGTGGACGGCACCAGGCGCGGTATCGAAGACGAAGAGGTCCTCCTCGTCGATGGGCGCGGCGTGCATGAGGCTGCCGTTGGGTGCCGTGACCGTGGAGTTTCCGGCGAACACGACCGCATCGGCCGCGCCGCACTGGTTAGCGCTCACGACATGCGCGCCGCATTCGCTCGCAAGCGCGGAGAGATGCCGCAGATCACCGCGCGCCGCCGGAGCCGCCATCGGGTCACCGAAGGCGTCGTAGTTCATCTCGACGAGCACGTCGACGTTGGAAAGCTTGCTGCCCGACTCGAAGTGCCCATCGAAGAGCACGGCGATGTTGCTGTCCGCAAGCTCGATGACCGGGACGACGTCGCTTTCGAGCAACGCGGGTGCGCCGAGCGACTCGAGCGAGCCGGCACCGGCGAGGAAGAGCTCGGGAACGATGGCGAGCGTGTCGGCGTCGAGCTCGTTGACGCTCGCGCACGAGACGAGCGCGGGCACGGGCGACTCTTTCGCGAAGGCGCAGAGATGGTCATGCGCGTCCTCGATGAAGGCATGCGAGTCGACGAGACCGCCGATGTGCGCGCCGGTGAGCGAACCCGCCCCGAAGACGACGAGGTCAACGTGCGCGTGCGCTGCCTGCCGCGCGTAATCGAGCATCTTGCTCATGTTGCCGGACAGATCGCCGACACGGGGGTTTACCTGTGCAACCGCAATGCGCATATGCCGCTCCCTTGGCTCGGTACGTCTGCCCCCAAGGATACCATGAGCGCAGGTGCGGCGCGGCGTGCGAACATTTCACTTCCGGCACCAAAATGAGCACATATTACCCCGCTCTCGCGGTACAATGATGGGCAATGCATTGAAGCGACGCGCCCCCAGACACACGGGCGCCTCGCCAAAAACGAAAGGATTACCACGATGCCCCAGATTACCCGTGAGGACGTGCGCGTTCCCGCTGACGTCATGCCCGAGGCCGTCGAGCTCTACCTCGATAACTACATGGCCGCCACGCGCGGCACCGGCCGTCTCATGCTCTTTGCCTGCGACCAGAAGATCGAGCACCTCAACAAGGACTTCCACGGCGAGGGCATCGATCCGGCCGATGGCGACCCCGAGCATCTCTTCCAGATCGGCGACCAAGGCACGATTGGCGTGCTTGCCGGCCAGCGCGGCCTCATCGCCCAGTACGCGCGCGACTATCCCAACATCAACTACCTGGTCAAGATGAACTCCAAGACCAACCTGGTCAAGACCGCCCAGCAGGACCCCTACTCCCCGCAGCTCTACGACCTCGAGGCCGTGCTCGCGATGCGCGAGGCTGGCGTCAACATCGTCGGCCTGGGCTACACCATCTACCTGGGTAGCGAGTTCGAGGCCAACATGCTGGCCGAGGCTGGCGAGCTCATCGCCGAGGCGCATGCCGAGGGCCTGCTCGTCGTGCTGTGGATCTACCCGCGCGGCGAGGCCGTGACGGACGAGAAGGCCGCCGACCTCATCGCCGGTGCCGCGGGCGTCGCGTTGTGCCTGGGCGCGGACTTCGTCAAGGTCAACCCGCCGGCAGCCGCAGACGGTAAGACGAGTGCCGAGCTCCTGGCCATCGCAAGCCGCGCTGCCGGCCGCACGGGCCTCGTGTGCGCAGGCGGCTCCAAGGCCGATGCCCGCGAGTTCCTCTCGAGCCTCTACGACCAGATTCACGTCGGCGGTGCTGTCGGCAACGCCACCGGCCGCAACATCCACATGCGCTCGCTCGACGAGGCCGTGCGCCTTACGCAGGCCATCAGCGCCATCACGCTCGGCGATTACGATGTCGAGGAGGCCATGGACGTCTTCGAAGGCAAGGAGCACTACACGCTCTAAGGCCTTCCCCTCTGTCATTTCGACCGGAGGCGCGGCGGGCTCCCGTCCCCTGTCATTCCGACCGGAGGGGCCGAAGGCCCCGTAGTGGAGGAATCTCCTGACGAGAAATCTCACGCCGAGATCCCTCGACTCCGCTCACTTCGTTCGCTTCGCTCGGGATGACAACGCGCAGCGAGTTGCACGCACGATACTGGTACAGGCAAGGGGCCGCTTCGGCGGCCCCTTTCGTTTACGATGGCCGAAGACGCGAGACTTATCGTAGGCCCTTATCCGCGCATTTCTTGCGGATGTCTAGGATTTGAGAGCAGCGCTTTCTGCGCACGCTGCCGTGCACGTTGCTGCGCTCGCCACTTATCTCAGGTCGCCTTTGCCAAGACGAGAGCGGCCTTTTCCAAAGCCGCATCGCGCATGAATGCGGATTTCTTCATACCTGACGCCCTGGCGGCTTGCTCGATCATCTGCGCACCCGACTCAGGACATTTGAACGATAAATTGGCATTCGGCTCGTCAGAAAGTCTGGGCCTGCCCACGCGAAGCTCGACAAGACTTCCCTTCCACGTGCCATCCTCCCATTCACGCGCCCTCGACTCAATCTCCTCGTCACTTAAGACATATCCATTTGCAAGTTTATGCTCGGTCATCGCCCGCGCCTCCTCGCCCTCTCAACCTCAGCACGTGTCCGCCTGGACAGCGGCGTGTTCGCATGATAGACAAGCCATCCCGTCTCCGTCCTCACGCCGACCATTTCAATGTCGCGCTGACGTGCATCTCTCCCAATCCACAGGTATTCCGGAAAGTTCGGACTATCCGGTCGTACTGCCTCGTAATATACGTTGCTCCATGCAGCGACGACATCCTCTTTGGAGAGTTCAGGATGACGTGCAAACACGCGAGGATGAATCTCCAAAGAGTCCATGGATTCCTCTATTTTCTACTACTTTATTATACTACTTTATTAGATCACGAGCTGAAAAACTGACCTCTCCTACCCTACGCCCTGCATCTAACAAAATCGCCGAGCGCATGCGGCTGAAACGCCAGGAGATTCCGGAGCGATCTCGGACATGGAACCAAATGATTTCGGGATGAGATGCGACACCGCGGGCGAAGCGACCAAAGCGGGTCCCTGTCATTTCGAGCGGAGCGAACGAAGTGAGCGGAGTCGAGAAATCCCTGACGGCGGAGATTCCTCCGCTCCGGCGCTTCGCGCCTACGGTCGGAATGACAATGTGCGGGCCTTGCGGCCACTCCGATCGAAAGTGATATAAGAAGCGGGAAAAGTTGCGTTAGTCTCGGTCGAGTTCGGCGAGCAGCGCCGCAAGTGCCTCGGCATCCTGCGATGCGTCCACCAACTCATCAATGCGCCCCTCGGCGGCAAGCTTGGCGACGAGGGCGTTGTACCTGGCCTCGCCCTCGGCGAGACCGTCTTCGCGACCGTACATGTACCCGCGCATTTCGGCATTCCCCTCGACGGTATTGACTGACCACCACATGTCCCTCACCAGTCCCTCGTCATTGTTGGCGTCATGCACGGCTCTATCGATGTCGCCGATGAGCTCATCGCCATCGGGAACCGTACCCTCATGCACGTATTCTAGCAAACGCCGCAATCCCGGATTGGCCTCGGCACGCCAAGCGGGAGCATTGAGCAGCACCCAGCGCATGCCGCTTCCCACGTCCAGACCACCTCGCTCGAGGCAAGCCGGCTCCACCGTATAGACGGGAAGACCGGCCCCAAGCGGGTCGTAGGTGCATACGAAGATGATGAAGCTGCAGGTCAGATCACCGTAAACTCCGCCGCGGCGCAACAGTCCGGTGTCGATCATGGCCTGATAGTATCTGCACCTACGTCCCAACGCCAGCTCGCGTGTCGCTTGCATCTCAACATCGTAGACTGCGCCAGTCCCTTCCACATAGACATCCAGACGCACCCCCTTCGCAAGCAGCTCGCCTATCATCTCCTTCTGCGTTTCGTGATAGGCGATCTTGCCAACCTCAACGCCCAAGATGCGTTCGATTATCCCCCTGCAGATATCAGGATCGCGCATCACATGTCCGAACATAAGGTTGTTCCCGATAGTAAAGTTACCGGGAAAGGGAGGACCTGTCTTCCGACCCCCTTCCGGCATAAGCCTATGGTCTGCCATGCGCTACGTCCTTCCTGGTCGTTCGTCAACGTAGCGCACATCCTATACGGCGCATCTAACAGAATCGCCGAGTGCGCGTGGCCGAAACGCCGGGTCTTCCCGGAGCGACCTCGGACATAAAGCAAAATGATTTCGGAATGAGATGGGACGTGATTACGCCCCTTCGCCCCCGTCTGTCATCTCGACCGGAGCGAAGTGGGCGCCCCCCCCTGTCATTTCGAGCGGAGCGAACGAAGTGAGCGGAGTCGAGAAATCTTACGCGCAGATTTCTCCGCTGCGGCGCTACGCGCCTCCGGTCGAAATGACGACGTCGGGGACGCTTTGCGGTCGCTTTGGTCGAGATGACGATGCGCGAACCTTACGGCCGCTAACCCTGAGCAAACCTAATCTCAAGCCTTCGCCCGAGTCCACGAGCAATCTTCGCGAGCGTGGCCACGGAGGGGTTGCCGCCGCCGTTCTCGAGCCTGCTGAGGTTCGATGCCTTCATGCCGCAGCGTCGAGCGAGCTCGCGCTGCGTGAGCTATTTTCGCTATCGTAAAAATGAACAATTCGCTATGTAACATTTGAACAAAACGCTAAAGGACATGCCCACCAAACGATTGGCTAAATTGGTCTTGGATAAGTTAATGCGACCAAGGAGGCCGGAAAGGAATGATAAGCATGTCCCAAGCGTATTCTATACGCCAGCTCAAAAAACAAGGCGAATCAATCACCGATATTGCCGAAAAGACAGGTGTTTGCAGAAACACCGTCTATAAATACCTTAAGGAAAGCGATTTTTCAGAGCCTATCCCGAAGAAGACTGACAAGGTATGCATGCTCGATCGCTACAGAGCAATCATAGAAAGCTGGCTGGATGAGGACAAGAGGAATTGGCATAAGCAAAAACATACAGCTCACAGGATTTGGATGCGCCTTAAAGAAGAGTGCGGCATATCTTGCTCAGAATCGACGGTGCGCAACTATGTGAGAAGGCTTAAGGTCGAGAGAGGCGAGCAAAACGAGCAATTCTTGGACCTAGAGTGGCCACCAGGTGAAGCTCAAGCTGACTTCGGGGAGGTAGATATCTTCGTATTAGGGCAGAAGCGACGCTTGAGTTATTTTGTGCTTTCGTTTCCCTATTCAAACATGGGATTTGCCCAGCTCTTCTCCTCGGAGAATGCCGAATGCGTATGCCAGGGGCTCAAGAACATCTTCGAATTCATAGGAGGAGTTCCCTCGCGCATCGTCTTCGACAACGCGACGGGCGTCGGCAGAAGGACGATGGATGCGGTTAAGCTCACGAAGCTCTTCTCTGCCTTCTGCGCCCACTACAACTTCGCCTATACCTTCTGCAACCCCGATTCGGGTCACGAGAAAGGAAACGTTGAAGGTAAGGTGGGGTTTATCAGAAGAAACATCTTCACCCCTCCTCCTCGTATCGACAATATCGATGTCTATAACGAACGCCTTTTGCGTAAATGCATGGGGCTCTCGAAGATGCACTATGCCAAAGGAGAGCCTGAAGATCAGCTGTTCATAGAAGACAGGTTTGCTCTTTCAGGTCTTCCTGAGGTCTCTTTCAGCGTTGTCAGGTATGAACGAAGAAAAGCAGACCTTCAAGGAAAGGTCACGCTTTGTGGGAACCACAAGTATTCCTCTTCTCCTGAGTTTGCTAAACAAGTGCTCATATGTGCTCTTAGCGCAAACCATATCGAGCTTTATAGCGAAGATGGCATGTTCATCGTTCGACACACAAGGCAATACGGAGATGCACCAACAGATACAAGCGATCCCGCGAGCCAGCTACCGCTTCTTATACGAAAGCCTGGCGGTTGAATCAATTCCAAGGTGCGCTTTGCCCTTCCTGACGACCTTCGCGCATATATGGACTCACTTAATAAGGCCGATCTTCGTGAGGACTTAAAGATCATGCAAGCCGTGGTTGCACAATCTGGGTGGAACATGATGGTTGAAGCCGCAAAGATCACCTTAGAGCGGTGCGGAAGGTTAGATGATGCCAGCGTGAGCGTAGCCGCGAAAGGGCTTAGCACAGCAAAGATCGCCTATGACGAACCGATAGATTTGAATATCTATGACGCAGCAATGAGCTTCAAGCGAGAGGATCTGCTATGACGATCAGGTCGAAAGAGACGATAGAGCAGTTCAGGGGTCTTGCAAGAAAGATGTTCTTCTCTAAGGACAGCGTAGAGCATTTCCTAGAGAATGCGAGCGCGGCTCAAGCCGAATGCGTGATCGAACTCATCAGCTTCGAACAAGGTGTCAGGGAAAAGAACAAGCGAGATCGTCTTTTTAGAAAAGCGGGATTTCCTCAAATAAAGAGCTTTACCGACTATGACTTCGCTCAATTAGGGCTTCCTGAAGGTTATGGCAAAGAAGACATCATGTCGCTTGACTATATCTATGCAGCAGAAGATTTTGTGTTCTATGGCCAGACTGGTCGTGGCAAGACCCATCTGGCAATCGCGATCGGTATCGCTTGTGTGAATAGGGGTCTTGCTTGCCGGTTCTTCACGACAGCTGAACTCGTTATCGCACTGGTCAGAGCCAAAAGAGAGCAAAGGCTCGATCTATTCTTGAAAGATCTTTTCAAAGCGGATCTGATCATCTTGGACGAGTTCGGATACGTACCGATAGATATCGAAGGAGCGCGCTTGTTATTCCAGGTGATATCCGATTGTTATGAGAGGAGGAGCTTGATAATTACCACCAACATCGAGTTCTCGAAGTGGGGAACGGTATTGGGAGATGACAAGTTAGCATCGGCCGTTATAGACAGGATCGTCCATCATGGAAGACTTATAGAGTTCAGCGGCCCGAGCCATAGAATGGACACAGCGCTCATGCTTGGTAAAAACGAAAGTTAGAGAAGCTTGGGCATGTTAGCGTTTTGTTCAAAATGAACGTAGCGTTTTGTTCATTTTCTTGTTGACGAAAATAGTGAGCCCCTCTTCCATGCGCGCCTCGACAATCTGTCGCGTGACTTCACGCTCGACAGATTGCGCGTCCCATTCGGCCCTGAAGTCCTCATCCGCGAGGGACCTCTCCAAGTGCCTTCTGAAGTCACTCATGGCGCTGCTTCCAATCTCCGCGCAACCGCTTTGCCCGTTCTATCTCCCGAGCAGGCGTTCTCCGTGTCTTCTTGACAAAACCGTGGGTCAGGACGATCGTCCTTCCTACGGCGAAGAAGTAAAGTATCCGCACTGTGTTGCCACCCTGCGCCAGCCGTAGCTCGAATATCCCATCCTCGAGGTGTCTGGAAAACGGCATTCCGATCTGCGAGCCATACTCTTCGAGCAGCTCGAGCCTGCCAAAGACCTTGGCGCGCATCTTCACGTCGAGCCCATCAATAAACTCCTCGACGGGCCTGCGACCGGCATGACTCTCGTAATAGCGTATGTCGAACACATTGCCTCTTTCGCGTGATTATCATATATGATAATTCTCATGCAATCAACTCTCCCCCACCCTACCCCTCGCATCTAACAGAATCGCCGAGCGCGCATGGTCGAATCGCCGGGATTTCCCGGAGCGATCTCGGGCATGGAGCCAAATGATTTCGGAGTGAGATGCGGTATGGAAACTGGCTGCCAGGGGGACTCAGATGCCGTCTAAGGAGCCGCAGGGGTCACCATAGTGTCGGAAAGCACATAAAAGGAGATCTCTCCGTTCCGCGGCCTTACGGCCGCTCCAGTCGAGATGACACTGTGTCCCCCACCATTTCGAGCGCGACAAAGCGAGCGGAGTCGAGAAATCTCGCCCTTCATTTCGAATCTTAGGGAGCGGGTTTAAAGGCGATTTCCAGGCCCAGCGATGCCGCGACCTTGGCGATGGTCCGAAAAGATGGGTTGCCGGTTTCGGAAAGGGACTTGTACAAGCTTTCGCGACCCACGTTGGCCTCTCTCGCAATCTCGGTCATCCCCCGCGCCTTGGCAATATCGCCAAGCGCCGCTTGCAGAAGGGCGGGGTCGCCCTCTTCCATGATTGCGGTCAGGTACGCAGCGATGTCTTCTTCGCTTTCGAGATACTCGCTCGCGTCCCATGCGCTTGTCTCAAGCTTCATCTGTATCCCTCCAAAGCCGTGACAGCTCCTTCGCCTTCCGTATGTCCGCATCCTGAGTTGACTTGTCGCCGCCAACAAGCAGTAAGAGAAGCTCTTCCTTTTTGACAGTAACGTAGATGCGATAGCCGGGCCCCATATCGAAGCGCAATTCAATTACCTTATCCCCGAGAATCCTAAAATCACCAACCACCTCGCCATGGACTCCTATGCGACGCAACCGTGCGTTAATCCGTGCCTGAGCATTTCTGTCTCTGAGTCTTCTGAACCATTTCTCGTAGGTTGACGTCTTTATGATTCTCATGAGTTTTTTGACCTAACTGTATCTTATAAGATACATCATCCTGACTTTTGAGACAATGTGCATAGATGGCAGAAGAGATCCATCTTCCGTAAATGTCTGCAGGCTGACCGTCTCGTCAACGCTTCCCTACTCTACGCCTCGCGTCTAACAGAATCGCCGAGCGCGCGTGGTCGAATCTCCGGGACTTCCCGGAGCAACTTCGGACATAAAGCCAAATGATTTTGGGATGAGATGCGACACCGCACCATCTCATTGAGACAGATGTACCTGTCCAATGTGTCTCAGCGTCCGGTCGAGATGACAAGAGGGACATGCGCCGGTCGCTCTCCGCGCGCGTCAGCGAGCGCATGCAAGGCGAGCGAAGCGAGTGCGCTTTTCCCTTACGCCTCGCGACGGGTGGTGGCGGGGACGACGGCCACGGGAGCCATGCTGGTGGCGATGGAGGTCGGGAATGCGGGGACGCTGGAGCCGCTGCACACAGTGCCGGTGAGTGAGGCGACTCCAGCGTTTGCCGCGTGGACCGAGGCAGAGATCTGATCGGCGACGGGAGTCGCGATCCTGACCTGCGATGCCTCCGTGAGAATGCTATCGGTAATGGCGGAAAGAACGCTGGCCTGAGTGGCGTTCGTGCCGTAGCTGTTGTTCGTGGCCGTGCGGGAGACGGTGGTCACGTTGCCCGCGCTGGTGCGCGAGGACTGGGGCTCGCCGGCGACCTCGTAGACAACGGCGGGAGCGGCGTAGGTGGCAACCATGGCCTCGGCGCCTGTGAGCGCACGGCTTGCCTCCACGACGCCAATGGTGCTGGTGCCAACGAGCTGCGGCAGCCTCACGCTGGAGAGCACGTCATCGACGACGAGGGAGACGTTGCCCGGCAGTTCATCGGTCACGTCATCGGAGCCCGCCGGGCCCATGATAGTGCCGCCGCCGTTGCCACCCGTGGAGTTGGCGATGTCGTCGGCCCCTTCGGCTGGCGAGCTTGAGGTACCAGGGGCGGGAGTGAGTTCGAGGTGCAGGTACAGATCAAATATCTCATGGTCAGGGACAACTTCTCCATACCTCAAAAGGTTAGTTACTTCCACTCCCTCGGGAGTAAACCATCCAACGAAACTCTGCCCCGGGTACTGTGACATGTCAACATCTGGAATGGGAATGTACTGCTCATAGTTAATGCTTTCTGTAGAATCTGAACCATCAGGAAACTCGAAGTGAACAGTGTAAGCAAACGTATCCCAAGTAATTACGATGAAAAGCGTGTCTTCTACTGCCCTACCAAGGCGGATGAGGATGTCGCCGCAAGTGAGCGTGTCATCGACAAGATCGAAGTTCTCGTCATAGCACTCGAAGAGCATGTTGCCCTGCCATGTCAGTGCTTCAATTGGTGACTGATCCCACGAAATATACTGAACAGAATTGAAATAGTTGCTCTGATCATAACCGCCGGAGTCAAAAGTAACTTCAATCGTGCGCATCTCGAGCTCGGCCCAAACGACAACATTGCCATTTTCGTCCAAGCCAAAGGTGTCGATAAGGTACTGGATCGTGAGATCGTAGCCAAAGTCGTCTGGATTGTTCATCGTCGCATCGAAGAAATCGCCGTAATCGTAGCTGTACCAACCGACCGGCTTGTAGGGCAGGTAGTCGTTCTCGGTGATGTAATCGCCGTTATTGTCGACGTCCTTGTTCTGATCAAACTTATTGTCAAAGAAATCACCGGGATCGACCTGGAGCTCCTTCACGGGCACGTAGTCAGACGGAGACTCGTCGGTGTACGACATGTAAATCAGCGTGACCTTGTTCGCCTTCCACACACCATAGACAATGTTCGAGTCGGTCTCCTTGAGGATCGTGTTGCCACTGCCGTCACCCGCCGGAATCCAGGAGACGGTGGGCGGTTTCATCTTGTAGTCTCCATTCGCGACATAGTCAATTTTCTCGCTGCCCGAGGAATTGGCCCAGCCCACGAAGGTGTAACCCGGGCGCGTGGGAACCTCGTCGGTGATAGACGCGACGCAGTCGGTGTAGCCCAGGGTCGGAGCCGGCGGGATGACCAACCTCTCCTCATCGTCGGGATCGTAGAAGAGCTCGACACGCTTGGGGCTCCACACGGCGTGCAACGTGGTCTCCTCGGCCGGCATGGTCCAGTTGGTGGGAGCCTTCTCGGGAATGCCGTCACCGTCCACGTCGATGTAGGCCAGACCCGGATCGGGTTGCGTGGCATCGAACTTGGTCGACCAGCCGATGAGCATGTAGCCCGTGCGATAGACCATGTCAGGCGACGGCAGCGTCACGAGCTCGGCAATATTGTGCTGTTTCCCGTCTTCGAAGCCTGCCGGGGCCTGCTTGTTAGTCGTGTTCCACTCGCCCAGGGCCTTGGCCGAATCATCCTGGGTCTCGTCAACCGTGCCATCGCTGTTGTAGTACATGTGATACAGCGAGGTCAGAGTCTTGCTGGGATCGTTCGGATCGAGAATGACGAAGCTCGGATCGTTGATGTCGGCATAGCCGCTCGGATCGAAGGTCAGCTTCTGCACCGACAGCGACCAGACGGCCACGAGCGTCGTGTCATGGCCCGGCATGGTGAACTGTCCGGTCATGTGCGTGGCATCGGACTCGATGAGCAGGCCGGCGTCCTTGAGGGCCTGCAGGTACACGAAGTTGTCGAGCTTGGCGGCAGTCTTGGCACGGTCGAGCAGCTGGCTCAGGGTCAGGTTGGCCTGGCTGCCGTCGGACAGCGTCAGGGTGAACGGTTCGGTGCGGCCATCGTCGTAGGCCCAGCCCTGCAACGCGTAGGGGATGCCGTCGGCGATCATGCTCACGGTGCCGCCGTAGCTCTGGTCGTAGGGCAGGTCGATGATGGTGCCGGTCAGGTACGTGCCCGACGGGTCGGTTGCCGAGGTGTCGTTGCCACCCGCATCCTGCCACGTGCCGGCACCCAGATCCAGGTTGAGGATGTAGGCACGGGGCACGTAGTAGAGCGTGAGCGTGAGGATCTGGCCATCGACGACACTCCAGATGCCATCGGCGTCGGCCACGTCCAGGCCGCCATGGCCCAGGATCGCGCCGTTGGCGGTGGACTGCACGGTATTGCCACCGTCGTCGAGCCAGGTCACGTTGGAGCCATTGGGTAGCGGGTAGTACACGTCACCGTCGGCGGCGAGGAAGTAGCGATAGCCGTCGATGGGCTTGTTGTCGGTGTTGGTGTAGGTGAAGACGTCGGTCTCGTCGCCATCCTCGGCCACGGCGATCTCGTCGGTCCAGCCGGTGTGGATGGTCACGTCATGGACGGTGCGGTTGCCGTTGCCGTCGATGACGTAGCGCACGACCTGGTACTCGACTTCCTTGGCCTCCCAGATGGCGTACAGCGTCACGCCATGGCCTGGCATGATGAAGTTGCCACCCGGGGCGATGTAGTCGGGCACCTTGTCCGTGCTCGAGGTCAAGCCAACCCACGTGGCCGCCGCATCCACCGACGCCTTACCGGTGAGCAGCGCATTGCCGTTGGCCGTATCGCGCAGGGCGGCCATGTTGGTGGACCAGCCCTTGAACTCGTAGCCCTCGCGCACCAGATCGTCGGCACCCGGCAGGTACACCCTCACGCTATCGGAGACGCCCGGGTTGGTGAAGTGGTCGTAGGCCACCTGCGCACCCGTGGCCCAGGTGCCGGTCGTGTTCGTCCCGTCGCCCAGATCGAGCAGGATCTGCGAGGGCTTTGCGCTGTAGAACAGCGTGAGCTTCAGGTTGCCGTCAGCGGTGATGACGCCGGTGGGAGCCGACAGGATGGAGTAGCTGAAGGCAAACGGGCCGTAGAAGTCGGCAAAGCTCGAAGCAGCCGAGATGGAGGCGCCAGGAACCGGAATCGGCGTCATGCCAGCGCGGCCATCGATGTCATAGGTCACGGGCGTCGTGTACTGGGCCTCGTAGCCCTCGAATGCGTTCTTCCACGGCTCGAGACGACCCTCGTAGACGCTCGGGTTATAGCTGGTGCTGTTCGGATCGACGATGGTTACGGACTCTCCGGTCACGCCATGGGCCTTGAGAGACACGACGTCCTGGAGCAGGCCGTTGCCATCGACCTTGTAGTACTCAACCGTGTACTCGGTCGTGTTGTCGGCCTGCCACACGGCGTACAGGCTGATGGAGCGGCCAGCACCCACAGGAATGGTGTACGGATCGCACAGCGTGCCATTGCAGCGTGTGAAGTGGTTGCCGTTGATGAGGTCGTCGACGTACTTGACCGTATCGGCAGCAGCGACATCGGCAGCACGCACCGAGAGCGTACCCTCGGAGGTGCCGACGTTGACAGGCACGCCATCCACAAGAACCTCGCTGGTGTAATACCAGCCACGCAGCTTATAGCCGGGACGCTCGAGTAACGTGGTACCCGGCGGCGTAATCTCATCGTCAACGAAGTAGCGCGGACCAGTCGGTATGCCATAGTTCACGACATCACCCGTACCGCCGATGACGTAGTTGACGCGTACGTAATACGGTGCCCAGACGGCATGCAGCACGATATCGGTATTGCCCGCAGTCCAGAATCCCGTCCTATCGATGTACAGGCCGTTGCCCTGGAGATAAATCTCGATATCGTCAGCCTTGGTGCCCTTGGCGTCGGCTACGTCGGTACCATCGACGGTCTTGACGGTCGTCCAACCATCATGGTCATAACCCAGGCGCTCAACGTCAGAGTACGGATTGAGCTGGATACGCTGCTCGGTAAATGCCTCGATGTAGTAGCTGTCGCCAGTAATCACGGTGCCATCAGCCAGGGTCATCTTGCCGTAGCTGCCCAAATCGAAGTAGATCTTGATTGGGTCGGCCGTGTAGAACAGCGATAGCGTGAGGCTGCCATCGGCCTTGGCGCGGCCGCTGCGCACGTTATGATCCAGGGTCGTCCAGATGTTCGGGTTGTAGGTTACCGTACCAGCATCATCGAGGATGGTGTAACCGGTGAACTGGGCGTCCTCGTTAAACGGCTTCTTCATGGCCGTGTAGTTGTCGATCTTGACCTGGTCGCCCAAGCGGTCGATGGCATACACGACCTCGTCGGTGATGCAGTTGACCGTCTCGGTCACGGCAGCCTTGATGTCACCGTTGCCATCAACCCTCCAGTGGTCGACCGTGTAGGTGGCGTAGTCGTCAAGCGCGTAGTAGACGGCGTAGACGACCACCGGACCGGCGGGCATGACCACGTCGGCGTCACCCTTGGCCCAGTAGTAGTGGGCGGTGCCGTCGATGAGGTTCAGGTTCGGGTTCTTCTCCTTGTCGCCGAACATGTCCTTGCCGTAGCCGGTGATGGTGCGGACACCCGGATCGATGTGGTTGAACGGATCGGTCGCGTCCGTGCCGGCGATTTGCTCGGCGGCGGTGCGGTTATCGCTACCGTAGGTGGTCGAGCCGGTACGGTCGGTGGACCAGCCCAGCACCTCGTAGCCCGGGCGCTCGGGGATGAACTGCATGACATCGATGGTCTGCTCGGTGAAGTAGTAGTAGACCTTGTTCTCCTGCGGGCTCGTGACCCACTCGCCGTTGACCCACTTGCCGGCGGGGCCGGTGCGGTAGATCAAGGTGTGCAGCGAGGGGATATCCGGATCGGGGATATCGGGGTCGACCGGGTACGGGTCCGGATCGTCAGGTCCCGGAGGCGTGGGCGGATCGGGCCTGTTGGGATCGGGATCGGGCACCGGGCGCGGGTTGGGATCGTCCGGATCGTTGGGATCGGGCTCGTTGGGATCGTCCGGATCGGGGTTGTCCGGATCGGGGTCGGTCGGGTTGGGATCCGGGTTCGGGTTGGGATCCGGGTTGGGATCGGGATCGCCCGGCTCCACGACCTCGAACGGAGCGTAGTAGAGGTCGAGCACGAGGCTGCCGTCGGCGGCGATGCGGCCCATGTAGCTGGACGTGGTGCCCGCACCGGGAACGGCGATGACCATGCCGTTGGGCAGCGTGATCGTATCGGGAATGATGCGATGGTAGCTGTAGCCCGTGATGGGACGGTCGCCGTAGACGTAGGACAGCAGGTCGGTGTTGGTCACGGGCTGGCGCAGCACGCGCTCGACGTAGTTCTGGTCAGCGATGACGGTGGCATCGGTGTAGCCCTCGAACACCTCGGTGCCGTCGAGCACGATGTCGCCGTTGCCGGTGACCTTGTGGCGGTTCACCGTGAAGGTGGTGTTGAGGTCGGCAGACCACACGGCCCACAGGACCAGGTCGGTGGCCGGGGTCACGATCTTGAGGGCGTCATCGACGAAGAACTGGGCGGTGCCGTCGGTGAAGTCGGCGCCGGCCAGGCTCGGGTCATTGAAGTCATGGACGTAGCCGCGCATGATGGCCGCCATGTCGACGGAGTCCTTGCCAAAGAGGTTCGAGCCAGCCATCGAAGTCGACCAGCCCACGAGCTCGTAGCCGCTGCGGAACGGGTTGGCACGCGACACGTTGTGGCGATGCGTGCTCGGGTCGAACAGGTCGGCCGGCAGCGAGACGGTGGTGGTCTCGGTGCGGTAGGTGCGCTGCAGCGTGTACTCGTCCACGAAGGTCCAGTTGACATCCGGCTTGAAGGTGCCAAAGGTCTCGGCATTGACGGGCTCGTGCAGCTTGAGGGTCACGGTGTGCTCGTCGGCCTCGTAGTAGAGGTACAGCGTGAGCTGGCGGCTCTGGTCGCCGACGATCTTGCCATGGGCCTTGCTGTTCCAGGCGCCGTTATAGGGGAAGGCGCTCGGGGCGTCCTGCTCGCGGTAGGTGTAGCCGGGCACGTCGGTGTCGGCGAACTGGTACTCGATGGACAGGTCGCCAGCCGAGACGCCCGCGTTTGCGGCGCCGTGGTAGTTGCCGTCGGCAAAGGCCGTGTTGTCGGTGTAGCCCTGGTAGATGATCGGATCGGTGTCGATCTGGACGCGGTTGCCGTCACCGGTCACCTTGTAGCGGACGACCTTGTACTCGACGAGCTGCGCATCGTAGAAGACGAAGAGCTTGGTGGAGCCGTCGGGCATGACCACGGCCTGCTCGACCATGGAGTAGTCACCGGCCGCCAGGCGCGCGTCGCCGTCCCAGTGGTAGGTGCCACCCGGGAAGAAGTGCGCGTAGCCCATCCACAGCGATTGCGTCGCCGGGCTCGTGTAGTTGAGCGTCGTGAGCGCGTTGACGCTCGTGAAGGTTCCGTTGACCACGCCGTTGACGTCCACGTGGGTCTCGACGTCGGGCTGCGGATCGGTGCCGCGGTCGGCCACCGTGGCGGTGGTGCCGGCCTTCTTCTGGTACTTGTCGACGCAGGCGAGGTCCAGGGTGCCGTCATGATGCACCTTGAAGTGGTAGACCTCGTAGGCCACGGGCAGGGCCTCCCAGACGGCCGTGACGGTCACGTCGTTGCCGGGCATCACGAACAGCGGGCCGTTGCCACCGGTGCCCAGCGGATAGGTGTTGACGCCATCGGTCCAGCCGGTGAGCTCGAAGCCCGTGCGGGTAACCTGCGTGGCGCCGGGCAGCTTGGTGCTGTGGCCCGGGGCCAGGAGCTCGGAGCGCGAGGCGGTCGAGCCGTCATCGGCAAAGACGCCGCCGGCCGGGTCGATGGTGAGCGTGAAGTACTTCACCTCGTAGAAGAGGTAGAGCACCAGGCCGCCGTCGTCGATCTTGTTCGGGTTCTCGTGACCGATGATGCGACCGGTGTGGATCGTCATGAAGGTGACGGCGTCGACGGAGCCCTCGGGGAGCTTGTAGTTGAAGTTCGGGTTGTACTCGTAGCCGTCGATGTTGGTGACGTAGGCGTAGAGGAACGGCAGGGGCTCCGTGCCGTTGCCGGTGCCGGTCAGGGCCGGGTCGGCGTCGACGCGCACGTAGGAGCCAGCCGTGCCGTACTGCGTGATGGTGTCGCCGGCTTTGAGCGGCGTGAGCTTCTTGCCCTGGCTATCAACGGGCACGTACCAGTTCTGGACGAAGAAGGTCGTGCCGTTCTCGACGGCGCGGTACCAGACCTTGAGGACGAGCTTGCCGTTGGCGCTCTTCTCGGCGCTCACGTAGCCGACGCCCTCGGTGCCGGTACGGGTCGCGTCGTAGGTGTAGCCCCACACGTTCTTGATGTCGTAGTTGTACGGGTCACCGGCCAGCGACTCGCGCGTGCCGTCGTTCGGGTTGCGCACGGCATACGGATTGGCCGGCGTGGTCACGTCGTCACCATGGACGACCTTGTCGCCCGTGATGCCCTTGGCGTTCACGTCGTACTGCGGCAGGTGGTCCTCGGTGCCGTCGCCCTGGATGACCCAGACCTCGACGGTGTACTCGGTGTCGTTGTTGGCGCGCCATACGGCGTACAGGATCGTGTCATGGTTGGCCATGCGCCACTCGCTGCCGACCGGATGGAAGAAGTCGGCCGAGATGTAGGTGTCGTGCCAATCGCGGGCCAGGGTGCCGACGAGGTTGGAGACGGCCTCGCCGTCGGCGGCCGTCGGGGCCTCGTACCAGCCCACGAGCGTGTAGCCCGGACGCTGGGCGCTGGCGCCCACCGGCAGCGTCACCTTGCTACCGGTGCGGTAGTCGGCCTCGGGCTTGTCGATGAGCCACTCGGCATCCGGGTTGCCGTCCATGTCGAAGTCGACGTCGCCGATGTAGAAGTCGAGGTGCTGGATGGCCGCACCGTAGTAGAGGCGCAGGACTAGCGGAGCATCCGGGTCGGCCGAAATCGAGCCCTCGTAGATTTCGTAGACGCTCGGGTCGGCCGGGTAGCGGTAATCCTTGAAGAAGTCGTAGCCGGTGAAGATGTAGTTGTTGCCGTCGTCGGTGGCGATCGGGCGCACCCAGCTTGCGGCGTTGACGATATCGCCGGTCTTGCCGCTGGAAAGCTCGCGCAGCACGTAGTCCACGCCACCGGTGCCCTGGACGAGCGCACCGGAGCCATCGACCAGGTAGTGCTCGATGTAGAACTCGGTGCCGTCGTTTGCCAGGAAGACGTGGACGATCCTGGGACCGACGGGGTTGGCCGTGATCTTGTTCACGCCATCGACGGCGTTGAGGTTCTCGTAGGTGACGCCCTTGATGGTGACGCTCGTCGGGTCGGCCGGGTCGGTGCCCATCAGGTGGTAGCCCAGCGGCACGGTCTCGTCGTTGCCGTCGAAGCTGCCATGGGCGAAGTCGCCAGTGTAGCCCGTGCGGATGACGGTGTCGATCTTGACGGCGGCGATGTTGCTGCCGACGATCTGCCAACGCTCGACCTCGTACTCGATTTCCTTGGCGCGCCACACGGCGTAGAGGGTCGCGCCGATCTGCGGCACGGTGTAGCTCGCGCCCACCGGCACGAAGACGTTGTTGGCACCCGTGGTGTCGAGCTGGTGGTAACCCATGATCTCGTTGGCGATCTCGACCGAGCGCCTGCCCTCCTCGTTGGAGCCCAGATCGCTGATGTACCAGCCGACCAGCTCGTAGCCGGGCCTGATGGCGGCATCGGCCGTCGGCAGCGTGATGATGCTGTCAGCGAGCTTGTTGCCGGAGATGTCGCGGCCGGCGTTGAGCCAGTGCGCGTCGGTGACGCCGTCGGCCGGGTCGTTGTCGGCGGTGCCGAGCTCGAGCTGCAGGTGCACGGTCTGGGCCAGGTAGTAGAGCTTGAGCACGCGCTCGCCGCTGCCCAGGATCGTCGCATCGGCATCGGTCTGCACGTACTTGCCGTTGACCAGGCGATACGGGCCGTCGCTGCGCGGACGGAAGACGTAGCCGCGGAAGTCGTAGACCTTGCCCGTGGTCGGGTCGGTGTACAGCGCCTGCGAGTGCTCCTTGTCGGCCAGCACGATCATCGTGTCGGTGAGGCCCTCGAGATGCTCGACGTAGATCGGACCGTCGCCCTTGATGGTGCCGGCACCGGTGACGAGGTAATGCTCGAGCACGTAGTCGGTGTCGGTGTTGGAGGTGTAGTAGAGCTTGAGCACCGTGGAGCCGTCGCCCAGGACCTCGGCGGTCCACACGGCCACGCCCAGGGCGTCCGTGGCGTCGAAGGTGTAGCCGCGGAAGTCGTAGATCGTGCCGCCGTCGCTGAAGGTGGCGGTGGTGTCGACGATGGGGCTACCCCACAGCCTGGTGACCTCGGAAAGCGTCACGTTATCGCCCGTGGCGTACTGGTAGTTGGGATCGGTGTCGACGTAGGCCGGGTTGGCGGGCACGTTGCCGTCGATGACCTTGTAGTGCTCGATGGAGAAGTGCGAGTTCTGGGCAACCCACACGGCGTACAGCGTGACGTTGACGTCGCTCTCGGGCGTCGTGTACTCCCAGTCGGTGAGCTCGCCGCCGAACTCGCTGTCGGCGCGCAGCTGGTCGATCCTCGTGGCGAGGTCGTTGTAGAAGTCAATGGAGGCCTGGCCCTTGAGGGTGACGCCCTCGACGCCGATGTACCAGCCCTTGAGCAGGTAGCCGTCACGGCTGGCGATCGCGGTACTCGGCAGGAAGATGTCTTCCTTGGAGCGCACGACACGACCGGCGATATCGTTGGCGTCGATGTTGCGCAGGAACTCCGCGCCACCACCGTTGTAGTTGAGGTTCCAATGTGCGTCGCTGGCGCCGAGCTTGAGGCTCAGGTTGAGCGTGTACTCCTTGGGCATGTAGTAGAGCTTGATGACCGTGGAGCCGTCACCGTTGACCTTCTTGTACGCGTCGCTGCGGTAGGTCATGCCACCCAGGGAGATGGTGTCGGGCGTGTACGTGTAGCCCGGGATGACCATGTCAAAGGCATCGTGGGTGAGCGTGAGGATGGGCTGGCTGCCATCCGCGGCGTAGGTGAAGTAATCCAGGAAGGAGGTCGTGGTGCCCGGCTTGTACTCGGCATCGGCCTTGGCCCAGGTGCCGGCGATGCCCTCGCGGTCCGTGCGCTCGCCGTACTTGGTGGCCACACCGGAGCCGGAAACCGTCCAGTACTCGATGGTGTAGCTCACGGGTGTGGCGACGTAGTACAGGCGCAGCGTCGTGGAGCCGTCGCCCATGATCGTGTCGCTCAGAAGCTCGACGATGGCCGGATCGACCTTGCTGCCGTCGGCATAGACCAGGTCGCCGTACTGGTTGAAGCCCACGTAGTAGTTGTAGCCGATGAGGTCGGGGTAATCGGTGCCGCCGGTAAGCGGGAGCCCCGTGCCCGTGGCCTCGGTGGTGCCAATCTGCGTGGTGGTGTAGATGGGCGTGTCCTCGACGTTGATGACGTGCTTGATGGTGCCGTTGGCGTTGAGCACGACGCCGACGCGGTAGTGCTCGACGGTGTACTTGGTGTCGTTGCGCACCGCGTAGACCGCGTAGAGGTGCTGGTCGGGATCAAGCGTCATGGTGTACTTGGCGGTGTCGGTACCAGCCACGTACTCGGGCGTGGTGCCACCGGCCACGGTGGTCCAGCCGATGAGGTCATAGCCCTTGCGGTCCACGTCCTTGGCCGCCGGCACGTCGACCTTCTGGCCCGTGACGTAGTGGATCGTCGAGGTGTTGGTCGAGAACTTGTCGCTGCCGCCAGCCCAGCCGCCCGGCTCGGGATGGAAGGTCAGGGTGCGCTCGACGGGCTCGTAGAACAGGTAGAGCACGAGGCTGTTGTCGCCCTGGATGGTACCAGTGGCATGGGTGCCGTACATTGTGCCGTACTTGATGGTGGTCACCTTGGTGGCACCATCGATACCCAGGTAGCTGTAGATGAAGTCGTTGGTGTCGCCCGACACGCCGCTGTAACGCCAGGTCTTGGTTGCCTGGAACTGGTAACCGGGGATGTCCTTGACCAGATAGCTGAAGGAGTTACGGCCATCGGACTCGTCGCCGTGGATGTGGCCGTTGGCATCGGCCGGGCCCACGAGGTTACCGGAGGCGTCGATATAGGTGGGTGCACCGTTCTTGTTGACGTTGGCCACGAAGCCGGCGGTGCCCCAGACGCGCTCGGAGGGAACGGTGTTCTCGTCGAACTTGGTGGGCATGCCCGTAGTGCCCTCGGGGCTCCAGTACCAGTACTCGACGACGAAGTTGGAGCCGTACTGGTTGGGCGTGTAGTAGAGCTTGAGCTTGAGGTCGCCGCTACCCTTGACGATGCCGGTGTTGATGGCCTTGGCGTACTCGGGATAGAAGGTGTAGCCCGTGAACGTGGGCGCAGTGAGCAGGCCAGCTGGTGCCGGCGAGTTCTTGTCGAAGCCCACGAGGGAATCCGTCGGGGCCTTGAGCAGGGTGTCGCCCAGCTCGTCGGCAAACAGCCACAGCTTCTCGAGGTCCTTGCGACGCTTCTCGGTGCCATCGGCGGTCACGGTGTAGACCTCGACGGTGTAGGGCACCTCGATGGCGCGCCACACGGCGTAGAGGATGACGTCGACGTCGCTTGCCGGCGTGACGTAGGTCTTGGAGCCGGCGGCGGCGCTCGGATCGAAGATGCCCGCGGCGGCATCGGCGGCGCTCGTGGCCCAGCCGAGGAGCTCGTAGCCCTCGCGGGTCACGGCCGCGTTGCTCGGCAGCGTGATGACGTCCTCGGAGTGGACCTTGGCCATGTTGATGCCGTCGCGATTGAGGTCGTTGCTCGTCCAGTAGGCATTCGGCGTCATGAAATCATAGGTGAGCGCGTAGTCCTTGGCGCGGAACATGATGACGAGCTCGCTCGTGCCATCGCCCTTGATGCGGGTCGACACGATCGGCGAGAGATCCCACACGAGCTCGAAGCCCGGCATGTTGTCGGTGACGACGTAGTAGCTTGCCGTCGCGTCAAAACCGGCGTCGCCCGGACCGGGCAGCGTCGCCACGGCATGGGCCCAGGAGCCGGCGTTAGCCTTGACGGTGTCGGTGGAGGCGTCGTAGACGGTACCGTTGGAGAGCATCTTCTGGATGCGCACAGTGTACTCGACCTCGGTGGCGTTGAAGAACAGGATGAGCTTGGTGCCCGTGGCGTCGATCTGCGCGGAGTAGACGCTGCCAGCCGGGGCGGTCACGCCGCCGACGGTCGCCTGGCCCGGAGTGGGCGTGTAGCCGTTCTTCATGAACAGGAAGCCGGGAACGTTGATGACGAAGTCCTCGCCGAGCATGAGCTTCTCGTCGGCGTTGACGCCCCAGCTCTCGAACGGAGCCGTCGGGTCGGAGAAGTCCACGGTGTTGCCGGTGGTGCCGGCCACGCCAACGAGGTCGTAGGTGGTGTAGTGCTCGATGGAGTTGTCGCCGTTGACGACCCAGACCTCGACGTCGTAGGTAGTGGGCAGTGCGCTCCACACGGCGTAGAGGTTGATCACGGGGTCGTTGCTCGTGATGACGGTCCAGGGGTCGTCGGTGATGATCAGGCCGTTGTCGGCCATGCGTTGGGCCTCGTTGATGGAGGCGGTGCCCGTGGTGAGCAGGCCGTAGTTCTCGAGCGACCAGCCCTTGAACTCGTAGCCCGGACGCGAGACGCCGCCCTTGATGAGGCTGGTCTGCGTGCCGGTGGCAAGTGCCAGGTCATGGCTGTCGTCGGTGCCGCCGTCGCTCCACACCGTACCGGTGCCGGTGACGTAGTGCAGGGTGCGCGGCAGCGCCTTGTAGTAGACGCGCAGGGTCGTGGAGCCGTCGCCGGCGATGTGGTCGGCATGGATAACCGACTTCACGAGCACGTGGTTGCCCTCGTAGGTGACGTCCATGGTGTCCATGGTGAACTCGTAGCCCATGAGGCGCGCGTAGACGTCGGCGGCCAGCTTGGACTGGTCGGTCTCGGCATCGGCCGGGTCACCGGCGGTCTGCATGTCGAAGACGTCAGTGTGGACGCGGGTGAGGTTGTTCATGCCATCGACGGTCCAGTACTCGACCGAGTAGCTGGTGCCGTTGTGCTTCGGTTTGAAGTACACGGTGAGCTCGAGGCTGCCATCGCCCTTGACGATGCCGCGCATGTTATCGATGCGGCTGTTGTCCCACTCGTAGCCGGCGGGCACGATGACGGGAGCCTGGTGGCCCTTGACGGCCGTCGTCTCGGGCGTGGAGCCATCGAGCAGCATCCACTCGTCGCCGACCTTGACCATGAGCGACATCTCGGTGTCGGTGATACCGCCCCAATCGTCGTGGATGACGCCATCGGGCGTGGTGCCGTGGATGTAGTCATCGTAGTCGACGATGGTGCCGTCTTCGTAGACCAGCTTGCTGTGCACGGTGAACGAGGTGGTCTCGTTTGCCGTGTAGTACAGGCGCAGCACGGTGGTGCCATCGGGGTTGACCTTGGCGGTCTTGATGGTGCCACCCCAGGTGAGGTCAAGCGTGAAGCCGGGCCAGTCAGGCTCGTAGGAGCCATGGTTCCCGAAGTCGGGGTTGGCCACGGTGCCGTCGATGTCGCTCTCCGCCAGGATCTTGAGGCTCTCGATGATCCAGGGCTTGTTGACGCCGGTGACGAGGGTTCCGTCTTCCTTGGCGTTGACGATCTCGCCCTCGATGACGCGGTAGTGCTCGATGGTCACGTCGACCTTGGTGAAGCGGAAGACCGCGAAGTAGGTCTTGCCGTCCTGGTTGTAGTAGGTGCCGTCGGCGTCCTTGAACAGGTGCAGCGCCTCGGTCATGAGCTCGGTGTCCTCGGTCACGAGCGAGGGAACGATGCTGGTGCCATCGATGAGGATGTAGTTGCCGTCCTTGTCCTCCCAGTGGTCGAAGATGTAGCCGGGAGCCGTGGTGATGTCCGGGCCGCTCGGGGCACCGGAGACGGGCGGATAGATCTCGACTTCCTTGGAGAGCGTGCCACCCTTCCCGTCCTTGACGCCATAGTAGGTGGTCACGTCGGCGAGCTCGCGGTACACGGCGTACACGGTGTAGGCGCGGCCGACTTCCCATGCGTCCAGGCCGAGGTCGGCAATGGTGGGCGCGTAGGTGAAGGTGGCGCCGTCGGTGAGGCGCGTGCCGTCGGAGCGGAACCAGCCGTAGAACTCGAAGCCTGCGGGAGCGGGCTGTGCGGTGGAACCGGTGGTCAGGGCACCCGGGGCGACGAGCTCGTAGGTCGGGTCGGTCGCGCCGTAGGCGCCGTTGCCAAACTCGGTCGTGCCGTCGTTCAGGCGGTTCTGGACCTCGTAGACGATGCGCGCGTACTGGCTGGGATGCAGCGAGTAGTACAGGCGCACCACGTGCTCGCCCTCGGCGGTGGTGGTCAGGATGATGCGGCTCGTCTGGGCCGAAACCTCCGGGTCGTAGACCCAGTTGAGGGCGCCCTCGTGCAGGAACTTGTCGTCCATGAGCAGCTGCTCGCCGTCCTGCAGACCAAAGTCAACGGCCGTCTGGATGACGTTGCCGTCGGCATCGAGCACCTGGAACAGCGAACCCTCGAGGACCTTGCCCGTGTCGGAGAGCTGGGCCAGGTGGTAACGGCCGGAGTCGTCATGCTTGACCACGGCGACAAAGCCGTTGGTCGGACCGGCGTAGTAACCCGTGGCCTCCTCGACGAACTCGAAGGTCGTGCCGCTCTCCTCCTGGCGGTAGTGCTCCACCTTGAACTTGACGGCAGGCGCGCTCTTGACCACGGCGGTGTAGACGTGGCTCACGTAGGTGTCCTGGCCCTTGTAGCCGGAGTTGTTGTACGTGTCGTAGCGCGGCGGGAAGAAGATCTTGTCGTCCGGGCCGCCCACGATGTTGCCGAGGTCGTCCTCCCAGTGGTCCAGCTCGAAGCCGGGCAGCAGGATGAGCTCGGTGCCGCGCGGGTTACCGGTGGCAGGTGCCAGCTCCTCGCTGCTCCAGCGCAGCCAGCCCTTGTCGTAGTCGCTGATGCGGTAGTAGATCTTGACGTCCTCGTCCTCGGCGAAGATCGCGTAGTACTCGGAGTTCTCCCAGACGCCCGCGGCGCTCTGCGGTGCCACGAAGGAGGACTCGTAGGAGACGATGTTGTTGTTGTGGTCGACCCAGTACAGGAAGTGATAGCCGGTACGGGCCGTGGCCTTGATGATGAGCGGGTAATCGCTCACGACGGTCTGACCATCCTCCCAGTCCACGGCCTTGCCCGTGACGCTGAGGAGCTTCTGGCTCACCGTGTCGGAGCGCACCGGGGCGATCTGCTCGCCCTGGCCGTTCAGCACGAAGCCGGGCTTGAAGGGCTCCCAGTGCAGCGAGCCGCCGTCGCCGGAGATGTAGCCGGAGCCGGTGGTGTTGGTGGCCTCGGCATGGTAGGTGATGGTGACGACCTGCTCGGCCCAGTGGGCGAGCATCGTGACGCTATGACGCGGGGCGACCATGACGCCACCGTTGTAGGTGACCGGGTAGAGCACGCCGTCGAGCATCCAGCCGTCGAGCGTGTAACCGGTGCGGGTGGCGGACAGGCTGCTGGGCAGCGTGACCACGGTGTAGGGCACGGCCGTCTTGGGAGCGAGCAGCGAATTGCCGTACTCGTCGAGGACCGGCTCGCCCGCACCCGGGTCGAACTTGATGGTGACCTGCGCGTAGATCCAGGTCGCGGTGAGCGTGATGCCCTCGCCGTCTGCCGGCTCGGTCATGAGCGCCTTGGCGGCATCGGCGATGGTCAGGAAGAAGCGTCCATCGCTGCTCTGCCAGCCGTCGAAGATGTAGTTCTCGTCATTGCTCTTGGGCAGCTGGTGGTACGCCAGCTCGCCATTGAGCGAGATCTGGTACGGCGGAGTCCACAGGCCGTTCTTGGCGCTGAACTCGGGGAAGGTGTCGGGGGTATCGCCGGCGCGCAGGCCCTCGAAATGGGCGCCCTCGTCGGTGACGCTCCACACGCCATGCGTTCCGGGAGCGTAGGTGAGTGAGTAGGTACGCTCCCAGTTCGCATAGACCTTCACCGTGCCGTAGATGGGAAGGTCGGACAGATCGGCGACGGTGCCGTTGAAGGTCGTGCCGTCGTCGAGAGTCACCTCGAAGTCCCAGCCCTTGAACGCGTGCTTGTCGTAGGGCGTGGCCGTGATGGTATCGGTCACGGCGCCGCCGCCATAGGGCACCTTCTGCGCGATCTGGTCGGCATCGCCGGTGACCTCGCCGGAGTTGGCGTCGCCATTGTCGATGAAGACGTCGTAGGTCGCCACGCGCCACACGGCGTAGAGCTTGATCGTCGCGCCGTAGGCGATGGTGCCGTCGTCGAGGCGGCGGAACATCGACTTGTCGAGGATGAGCTCGGTACCCCAGGCGTCAAGTGCCGCGGCAACCGCGTCATCGTCGAAGTTGGCCGGGAAGGCGGTGCCGAAGAGCAGCGCCGCCGCGCCGGTGTTGAGGTCATGGTTGACCGGCTTGGTGGACCAGCCGAGGAACTCGAAGCCGTTGGCCGTGTAGCGGTTGGGGGCCAGCGCGACCTCGACGCCGAAGCTCATGCCCTGGACGTCCATCTCGCCGTCGTTCTTGAACTCGACGTCGCCGTAAGTGGGCTGCGTCGGGAAGTTGGGCTCGAAGTCGATGAAGTAGCCGGCCGTCGCCCACACCGCGTAGTAGATGCGGTCCTCGGTGACCACGATGTCGGAGAGGTCGACCTGACCGATCGTGAGCCACTGGCCGGTGGCGTAATCAAGGTACGTCCAACCGGCAAAGCTGTAGAGCTTGTTGTCGATGCTGCGCGGCTGGCCAAAGGTCATGCCGTTATAGGCGGGCGTGGGCGAATCGGGGGCGACGTGGGCAAACAGCGTCTTGCCCTCGATGCCGTCGATGTCGTGGCTGTGGTCATGGTCGCCGTAGAAGTCGCCGAAGATGCCGACGCCGATCTCTTCCCTACCCTCTTTGTACTGGATGGCAAAGCCGTCCTTCCAGATGGCGGTGAAGGTGATCTTGCCCTTGACCTCCCAGTTGGCAACCTCGTCGAGGGTGAGGTTGGTGTAGGTGTTGGTGGTCGAGACGCCATCGACGGTCACGACCTCCTCGGCGTTCCAGCCGGCCAGGTACTTCTTGTGCGCGGGCTGGATGGCGAGCTTGTCGTAGGCCACCACGTCGCCAATGTAGATGTCCTGCTCGTAGGCACCACCGATGACGCCCTCGTTGGGATCGGGCGTGGTGAAGACCACGTGCTGGGCCTCGGTGCGCCAGCGGGCCGTGAAGACGACGACGGCGGTGCCGTTGAGGTCGTCGGAGAAGTTCTTGTACCAGCCGGGCTCATGCGGACCGTCGACGTCCACGTACCAGCTCTGGCCACCGGTGACGTACCAATCGACGAACTCGTAACCCGGCGCGGTGAAGCGCTGCAGGGCGTCGAACATCTCGTCCCAGGCCACCTCGAACTCGAAGTAGGGCATCTTGTTGGCGTCGTACTTGAGGAACTCGTCAAAGGCGTAGTCGGCAATGACGTTGGCCGCGGGAACCTCGCCGGGCAGGATCTGCACGGTGTAGCTGATCGGGCGCCAGTTGGGCTCGAGGGTGATCTCGTAGTTGGGCATCTCGAAGGTCGAGCCGAAGTCCACGAAGACCGGCGTGCCGTTGTCGGTGTAGTACTTCCAACCGGCGAAGTTGTAACCCTCGCGATGCGCGTTGTGCGTATCGGTCTCGAGCAGGGCGGTGACCTGATCGCCGTAGATGTGCTTGATGCCGTTGAGGTTGTCGTCGATGTAGCCCAGGTAGTGCTCGCCGTAGAAGTCGTTCTGGTCGGTCAGCACGTAGTTGACCTTGTAGCCCGTCATGAGCCACACGGCGTACAGCGTGATGATGGACTGGCCCTTCGGGCAGATCGAGGTGATCTGCGCGCCATCGACGTAATCGCGGGCGGCACGAGCCGCGTCGCCATCGACGAAGTAGTCGTGCTTCTCCTTGGACCAGCCGAGGAAGGTGAAGCCCTTGCGCTGCAGGCGCTCGTTGTTTTCGGTCAGGTAGGTGGTCTCGTCATAGCCCACGTACTGGTCGGGAATGCTGCCGGACTCGGCGCCGTTGGAGTCGTAGCGGATCGTGTAGGTGTCGTAGGCGAACTTCGCGTACCAGATGGTGCCGTCGACCCAGGCCTCGTTGGCGGTCTTGGTGGGCACGAGGTTCTCGGAGGTCCACACGAGGCGACCGGAGGCGTCAACCCAGCCGATGAAGGCGTAGCTCTTGGACGGGGTGGCGATCGAGCCGGTGGGAACGCCCGTGGCCGAGTCGATGGTCTCCTCGTAGACGCTGACGGTACCGCCGACGCCCTGCCACACGCCGTAGTGCAGCGTGGCGTTCTTGGGGATCCACCAGGCGTAGACGTTCATGTCGGTGACGCGGTAATCGAAGTTCATGAGCGCGGCGAACTCGGCCACGGTCATGCCGTAGACTCCCCTGACGCCGTTAGGGGCGCTACCAGCCGGGACGCCGGTATTGTCCTCGGAATACCAGCCGTTGAAGGTGCGGCCGTCCCAGGTCGGGTCTTCCTCGGGAATGACGGAGGCCTCGTCCCAGTGCAGGCGCGCCGGCGAGATGTAGGTGCCGCCGTCGGTGATGTAGTGGATCTTGTAGACGAGCTCGGTCCAGACGGCGTACAGCGTGATGTCGTCGCCATCCAGCGTGATCTCCTGCTTGGTGCCGTCGTCGTTGACACCCAGGTAGGCGATGAGGGCAAGCTCGGCCTTCTCGGGGCTCAGGGCCCAACCCTCGAAGCGCCAGCCCGGACGGAACAGGTCGTCGCCGTTGGCCAGCTCGATGGTGTTGCCGGACTCGACGGAGAGGATGACGGGGGCACCGCTGCCGACGCGGTTCTCGCCGCCGTAGTTGGGATTGGCCCAGTTCTCGATGCCGAGCTCGTTGCCCTCGTCGTCAGTGCCGAGCTGGTAGGTGATCTTGATGTTGCGGGTCCACAGTGCGGTGAAGGTGACCGAGGACTCCTCGACCCTGAAACCGGGGAACGGGAAGGGATCACCGGGGTTGATGTCCTTGACCAGGTAGTCGAAGACCTGGCCGGTGGGCTTGCCGTCCTTGTCCAGGGCCGCGCGACGCCAGCCGGCAAAGACCCAGTCGCCGTCGCCCAGCGGATTGCCCGTGGCGATGGAGACCATGTCGGCGTCCAGCGCGATGCGGTAGGAGTCGGGAGTCGCCGTGACGGGCAGGTTGGAGAAGGTGGTCTTGCCCTGCTCGTAGGGAGTGAACAGACCGTGCTCGCCCGGCAGGTAGCTGACGACGATTGGCTTGGACCACACGGCCGTGAAGGTCGTGGGGCCAAGGATGACGAGATCGGACGGGTCGGTGATGTGGCCGGTGAGCGCCTTGGCACCCTCGACGCGCATCTCGTAATCCCAGCCGAGCAGGACGTAGCCGGGCAGGCCCTCGACGCTCAGGTTCTTCATGGAGGGCTTGGAGCCCGTGAGCACCTGCTGCGGGTTGGCCACGCCGCTGATGACGCCGCTATCGCCGTTCTCGAAGACGACGGTGTTGAGCTTGGGCGTCCACTCGGCAAAGAGCATCGCCACGGCGCCGTCGGTCGGCACGAGGTCCTTGACGGCCTCCATGTTGTTGAAGTAGAAGGTCTCGCCCTCGTAGGTGTAGCGCCAACGCAGGAAGTCGTAGCCGCCGCGCTCGAAGGTGTTGGCGGGCAGGGACACGCTCTTGCCCATCGGGGCCTTCACGTCGTCCATGACGCCCGTGGCATCCACGAAGTCGGGGGCGAAGCGGATGGTGTAGGTGTTGGGTGCCCAGTGGACGTAGAGCGTGGTCTCGCCGCCGGCCATCCAGTACAGGGAGCCGGGCGTGTAGGCCAGCTCGCCATCCGGCGTGCGTGCCCAGCCGTCCATGACGTAGCCCTGGCGCGTGAAGGTGCGGGCGTCGGGCAGGCGCGTGGAGGTGCCGGCCTTGATCATATAGGAGATGTTGCCGTTCTCGTCGAACTCCTGGCCCAGGGTCGTGTTGGGCGTGCCATGGTTGGCGTTGAGGGTGAGCTTGAAGTCCTTGCCGACCCACATCGCGTACAGGCGCACCATGGCGTTGTCGAGGTTGGAGAGGTTACGGACCTCGCCCTCGTCATCGATCATCATGCCCGAACCGTCGGCGCGGGTGTTCCAACCGATGAAGTCATAGCCCATGCGGGCGATCTGGCCGTTGTTGGCGGGAAGCTTCTTGGTCTCGCCGAACTGGGCGCTGATCGCGTCCATGACGCCGATGCCGCCGTTGGTGTTGAAGGTGATCGTGTAGGTGATGGGCGCGAAGACCGCGTAGTAGACGGCATGCAGCTCGTCACCCCACAGCTCGCCATGCTTCTTGGTGGGGATGAAGGCCAGCGGGTCGGTGGAGACCTGGCTGCCGTCGACGCTCTGCCAACGCAGGAACTTGTAGCCGGGGTTGGCGTAGGCCGAAGCACCCTTGGGGATGTCGAAGTCGGCGCCCACGGAGTTGACCATCGGCGTCGTCATGCCGCCCGTGGTCTCGACGAACTCGCCGGTCGCCGGGTCGATGATGACCGGCTTGTAGCTGATCATGACCTCGACCTGGAGCCACTTGGCGTAGAGGTAGGCACCCGTGGCCAGGGCCTCGGTGGCGTCCTTGCCGTTTGCCTTGGCGATGACGCTGAACGGGATGTCGTTATCGACCTTGGCCAGGCCCTCCTGGATGGTGGTGTCGGGGCTGGAGTACCAGCCGGCAAAGGTGTAGCCGGGACGCGTCGGGTCGGCGACGTTGACGAGGTTCTTGCCATCCCAGGCCACGCCCGTGAGGTCGGCAACGGAGCTGCCGCCCTGGCTGTCGTAGTGCAGCGTGTAGGAGAGCTTGGACCAGATGGCCCAGATGTTCATGCCGCCGGGGCTGCCGACGACGGTGACCTTGTCGCCAGGCTGCAAGGTGGCGTCGCCGTTCTCCTCCATGGACCAGCCCTCGAAGACGTAGCCATCGCGGAAGACCGCGTTGGCCGCGGGCAGCACGACGGTGTCGCCCACGTAGAGCGTCTTGTTGGCCATCTCGGTCTCATGACCCGGGGCGATGGAGCCCTTGTTGGGCTGGAAGCGCACGATGGTCTCGGTCGGGGTCCACTGGGCCACGAAGGTGGTGCGGAAGGTGACCTTGGTGGGCTTCTCGGCGCGGTTGTAGACCAGGCCGTCGATGGTGATGGGCGCGTCGGAGTAGTCCTGCCACCCGAGGCCGTCGCCATCCACCCAGGCCCAGCCGAGGAAGATCCAGCCCATCTCGCCCTTGGGCTTGCCGACGTTGACGTAGTTGGACGTCGCGGTGTCGAAGAAGTCGGGGCTCTGGCTCGTGCCGGCGCTGCCGGTGTTGGCGAACAACGGCATGTCGGAGTTGATGGTGAGACCGGTGAAGAAGGTCTGGTCCTTGGTCTCGATGTAGCCGCCATGGCTACCCGGGTCGTAGCGCACCGTGAAGGCGTCCTTGTCGAAGTGCGCGGTGAAGATCGTGCGGCCGGTGATGGCGATCTTGGTGATGTCCTGGGTGATGCCGACCTCGGGGCCCGTGACCTCGTGGTAGGTGATGTAGGACCAGTAGGCCAGCTCGTAGGAGCCCTTGGCATCCGGGTTCTTGGTCCAGGTCGGGTTGGCCGGCGCGAAGCCGTTGATGGGCACCATGACCGGGTCGGCGTCATGCAGCGTCACGTTGTCGACGTCGATGCCGTCGACCTCGAAGCTCACCTCGTACTCGGTGATGACGTTCCAGAGGGCGTAGACGACGATGCGCTGACCCTCCTTGCCGGCGGTGGTCAGGTAGTAGTGCATCTTGCCGTGGCTATCGGCCTCGATGCAGTCCGTCCACAGCGGCTCGCCGTTGATGCGCGTGGCCCAGCCGGCAAAGGTGTAGCCGTTGCGCTGGAAGGCGTTGTCGCGCAGCTGCTGCTTGACGCCGTAGGTGAAGACCTGGCTCTCCATGGATCCGACGGCCGTGTCGGCACCGCGGAAGAACACGACGGTGTAGTTGGTGGCCTTCCAGACCGGGGTCAGGGTGACCACGGCGTCCTGGACGGTGGAGAGATCGAAGTCGAGCAGGGCGCCATCGGCAAAGGTGTAGGTCTTGTTGCCCACGACCGTCTTCCAGCCGTCGAAGATGTAGCCCTCGCGCTGCAGCGTGGGATCGACGGTGTCGGCCGTGAGCGAGGTGAGGCGCAGCTTGATGCCGGTGGTCTTGGTCTGGTCGGCGGGCACCGTGCCAACGGAGCCGTCGTTGGGCATCTCGTAGTGGATGGTGTAGGTGGCGGCCTTGAAGGCGGCGGTGAAGCTCGCGTTTGCGGGCCACAGCGTGCCGGTGGGCAGCACCATGGACAGGCTGCAGCTGCCATCGGAGTTCATGGTGATGGTGACGCCGTTACCCGCGACAATCGGGTCGCCGGTGACGGTGTCGCGCCACTCGAGGAAGGCGTAGCCGGGCTTCGGGCGGGCGATGACGGTGGTGATCGTCGGGGACACGCGGTCGAAGGTGAGCGTGAGGCTCGGCTGGTTGTTGGTGGACTCGGGCGTCGAGACGGTGCCGCCAGTCTGGGCGATGTAGGTGAAGGTGGAGGTCTGGGCCTGCCACTGGGCGGTCAGCGTGATGACGTCGTTGGCGCTCGTGAGGTCCTTGTAGGCGGTACCGGCCTTGAGCACGCGCGGAACCTGCTCGTCGGTGAGCCAGCCCACGAAGATGTAGCCCGGCAGCGTGAAGTCGGTGCCGGCGGGAGCCTCGAACGCCGTGCCGAAGGCGGCATGCTCGTCGGGGCGGGCGCCCACGGCGACCTCGCCGTGCTTGCCCTGGCCACCGGCAAAGACGATCTCGTACTCATTGGGCTCGAAGTGCGCCGTGAAGGTGGCGTCGACCCACAGGCCGTCGCCCAGCGCGTTGAAGGCGATGCGGGTGATCTCGTCGATGGGAAGCAGCGAGTCGTCCCAGCGCCAGGTCGGGTCGAAGTCCACGGTCCAGTGCGAGAAGTGGTAGTGGCCGTCGCTGATGGGGTTGGTCTGGACGAAGTTGTGCTTGGTGGTGTCGTTACCGGGCACCGTCTGGGTGATCGACGGGCTCGTACCCACGCCGCCCAGGCCGTTGTAGCCGTTGCCGTCGGTGTCGAAGACGAGGTCGACGTTACCCACGACCCACTCGGCGTGCAACGTCGTGACCACCGAGGTGTCGGCGGAAGCGGCGATGGTGCGGAACATGGTCTCGGCGGTGATCAGGTAGTTGCCCTGGTCGTCGAGGATGATCTTCTCCTCCACGCCGTTGACCAGGCGAGTGGCGTACCAGCCAGCCAGGCGGTAGCCATGCTTGGTCATCTGGTCGGCGTCCGTCGGCATGAGGTTCTTGTCCTCGTAGCCCACCTCGCGCGGAGCCGGCGTGTAGGAGCCGCCCGCGGGGTCGTAGATGAGGTTGTAGCCGGTGAGCGGCGTCCAGCAGGCGTAGAAGACAATCTCGGTGTTGCCGGGAGCGCCGGCGTTGGCGTCAAAGAGGCGCAGCGTGTCGCCAAAGGCGACCTTGTGCTCGGTGGTGATGACCTGCGGCTCCTCGCCTTCCTCGCCCTCGATGGTCTGGCGCGTGTAGTACACCCAGCCGGACAGCTCGTAGCCCGGGCGCACGAACGGAGCCTGGATGGTGACACCCTCCTCGACGGCGTTCTCGGCCGTGCCGTCCCAGATGAGACGGTCGCTGCCAATGAGGTCGGCACCGGCGCTGTGGGCACGGCCGGTCGAGATGGCCGCATCCGGGCCGAGCGGGTAGTTGCCCTCGCCCGTGTCGAGCACGTAGGTCATGGTCACGTAGGCATCGCGGTACCACTGCGCCCAGAAGGTGATGGACTCGGCGTACTCGGCGAGGTACTCGCTGCCGAGCTGCCACTCGTCGCCCGTGCCGTCGGCCTTGGTGTTCCAGTACATAAGGTTGTAGCCGGCACGATGCCAGGTCGGATCGCTGTCACGGGTGGGCAGCGTGTAGGTCAGGCCGCGCTCGAGGAAGATGGTCTCGAGGTCGCCGGTGACCGAGTTGTCGCCAACGTTCTTCTCGAAGTAGAGCAGCGTGCCGTTCTTCCACTCCCAGGTGACCAGGCCATGGTCGTTGCCGCCGGCCGGGTAGTAGGCCTGGATCTCGGTGTTGTTGAGGAACTGGCCCACGTAGGCCGGGTTCTTGTCGGTCGGGACGGTCTCGACCGACATCGCGATCCAGCGGCCGGCACCATGGTCGGGCAGGGTCGAGAGCACGCGCAGCGAGGAGTCGTCGTTGACGGTGAGCTCCTTGAGGCGCACGGTGTCGGTGAGCGCGTTGTCGATCTTGGCGTCATCGGCAAAGTCCCAACCGCAGAAGTTCACGGCCGCAAGCCAATCCTGACCGCGCATGACGTTGGTGAAGTCCTTGACCAGGGCGGTGTTGAAGCCGCTGCCGTCAAAGGTGACGTTGTTCTCGTAGAGGCCGTCCTTGTTATAGAACCACTCGTTCAGGGTGGTGGGCGTGATCTTGCCCTTGTCACCGGCAAACGAGTAGATGTGCTCGATGATGCCGCCCTTGAGGAACTTGTACCAGGGCACCTGGTCAAAACCGCTCACGGTGACGTTGAGGGCAGCGTCCAGGTAGCCATCATCGACGCCGATGACGAGCGAGTTGGGATTCACCTTGGGCTTGTGCACGCCCTCGGGGCTGAAGCCGTCCTCGGTGTAGTACCACCAGACGCGGTCGTTGCTGCCGATGCGGCTACCCAACGCCCCGTCGTTCCACTGGTAGATGCGGTAGCCGTGGGTGTTGTGCTCGTTGGAGTAGCGGTTGATGAGGTCCTGCGTGGTGCCCCACCACTTGCCGTCGAAGAGGAGGGCGTCCGGATCGCAGGTCTCCCAACGGCCCATGGCGTCGTAGTGGGCGTCAAGCGCCGACTCGGTGAGCAGGCACTTGTTGCCGAGCCTGATCTCGCTGAGCTTCGGGTTGGTCTTGAGCATGCGGTCGGTCTTGGCGTCGAGCTTCATCTCCCAGTTGGAGAAGTCAACGCTCTCGAGCTTGGGACAATCGCGGAAGAGATGCTCGAAGCTGTTGACGCGCGAGACGTCCAGACCCGTGCCATCAAAGGTCGTGAGGTTGGGGAACGGGTCGTACGGGCGCTCGATGCCCCAGGAAGTGGCATACCACTGACCAGTGATACCGCCGCCCTGCGATTGCGGCCTGTAGCTGCCGGTGAAGTAGCCGCCGCCGCTCCAGAAGCGAGCCCAGCCACCGTAGCCACGAGGGTCATTGATCCACTGGAGTCGATTGCCTCCGCCCGCACGGTCGAGGATGAGGCCGGGGTTATTGACGGGACTGATGGTGACGCCGTTCCAGGTGCCGCGATCGCCGCTGTAGTAGTTGCGGATGTACACGTAACCGCCGACACGGCCGACGTCGGTGATGCTGTTGCCCGTGGAGCTGCCGTAGCGCATCTCGTAGTAGTGGCCATAGGTCGGGTCGGTACCCATGTACTTGATGTACCAGCCCTGGTTGCGGCTGCCCAAGCCACCATACCAATATTCCCAATAGCCACCACCGTAGCTATGGCCCGACTCAAAGGCATAGTACAGATAGCCGTTGTACTGGGGATTCTCGGCATGGATGAGGTACACGCCCTCTTCGAGGGGCTGCGTGTAGGCATAGCGCGAGTTGTTGAACCAGTCGTACATGTAGTCGGGCGACAGCAGGCCGTAGGTCTTGATGTCGGTGACCTTCTCGGTGTAGGGACCCCACGGGCGCCAGCGCATGCCGCTGATCTCCTTGTTCTCGGCCTCGGGGCGCACGCCGATGTACATCTCGTTGGCGTGCAGCGTCGTGTTGCCCACAACGGTGTCCTCGAGCACCACGGCCCAGGCAGCGTCCTGGTTGTCATGCAGCATGTTGCCGGAGCCCTTGACGAAGTAGTACACCACGTGCTCGTTGAAGCGGATGGAGCCAGTCTTGGCGTTGCTCGCCTCTTCGATGGTGGCGCTCGGATAGTTCTTGCGCAGGCGCTCGGAGGTGAGGAACCACAAGGTGTCGTCCGGCGTGTGGTTGTCGGTGAAGTTGCCCGTGGCCCACATGCCGTCCTTGCGGTTCAGGCCACTGCCGTCGAGTTTGACGGTGTAACGCGTCGAGAGCTCGCGGATGGAGGAGGCGCCGGTGAACATGTCGGTGACGCTCGGATCGAGCGTGGTGAGCGTAGCGTCGCTTGCCTGCGCAAAGCGCGGGCCGGTGACCATGACCCAGTTGGAGATGTCGACGGTCTCGAGCTTGTCGTCGCCCTTGAACAGACGCTCGAAGCTGCCCGTGTCATCGACGCGCAGACCCGTGCCGTCAAAGGTGATGAGGCTCTTGTAGTTATCGAACCAGCCCTCGAGGGACTTGGGCGCGATGCGACCGCCGTTTTCGTTGTAGGTCACGACGTTCTCGACGCGGTTGGAGGCCTCGGTGTCGATGGAACCCTTCCAGGGCAGGTCATCGCCAAACTCCTCGACCACGCAATTGCCCAGCGGGTCGTAGACGCCCATGACCAGCGTGTAGGTCTTGTTGTCGTAGCGCCACCAGACGTTCTCGTTCTTGAACGCGGAGTTGTACACCCAGTAGTACACGTGGGTGCCGGGAATGTCGGTGAGCCCGGCGCGGTAGTGGTTGGCAAGCTCGGTTGTCAGGTACTTGTTGACGCCCGGTGCGTCCACATCGTCGGTGTCCTGGTACCAGAAGCCGCGACGCGTCGGGCCCACGGCCACGATGTCGGTCATGCCGCTGCCCTCGAGCACGGAGCTCTCGCCCAGGCCCAGCACGCGCAGGTGCTCGGTGCCCAGGAACATGTTGGTGAGCTTCGGCACGACCCAGGTGTACTCGGTCCTCGTGGAGCCGTCGGGCTGCAGGGTCGTGACCTTGGCATGGTTGTAGCGCATGGCCCAGCTCTCCATGTGGATCTCGATGACCTGCGGAGATTCCTGGAACATGCCCTCGAAGGTGGCTGCGCTGCTCGTGTTCCAGTTCTCGGTGCCGCTGAAGGTGAGCAGGGACGGCGTCTTGTAGAACATGCGGTAGAAGCTGTTGACGTCCTTGACGTCGAGCTTGCTTCCGTCAAAGTCCTCGAGCGCCGGGTACTCGGCAAACCATTCGGCCAGGCTGACGGGAGCGACCTTGCCGTTCACGTCGTTGACGGTGAAGGCGCTCACGGTCTCCTGCAGGCGCTTCCAGGGCACGTCCGCGGCCACCTCGAAGGTGTAGAGGGGCTTGGAGCGGTCGATGGCGCCCAGCGTAATGGTGCCGGTCTTCTCGCCGTTGGAGAAGTTCTCCTTGGCATAGGTCCACCAGATGTTGTGATTGGAGTCGAAGGTGCCGCCCAGGTGCGTGGTGTCCCAGGTGTAGACGGTGACGTCGACAGGACCGGTCGCCGAGGTGGAGGCCGGATACATGCGCACCAGGTCGCCGGTGTTGCCCACGGGCACGCCGCTGCCGATGCTCGTATCGTTCTTGACCCACACGCCGTAGTCGCCGGCCTGGCAACCGCTCTTGTCAAGGCCGGTACCCTCCAGGATGACGTTGGGTCCGAGCGTGAGCTCGACGAAGTTCGAGAAGTCCATGTCCTCGGCGGTGATGGTGCCCAGGAGCATCATGTCGGTAACGGTCGGCAGCACCGAGCGATGGGTCATGCTGCGCATGTCCCAACGCGACAGGTCGAGCTTGGTGACCTTCTGGGCCCAGACGTTGCGGCCCATGTTCTTGAAGAGCGCGCTGAAGTCCGTGACGTTGGAGACATCCCAGAACGATCCGCCAGCCGCAGAACCGGTAATGGCCGTCACGTCGGAGAGCTTGAGGTCGTTCTCGAGCATGTGGGCCATGGTGAACAGCGAGACGGCGCCGCCACGACCCGGTGCCCAATCCGCCAGGCCATCGAGCGTCGTGAGCTCTTCCATCTCGGCGAAAGCGTAGTTGATGGTCTGCAGGCTGCTCGCGCGCCAGTTCTCGAGGTTGACGAGCGTCGTGATGGCGTCGGCGTCGTAGAGCAGGTAGCTCATGTCGGTGACACCCGTGACGTCCCAGCCGCCGAAGTAGGCCAGGTCGTCGTTGGTAAGCTTGTCGTTGTTGTAGAGCAAGCCGGAGATGTTGACGAGCTTGCCCGTGCCCAGACCAGCAGCCCAGGTGCCAAACTCGCCGTAGGTCTCGAGCGAGCTGTTGTCCTTGAGCAGGTTGGCCATGTTGGTGATGTTGGAGACATCCCAGTGCGAGATGTTCCTGATGCTGGTGAGGCTCGAGTCCCCGTTCCACAGGTCCTTGAAGGACGTGATGGGGTTGCCGATCACGAGGCCCTTGCCATCGAAGTCCTTGAGCACGCTGTAGCCGCTGAACCAGCCTTCGAAGCTCTTGCCACGACTCTCGGCCGCAAGGCCCGCGGCGTCCACCGGCGTGACGTCGCTCTCGGCGATGAAGTGCACGACATTGCCCTTGGGCACGATGGGGCCGTCGATGTGCTCGTTGTAGACGAGCCAGGGCAGCAGATTGGTCACGTTGCCGGCTTCGTCGGTGGTACCGGTGTTGGTCTCGGTCACCTCGGTGCTCGGGCAACCGGGATCGGAGCCGATGGTCAGGGTCTTGGCCGCATGATCGCCCAGGGCGTTGGGATAGAAGATCCACCAGACGTACGGGTTGCTCTCGAAGCGGCCACCCAGACGGGTCGGATCCCAGCTGTAGGTGAAGACGTTGGTGTCCTCGTTGACGCCCTTGCCCGTGGCCGGATACAGCTTGATGAGCGAGTTGCCGTTGCCGAACCACTCGATGGGCGTGGTCTCCTGGCGCACCCACATGCCCTGGTTGGCAAGACGCGTCGAGATGCCGTCAAGGCTCGTGCCCATCAGGGTGTTGAAGCCGGAGACCTTGAGGTAGCCGGTGTCGGCACCGAGGCTGCGCAGCTCCTTGAACATGTCGGTCACGGTGCAGTTGGTCGTATCCCAGTAGGAGATGTCCACGGTGGCGAGCTCATGGCTGCCGGCGAACATGCCCGTGAGGTTCATGGTGCCCAGAATGGGCCAGTGCATGGTGGCGAGCTGGTTGGTGATGCCCGTGTTGGCAAAGGCGTAGGAGGCGTCCTCGAGGCTGTTGATCTGCCAGGAGCCGATCTCGTCGAGATTGGGCAGGCTCTTCATGCCGTCGAAGCTGTGGGCCATGGTGGTGACCTTGGTCACGTCCCAGTTGGTGAGCGCCGCGATCGACTCGAGCGAGCTCGCGCCATTCAGGAAGTAGGACATGTCGGTCACGTTGGAGACGTTCCAGTTGCCCGTGAGCGAGGTGAGCGAGCTCGTCCCCTGCAGCATGTGGGAGATGTCCGTGGCGTTGATGACGTCCATCTGGGTGCCGTCGAAGCTCTCCATGGCGGAGTAGCCGGCAAACCAGTTGGCGGGATTGTCGATGAGTAGACCGTTGAAGCTGACGACGTTCTTGACGTCGGTCACGGCCATGATCGTCTTGGTGACGAGATTGGGGGTGGTGGGAAGCGAGGTGTCGGTGATGGTGGCTTCGTCGTCGGTGACCTGCAACCAGGGAAGGACGTACTCGATGCCATCGACGGTGCCGGAAAGCTCGGTCACGTTCTTGCCGTAAACGGTCGTGTCGTCATCGGCAGCCACGTACTTGGTGGTGCTGTCGTGGTCGTCCACGCCCAGGGTGAGCGTGCCGTAGGTATCCGACTCCGGGTCCTTGTCGTAGCGCCACCAGGCGTACGGATTGCTGTCAAAGCGGCCGCCCAGCTGCTTGGGAACCCACTTGAAGACGAGCGCGTCGGCCGAATAGGGGTCGTTGGTGTAGCGTGCGGCGAGCTTGGAGGTGTCGCCAAACCAGGGGCTACGTCCGTCGGCAAAGAGCAGGCCATCCTCGATGCCGTCGCGCGTAGACGTGAGTTGCCACATGCCGTCTGTTGGGCCGTGATTGGACAGGCTATTGTTGAACGCCGTGCCCTGCAGCAGGGACGACTCGCCCACCGTGAGCTGGCCGAGGCTCGAAAGCCCGACGAGCATGTTGTCGAGGTTGACGGCATAGTACGGGCTCGTGCTCACGACACGACGCATCTGCCAGCGCGAAAGGTCCATCGTGGCAAGGGCGCTGTCGTTGGCGAACATGTAGCTGAAGTTGACGTTGGTGGACATGTCCCAATGGGCGATGGGCGTCTGGTCCACGAGGAACTTGTTCTCGGCAAACATGTAGCTCGTGTCCAGGACGTGCGACATGTCCCAACCAGTGGGTTGGCCGGGCTGCGGCGCGGCCAGCGGGTTGAGGTCCACGATGCGCGTGCCATAGAACATGTGGGTCATGTTGATGGTATTACCCGTATCGGTATTGAGATGCCAGCCGACAAGCGGGCTGATGTCCCCGAGCGAGGCGCACATGTTGAACATGTAGCTGAAGTCGAGAACGTGCGAGACATCCCAGTTCTCGACACCCGTGAAGCTCGAGAGCTTGCCGTCGTTATTGAACATGCGGTTCATATCCGTGGCATCGCCCACGGTCAGGCCCGAGCCGTCGAAGCTCTCGAGCTTGACGTTGTTCTCGAACCAGCTGTTGGGATACAGCACGTTGACACCGTTATATGTGTTGACGATCTTGACGTAGCGCGCGTAGTCCTTGAAACGGCTGCAAGGCGACCAGCCGAGCTGGGACTTGAGCGCCTCGTCCACGTAGAAGCGGGTCTCGGTGACGGTCAGGCCCTTGGCCGGGTCGGTGTTGACCTTGCCGCGGGTGCTGTCGCCCTCGTCGAGGCTAATGACGAGCTCGTAGCTGTCGTCGCGAATCTCGAGGGTCCACCAGGCACGGTCGTTTGAGTCAAAGCGCGCACCGGCCTTGAAGTCGCCCCATACGTAGGTGCCGGCCATGGTTGCCTGGTACTTGTCAAAGCCCTCGTTGATGTTATCCCAAGTGCCGGTCCAGTGGTCCTCCTCGCACTCCCAAATCATCTTCTCGGGATAGACGTAGTGCACCTGGAAGTTGATGTAGGACTTAGCAGCGCAGCCACCGGGCACGACGATATCGATCTGGCAGAAGCGGCCATCGATAAGAGCGCTCGTGGAACCATGCCTGTAGTCGGTCCAGAACATCGTCAGGGGCATGCCCTCTTTCTCGGCACCGTAGATGTAGCCGTGAGTAGCCGGGCAGCTCGGATAGTGGCTGTCGAAGATGTAGTTGAAGATTTCGACGTAGAAGCCGTCGGCCCACTGCGGGGCGGTGAACTTCCAGCTGTAGGACTGACCGGGATCGAGCGTGACGTTGACGATATTCTGGAACGGATCGACGCGGGTCGGCTCCTTGATGGTGGACCAGCCCTCGCCCAGCACGCAGCGGTTGAGGGCCATGCACAGGTAGAAGGTGTTCTCGTAGGCGCAGCCACGGTCCACGACCCAGTTCTTGGCGTTGAACTCCTTGAGGGCGCGATCGCCCTGGAACATGGCCGTGTAATCCATGCAGATGTCGGTGGTCCAATTGCGCACGCCGTTGGCGTAGAGCAGCGAGGCGCAGTTCTCGAACATGTAGGCAAAGGTGTTGACGCGGCTCGTGTTCCAGTCGAGCAAACCGTCGAGCGTGGTGATGGTGGCACAGCCCTGGAACATGTTCGCCATGCTGACAGTGGTGGCGGTATCGGTGTTGAGCTGCCATTTGCCCGCCTGCTCGATCATGCGGTTGGGCAACACGGTGCAACCCTGGAACATGGACGAGAAGTTGAGAACCTTGTTCATGTCCCAATACTCCATGCCCGTGACGGCACCGAGCATCGCGCAGCCCTTGAACATGTTGGCGGCAGTCGTGACATTGGACATGGCGGTCCAGCGCTGGCCCTTGTTGCCCGTGTTGAGCGTCTCGAGCTTAGCATCGCCCTCGAAGAGGCTTGCGATGGAGCGCGTCTGGCTCATCTCGACACCAGCCAAATCGGCGTCGATGAGGTTGGTCAGGCCGGCAAACCAGCGCGAGATGTCCGTCGGCGTGATGCCGTTATTGTTGAAGGAGACATGCTCGATGAGCGGACGGGCCGCCTCGGGCGTGAGCTCGATGGCGCCGGATGCCGGCGTGAGCCACGGCAAGTAGTCGGCGGTCTCGGTCACGACGAAGTTGTCGACGGGCACCTTCGCGTAGCTGAAGCTCTTGTTGCCGGAGCCGTCCTTGGTGACCGTGACCTGCACCCACTCGGTGTCCACGCCGATGAAGAGCGTCTTGTAGGTCTCGGACTCGGGGTCGTTGTCGAAGTACCACCAGCCAAACTTGTTGCTCTCGAAGCGGCCACCCGGCTTGCCAAACTCGAAGCGATAGGTGAGGTTCATGCCGTCGGGGCCGCCAAACGGGTCGAGCTCGGTGTTGTACTCCATCGGATAGCGCTCCACGAGGTCGGTGGCGCTACCCCACCACGGCACGTAGCCGTTGATGGTCTGCAGGGTCCAGCGGCCATCGCGGCCCTCGTGCGTGTCGGACTTTTCCAGGCCCGTGCCCGTGAGGATGGTCGTGGGCTTCACGTAGAGGAACTTGAGGGCATCCATGCCCGCGAGCATGTCAATGGCCTGCAGACGGTTGGTGCCATCGCCGTTGGGGAAGATGGCCGCATCCGTGGTCCAGTTGGGGCTCGTGAGGTCCACCGAAACGACGGTCTTGCAGTCCTGGAACATGCCGTCGAAGTTGGCGCACGACGAGGTGTCCCAGTTGACGACGGCATCGACCTTGCGCAGCTTGAGCATGCCGCGGAACATGTTCTCCATGGTCGTGACCTGCGCGGTCGTCCAGTTGTTGAGCTGCGAGATGTCATTGAGCGTGGCGGCGCCCCAGAACATGCCGGCCATGTTGGTGACCGTGGAGACATCCCAGTTCTCGAGTGTCTCGAGCTCGCGCAGCAGCGTATTGTCCTTGAAGAGGTTCTCGAAGGACGTGATGATCGTGTCGTCCTTCACGAGCTGCTTGTCGGAAGGCAGCGTCTTGTTGGCCTCGTCGATGGCGGCATCCGTGGCGGCGCCGATCTCGTTGTACCAATCATCCAAGCCGATGACGCTCTGGAGCTTGACGTCGCCATCGAACAGACCGGAGATGTCACCAGCCAGATCGATGCGCATGCCGGAGAGGTCGGCCGAATGCAGGTTCACGTAGCCGGCAAACCAGCGCGAGGGGTTGATGACGTGCACGTTGGAGACGAACTGCACGTTCTCGATCTCCTCGGGCGTGTAGATGAGGTTCTCGGTGCCATCCTCGGAAACGAACCAGGGCAGCTCCTCGAAGGTCTCGGTGACCCAGGTGTGGTAGTTGACGAAGTCGGGGTTATTGGCCTTCTCCTCGTCGATGCCGATGATGAGGGTCTTGGAGTCCTTCATGTACTTCCACCAGGCATACTCGTTGCTGGGGAAGGAGTTGCCGCCGGTCTGCTCGTCGGTCCAGATGTAGGTGTAGGGGCCCTCGACCGTGTCGCCCCAGTTGAGCGTCGGGTACAGGGCCACGACGTCGGCCGTGGAGCCGAACCAGTCCTTGGAGGCATTGAGGCGTATCCAGCCACCGGCGCGGGCGTTGCGCGAGGGGAACTGCTTGCCGTTCTCGTCAAGACCCAGGTAAGCACCCTTGAGCGAGGTGGTGACGCCAAAGGCCATGGAGCGCAGGGCCGTGGCGTTGCAGAGCATGCGGTCGATGATGGTGGGGCTACCCAGGTTCCAACCACGCGTGTCGATGGCAGCAAGCGCCGGCGTGTTCATGAACATCTCGGTGAGGTCGCTCGTGACGTCGATGCCCAGACGCCAGTCGGAGATGGCGGCCGCGTCCTCGAGCGCCGTGGCGTTCTTGAACATGCCCGTGTAGTTGGTGACCTTGGAAACATCCCACAGCTTGAGGTAGTTGGTGTTGGGGACGAAGGTGTTATTGAGGAACATGTAGCTCAGGTCCTCGGCCGAGATGGTGACCCAGTCGAGGTTGAGGGTGGCGTCCATGGACTGCATGCCCTCGAACATGCGGCTGAAGTTGACGACGTTGGAGACGTTCCATTCCTTGATGGAATCGAGCGTCGTGAGAGCCTTGGTGTTGCGGAAGGTGGACTGCATGGTGGTGACGCGCGTGGTGTCCCAATCATCGATGCCGATGATGTCACGCAGGAACACGGCGTTGTTGAACAGACGCTCCGTGGACGTGGTATTGGTCGTATCCAAGCCCGAGCCGTCGAAATAGGTGAACTTCGTGTAGCGAGACACGGCAAGATCCTTGGCAAGCCAGCCAGTCAGATGACCATAGTTATCCGAGAAGCCCGAGGCATCGAAGCCGACGTAGTAGGTGCCAGTCTTGTCAACCGTGAACGTGACATAACCATGCGTAAGATAATCGTGATTACGCGGCAAGGAGACGTGGATACCCTTATAGCGGTGCGTGCTCTGGCGCGGACTGAGAGTGTCGTAGAGCTCGAAGCTGTAATCGGGATAACCCCAATACCAACCCCAATAAGAATCCGGCTCATTCCTCGTCATGTAATCGAGAGACATGTAGTAGGTCTCGCCAGCTTCGAGGTATACGGGCGTGAAGATCTTCTCAGCGATGTAGCTCGTATACCTATTGCCATTGCTATCGTACTTGTCCTTGTACCACTGCGGATCGAACGAATAGGTCCAATTCGTCCAATTATGGTAGAAGGAGTTGACTTCGTTGTAGCCGTCAGAGGGCTTGTAGCCGTTCGCCGTCGACTCCCAGTCGAGGTTAATCCACTCGGAACTGATATAGCGCTGCCACTCATCGAGCCTGTTATTTGCATTCCAGGCGGGATTACCCAAGCTACCGGCAATGCCACCGTTACGGAAGACGTAATCCTCGTCAAACCAGCCTTCGAGAGTAGTCGGGGCGACCTTGCCGTTCTTCGTATCGACCTTGAAACTTGCAATGGTCGCGCCAATCTTTGCCCACGGAGTCATGTACTGCTCGTAACCTGCGACAACATCGCCGTCAGCAAAATGGTTGTACTCGGTCACCACGTTGCAAAGGTCCTTGTTGTGCAAGCCGATGGTGAGGTCGCGCGTGTCATGATCGATCTTCCACCAGACGTTGGCGTTGCTCGGGAAGTTACCACCGAGCATGCCCGGGGTCCACGTGTACTTGTGGATGAGGTCAGCCGGCGGAGCAACGGTTGCGGGCGTCGTCTTCGTGGCGATGGAGGCGGCTGTGCGCTGGGCGGTCTTGTCGAGCTTGTAGCGCTCCACGAGAGCAGCCGTCGTATCCCACCACGGCGTGTCGGTATCGCCGGTGATGGCATCGGAGTTGAGGGCATCACCCATGACCCACACGCCGTCACCGTTGTTGTGGAAGGTGCGACCCTCCTGCTGGTTGGGCAGCAGCATGGCAAGGTTGGTGCCCTCAAGCACGGCGTTGGGGCCGAGCGTCAAACTGGCAAGGCCCATGTGGAACGATCCCATGCCGTGGAACATGTCCTGAGTGGTGGGCGTGTCCTGGATGTGGGCCGTGGTCATATCCCAATCCTGGATGTCCAGGTCGTAGAGCACCTGGCAGGCGTAGAACATGCGCACGTAGCTGCGCACGGTCGAGGTCTTCCAGTGCTCCATGCCCGTGGCCTTGGAAAGCTTGGTCGCGCCGTCGAACATGCCCTCGAGGCTGATGCACTCGTTACCAGGCTTGTCCAGGATGAAGCCCTCGCCCTTGAAGGTATCCAGGCCCGTATGGGCACGGGTCGAGTTGTCGGCGGCCAGATAGGTGCCAAACCAACCGGAGAGGTCCTTGACCGAGACAGGATAGCTACCGTCGGCGGCAGTGCGCACCTCGGTGATGGTGTTGACGTTCTTGAGCAGCTTGCGCCAGGGCAGCTGCACGGAGGTTTCGGTGATGGCGTTGTTGTCCTCGGAGTCACTGCCGATACGCAGCAGACCCACACGCAGGCCGACCATGCCGTCGCGCACGACACCCGTGTAGCGCCACCAGACGTTGGGGTTGCTCGGGAAGCGGCCACCCAGGTTGCCCTCGTCCCAGGTGTAGGTGATCTCGGTCGAGACGACCGAGCCGCTGGTGTAGAGGGCGTCGGCCGCGCTCGAGATACCAGCGTTGGTGTAGTCGTCGGCCAGGTCGCTCGAGGAGCCAAACCACAGGTTGTAGATCCAGGTGCCCTTGTCGGGCTCGCGATTCGTCAGCGTCTCGCTGAGGCCGGAAGCCTGCGAGAGCACGACGCCCTTGCCCACGGTGAGCTTGTAGAGCGACTGGCAGTCGCGGAACATGTCGGTGACATCGGCATCGCGGCCGGCATCATGCATGATCCAGTTGCCGATCTTGACGTAGGCAAGCTTCTTGCAGCCGGCAAACAGGCCGTTGAAGTTGGTGACGTGGGAGACGTCCAGGAAGGTGCCGTCAAAGCTCTCGAGGTTGACCATGTTGGAGAACCAGCCGAGCATCGTGTCCTGCGGAACCAGGGTCGAGAAGGTGCTGACATGCTTGACAGCCGCAATGTTGGGGATGCCGGCAATCAGGTCCTCGGTGATCTCGACGATGTTGTCGAGGGTGCCGGTCTTGACGACCGTGGTGCCCGGCGACAGCGCCCACTGCAGGGTGGAGCCGCTGTACTCCATCTTGCCGTCCACCAAGGTAGCCGTACCGGACTTGTTGATGTCGCGGTCCTCGCTGGCATCCGACCCCATGATGAGCGTGCCCTTCTTGACGTCGTTCTCCTCGTCATCGACCAGCGAGAAGATCCACCAGGCGTTGGGGTTGTTGTCCACGCGGCTACCGGCGTACTTGGAGTCCCAGGTGTACATGTGCTCGTCGTCGATGGCGACGGACAGGATCACGTCATAGCGGCTCACGAGCTTGGCGGTGGGACCAAACCACGGCACGTCATGGACGATGTTGTTGTCCATGACCCAGCGGCCCACGTTGGCGGCGCGGGCGGCAAGCTCCTTGCCGTTCACGTCGAGGCCCAGGCCCGTGCCCTCGAGCACGACGCGCTTGATGGTGAGGCTGGAGAGCGCCGGCAGGTTGGCGAGCATGTTGGTGCGCTCCATGTCGCCATCCCATTCCCAACCGGAGAAGTTGAGGACGGCGAGGCTCGTGCAGCCCTCGAACAGCGACTCGAGGGACTGCTCATCGGACTTCATGTTGATGTTGACGCCGTCAAAGCTCTTGAGACCCTTGTAATCCTTGAACCAGAAGGAGAGGTTGCGCGGGTTGATCTTGTAGGTGACACCGTTGTACTCGGTGGTTTGTGCCGTGACGGAGACCACGTCGGTCCAGGCGTTGAACAGGCCGTCAACGCTCGAGGCCTTCTCCCAGGGCAGCTGCGAGCTCTGCTCGCCCTTGACGACCTTGCCGGTCTCGGGGTCGATGGTGTCGGCCTCGTAGATGGAGCGGTCGGTCACGACGGGCTCGACGGTGTTCTCGCTCGACCATACCTCGGGCAGGTCCATGCCAAAGGTCAGCGTACCGCGGTCATAGGACCACCAGGCGTTGTCGTTCTCGCCAAAGCGGCCGCGGAACACGCCGGTCTGCCAGTAGTAGTAGGCACCGTAAGTGTCGGTGTTCTTCCAGCCATGGTCGTTGCCGGCAGGGTTCTCGTAACGGCGTACGAGGTCATCGGAGCTGCCAAACCAGGGGTCATCGGCGTAGAGCACAGCATCCGCGTCCTTGGTGGCGCGCATCCAGGAACCCATGGTGGCGTTGCGCGTGTCGGAATCGAACAGCGCGGTGCCCTCGAGGCTGATGTACTGGCCAAGGTACAGCGAGATGATGGAGTCGAGGCCCTTGAACATGTTGACGCGCGTGGCGTTGACGTTCATCTCCCAGCCGTGGACGTCGATGGAGGTGACCGATGCGCAACCCTCGAACATCGAGTCATAGCTGAGTACGTTGTGGACGCTCCAGTTGGAGAGGCCCTCGACGACGATGAGCTTGTCATCGCCCTTGAAGAGATTGGCGAGACTCGTGGCGCCGCTGACGTTCATGCTGGTGCCATCGAAGTGCTCGAGCGCGGTGTAGTTCTCGAACCATCCCGCGAGGTTGTCGCCCACGAAGGTGACGCCGTTTTGCATCGTGACGGCCGAGACCCTGTTGTCGCCGAAGGCGTCGGCCCAGGGAAGCTCGGCGGCCGTCTCGGTGATGACGTGGTCGGCGCCCGTGCTCGTGTCGATGAGACCGATTATGAGGTCGCCATGGGTCTTCTCGTCGTCGGTGTAGGTGAACTGCCACCAGGCGTTCTCGTTAGTGAAGCGACCACGCAGCGTGCCCTCTTCCCAGGTGTACTTGACGACGCCCAGGTCACTTGCCGGGTCAGACACCGGATAGCGCACCATAAGGTTCTTCGTCGTGCCAAACCATACGATGGTGAACGACTCGTCGCGACGCTCCCAGGAGCCACGCGACGACTTGTGGTTGTCATCGATGCCCGTGTCGGCCAGGTAGGAGTTGTTGCCGACCGTGAGCTCGAGGATGGCCGGTGCGTTGGCGAGCATGCCGTTGCGGTTGGCCGTGACGCTCATGTGGCCACCGGCAGCCGGGGTAAAGGCGATGTTGAGGTACTTGAGGCTCGTGGCGCCGTTGAACATGTTCTCGAAGGTCGTGCCCGCCGAGACGTCCCAGGTACCGATGTTGAGGATGCTCTCGACACCGATGGCGTTCTCGAACATCGAGGAGAAGTCGGTGACCGCCGAGGTGTTCCAGTTCTGGGTGCCCTCGATCTCGATGGCACTCTTGGTGTCCTTGAACATGGCGTTTACGGTGGTGACCTTGCCCGTGTCCCAGTTCTCCACGCCGGTGAAGCTGACGAGCGAGTCGCAGCCCTCGAACATGGAGGCGAGGCTGATCACGAGGTCCGTTGCCAGGCCCGCGCCGTTGAAGCTCGTGAGCCCGGTGTAATGGGTGGCGAAGAGGTTCGCGAGACTCCAAGCCGACAGGCGGATGGTCGGATTGCCGTTGAGGGCCTCGGCGACGAAGGACTTGACGTTGGCCAGGCCATCGTACTGGTTCTCGGCCTCGTAGATGGCATCGATGACGGGGATCCAGGCAGCCTCGGCCTCGGTCGGGTCAAGCGCGAGCTGGATGGGGTTGGTGGTGTCGGTGCCAACGGTCAGCATGCCCGTAACGGCATCGTACTTCCACCAGGCCATGTCTCCGCCGTTGACGTCACTAAAGCGACCAGAGTAGTTGCGGGCCCTCCACTCGTAGAGGAAGTTGCTTCCGTAATTGCGGCTGGTCACCGGGTAGCGACGCTCGAGATCGGCCGAGGGGCCGAGCCACTTGTGAGTCACGCTGGCGTTGGTGGCCGTCGAGGGATCAAAGGTGCTGGCCTGGAAGCTGCCCTTATCCTGGGCGCGGTCCGGGGCGAGCGTGGCGTCACCCAGACCGGAATCGGTCAGGATAATCTTGTCGCCCAGGAACAGCATCTCGAGCGAGTTGAGACCTGCGAGGAAGTTCTCGCGCGAGCTCGCGGTCGTCGCCTTGCTCATGTCCCAACCGGAGATGTCGAGCGTGGACAGGGAGCGGTTGTTGTAGAAGAAGTAGCTGAAGTTGGTGCCCTTGGAGGTGTTCCAAGCCGCAGCCTTGTCGAAGGTGCGCAGCACCGTGTTGTTGGCGAGGAAGTAGCTGAAGTCCGTCACGTTGGAAGTGTCGAAGACGTCTACGCCAGCCAGCGTGGCAAACCTCGTGCCATCGAACATATGGGCCACGGAGGTGATCCCCGTAGTATTAGTGAAGTTGCCCATACCCGAGATGGTGTGCATCGCCGTGCAGTTGGCGCAGAAGTTCGCGAGGCTCGTGGCACCCGTGAAGTCCATGCCCTTGGCAAAGCGCAGGTTCTCGAGATTGACATAGTCCTTGAACCAGTCGGCCGGATACAGCATGTGGAGCTTGTCCTCGAAGACGATGTAGCGAATCGAGGAGCGGCCCAGAGCGCGGGCGGGCTCACCGCTGCCAGCAGCCTTGCCAATGACGAGCAGCCAAGGCTGGTCGTTCTGCACGTTGACGGGATCGGGACGCTCGGTGATGGTGACGTTGCCACTCGGGTTGGTGGCACCGATGCGCAGCGTTGCGGCATCAGAGTCGTACTCCCACCAGATGTTGCCGTTGGACTGGAAGACGTTGCGCAGCAACGTGACATCCCAGAAGTAGAGGGCAGCCTCGCCCAGGGCGGCTCCCTCGGAGGCGGCATTGCCGTAGCGGTTCAGCAAGCTGGCGGAGGTGCCGATCCAGTAGTCGGTATCGGAGCCCTTGCGCACCCAGGTGCCACTCGTCTGGTCATGGAGGTCGAGCTTGTCCAGACCGGAACCGATGAGCTGCACCTTGGGACCCAACTTGATATTAAGCAACTTGTTGACACCCTTGAACATGTCAGCGCGATTGGCGCTCATGCTGTGGCTCATGTCAAAGGAGCTGATGTCGAGGACGCCGTTGTTGATGCCACCAAGATTGACATCGTTCATGAACAGGCCCGTGAACCCGACGCACTGGCTCGTGTCCAGGCCGGTGCCATCAAAGTCGAAGAGCTTCACGAAGTCCTTGAACCAGTAGGACATGTCAGCGGGCTGGGCACCGTTATAGGTCTTGATCTGCTCCACGTTGCGAATGGTGACGATGGGCTGGCCATCGACCTGCTCGAGCCACGGCATGTAGCGGGTGCCGTTGGCGCTGGCGGTCTCGCTGATGAGCTTGCCCAGGGTCTCGCCATCCTCATCATCGTCAGCGCCGATGGACAGGATGTTGTTGACGTTGTCGAACTTCCACCAGGTGTTGTCGTTGTCAAAGCGACCGCCGCGCAGGATGGTGTTGAAGCGGTAGGTGGCATCGCCGTGGGCAGCGCCCAGGATGGTGCCGTTGTAACGACGCTCGAGGTTGTCGGTCGTGCCAAACCAAGGATCCTTGACCTTGCCCTTGTCGTCGTAGCGCTCCCAGATGCCATTGGCCTTGTTCATCGACGAGATGTCGAGCAGGCCGGCGCCGGCAATGCGCGTGGTGTCCGAAACGGTGATGGTCTTGAGCGAACGGCAGTCCCCGAGCATCTCGGAAATGTTGGCCGATGCACCCATGACCCAACCCGTCATGTCGATGTTCGCGATATTGATGCAGCCCTTGAACAGGCCGCCAAAGTCCGTGACGTTGCTGACATCGAGACCAGAACCCCTGAAGACGCTCAGGTTGACGTAGTCGGCAAACCAGTTCGCAATCGATGCGGGGGCAACCGTCTTATACGTATTAGTGCCGTCGATCGTCTCGTGGAAGGTGACGATGTTGATGAGCTCGCTCGGAACGGCACGCAGCCAGGGCAGCTGGCTGGCGGTCTCGGTGACGGCGAAGTCCGTATGGGCGATGCTCGGATCAAGTTCGATCTCGAGCGTCTTGCGATTCCAGTTGTAGGTCCACTTGATTGCACTATTACTAGTGAAGTAACCCTCGGGGAAGAAGTTGAGGGTGAAGTTCGCCTTGAGTCCGTTGTCCGCCGCACCGTTGGTGCCCCAGCGCTGGATCAGCTCGGAGGGCTTGCCCTGCCAAACGTTGATCTCGCCCTGAACGACGCGCGTGGCCATCCAGTAGCCAAGGTCGTCATTGCGCGAGGAGATGCGCTCGATACCCGTATCGGTCAGCGCAGTGTCAGGATGCAGCGTGATGGTGCGCAAGGACTTCATGCCGGCCAACATATCGAGTCTATTCTTCTCGGTACCGTCAGCAACATTGCTGCCGGAACCTGTCGCAGTATAGACTCCCGAGAGGTCGAGCGACTCGAGCTTCTCGACATTGGCAAACATGTCCTGGAACGAGATGCCGCTGTCGGTCTTCCAGCCTCCCATACCCGTGATGGTGGTGAGCACCTTCGCGTTCTGGAACATCTTGTCAAAGCTCACGGCCTTGGAGACATCCAGATTGGTCACGTCGATGGTGGTGAGCGCCGTGTAATCGGCAAACCAGCTCGTGAGGTCCAACGGGGTGACCTTGCCACCCGAGCCGTTGGCCACGAACTTAATACTATGGATGTCGGCACGGCTGACCGCACTCGTGGTCGAGGTGAGCCAGGGCAGGTTGGAACCCGTCAGGGAAGTCGTGAGCTGCTTGTCACTGCCACCGGCAGTGATCGTCAGCACATGATTCTTGTACTCCCAGGTGATGTTTGCGTTATCCGAGAACGTATTGGTGCCCGCAGCAGGCGCGATGACCGGCGCAGACGCAGCGGCCAGATAACGCACCGGACCGTAGATCCCATCTGTCATTTCGAGCGAAGTCGAGAAATCTCCTTCCTCGGGCTCCTCGATGCCAGGCACGTCGACCTGGTCGGGAGTGGTCTCCTCCTCAACGGTAGTGGTTTCTTCGGGGGTGGGATTCTCGACGTTCTCCGTGGCGGCGGAATCTTCGTCGGCCGTCTCCCCCTCTGTCATTTCGAGCGCAGTCGAGAAATCTCCACCTTCCGCGCCAGAAATCTGCTGGTCAGAAGCATCTTCGGAGAAGTCTTCCGCGCCATTCTCGGCAACAGCGCCCTCTCCTGCCATTTCGGCAGGAGCAGTGGCACCCTCTCCTGTCATTTCGAGCGAAGCGAACGCAGTGAGCGGAGTCGAGAAATCTCCACCTTCCGCGCCAGAAATCGCCTGGTCAACAGGAGTGCCGGCGGAATCATCCGCGCCAGCGTTTACAGCGTCATCGCTCGTGGCGCTTTGGGCAACCAGGAGCGTATCGTCTGCAAAAGCGGCGGGGGTGAAAACCGTGGCGGAAATTGCCGAAATGGTGAGACTGAGGAAGATCGCTGCAACGACCATATATATAACGCGCGCACGCGCGCGTAACGCACGTGCACCGCGAAAGATATTTTCGTTGCTTTGGATCATTCGTATTACTTTCCTCACTCACCGGCATGCGCAATGTACAAAATCGCGTTTTGCCTTGCAAGCGAGAAACTTCGGCAATTGTGCCATCTACCTGCGGGTTTAGCAGCATCTACCACCCTGCAAGCATTGCATAGCTTTTACGCTACATTTGTATAGAGTGTCTATAGAACCACTGGATAAACGCGTAAATGAGACTGCTAAAACATTTTGGTAGCATCAGGCACTGTTTTTTGGCCATTTCTAGCCATTTGCAAGCAAAACCCAAGCTCAAAACTATTTTTCGTCTTCACAATTCCTCCACATTTGGTTGGCAAGTTCTTCACGAAACCAATTGCGCATTTTTCACGCCCCCACCAGCCAAACATTCAAAATCTTTATCCTATTTTTAGATATACTCGTATGGATTTTCTTATCTTCTTTGAGTTGCCCATCTCTCTTTGTGAAAAAATGATTGACAACTCTGACGCTACTATGCATCGAAGACCATTTTCGTGATTTCGGTCCGATTTGGATCCCCCTGAAGGAGAATCGGGGCCCAGATTAGGTTCGAAACCCCTTCCGTGCAGCTCAAGTCTCATCCAAAGCTTCCAAATCAAGCCTGAGAGACATTTGGCGCATTTTAAGGCGTTTTAAGCCCTTTTATGTTCTTCTGGCACATTCGGATACCTGTCATACGGGCAAAACGCCTTAGAATCGATTCTAAGGCATCGTTTTTCGTCCTTGTTGCGTAAGAAAACCAAGCCGTTCGCTCCAGAGCCAAAAATGGACCCGGGAGACATCTGCGCGACCCATCCGTACCTCCACAGGTTCCTAAAAACCCAATCACGCAATCCCAAATTGCATCCTGCATATAGCGATTTGCTCAAACCCGCCCACTTCTTCCCTCACTTAAGGCGATTCGTTATAGCGGTTCAACTCAATCCGGACTTTTTCAGACGCTTCAACCGACTTATCGCAATCCCTTTGAACCCTCATCATCAGACCAAGATAGCGCCTCGAGTTCCCCTTCCCTGCTCACTTCAAGTATCTTGGTCACTTCGGTTCAGCAGCCACCCCCAAGACAATAGTACCCATGAGCCATATTCTCCACGCGCCAACGACCAACACACCTCCGAAAACCGCCAAGCACCCACACGTCCCAATCCATCCTCCGCATGCCTCGCCGCGCCCCAAAAATCGACCGCGGCACCGCGCGGCAATTCAGCGCTCGTTTCCGCGCCCCGGCGCGGAACCCCCGCTCCAATAAAATCGGTTCATAAACTTGCTGGCGCGGAACCTGAAACGAAATCGCGGGAGTCTCAGCAGACTTCCGCGATCCGTCCGCGCCGCCAATTTCGCTTTGACTCTCCACCACGAATCGCTCAAACAGGGAGCTGATTTCGGCATCGACGCACCATAGTTTCAGACTCAAAATCAGCTCCCGATACAGCAGACGCGACCCCATTCGCACGCCTGAACTGACCGACATTCTCATCGATATATCTGCGCCCCCGAGGCCCCATGAATAGCAAAAGAAGACACTCGAAAACCCTAAAATCGACCTATCACTATCATCGTTTCGACTCTCATTTCCCTTTCGCGCAGAACGTTTCGTTTCGCTATCACTGGTACCAGTCAATTACGGTATCGAGTCACAGGCACGAGCCAAAAAGTGGCGTTCCCACATGCTTCGAGAACCCTTGCTGATGCACGGCGTGGGAGATTTCTCCACTCCGCTCACTGCGCTCGCTTCGATCGAAATGACAAAAAACTACCCCTGTCATTTCGAGCACGGGACGCAGCCCGCCCCCTGTCATTTCGAGCGCAGCGAAGCCCACTCCCCTGTCATTTCGAGCGCAGCGAAGCCCGCCCCCTGTCATTTCGAGTGAAGCGAAGCCCGCCCCTTTGTCATTTCGACCGGAGGCGCGCAGCGCCGGAGTGGAGAAATCTCATGCCCCGAGCACCCACGAGGTCTCTCCGCTCCTGTGCCTTACGGCACCTCCGGTCGAGATGACACGCCGGGACAAAAAAGCCTGCCGCCCTGAGCGTTTGCGGGCATAAAAACAGCGACCCCGGTAGGTGGATCCGGGGTCGCTGGAGGGTTGTAAGGGAAGTGCGGAAGTCGTGGTAAGTGGTGAAACCTGGTGTGTGTTTGATGCTTCCTTTAGGCTAAGTGAATCTTGAGGTAACGGCGGCGTTCGAAGAATCCCATATTGGCGATACGTGCTCTTTCCTCCTTGGCCCCAGACTCACGTGCGGTTGTGACACGGTCATCGAGATATGTCATTGCGTCACGATAACCATCGTTTCGAGCCCTATTGATCATATCCTCGAGCTCTTTCTGAACAGCCGAGCGGCCTTCTTGCTCACCCACCTGGCGGGCATCGTCGACCTGCTGCTGGAATGCACCCATGACACCGCCAAGCATGTTAAGCATGGTCAGCGCACGGGTTGAATCTTCTCCGGGTGAACCACCACCATCTATGGGTGCGACGCTCACGGTCTGAGCGGTGCGGCCAGTTGAGCCTTGGCATTTGCCGCACCGAGCTGCTCGCTCAGAGACGTGATGCGAGCGTCACGCTCGGCAATCTGCGCCTCCTTTGCTGCGACCTCGGCTTCCTTGGCGGCAAGCGCCTTTGTCTTCTCTTCGAGGCTTGCCTCCTGCTTGGCAACCAGTGCCTTGAGGCGCTCGATCTCGTCGTCCGAAACGGAGTTGACTGCGGCAACGATGGGGGCTGCAACGCTTGCATCCGCCACCGCTTCGCGAGCCTTCGCCTCGGCGGCATCGCGAGCCAAAACGGCATCGTTCGCACGCTGCTCTGCGGCCTGCGCGCGCTCCTCCGCCTGCTTCAGCTGATTCTTAAGATCGTTGAATTCCTGCTCGGAAATACCCGAGCCGGAATCGGTGACGGGCATTCCGTTGTTGCCCGAGTCGTACGATGCCCACATGCAATCCAGGGCGCGGGTGATGACAGCCGCCTTGGTGATGTTTTCGCGATGCGCGAAATCATCAATCATCGACATGTACTCGAGGGGTAAACGGAAGTTCGCCTGTTTGACTTTTGAACTCAACTCAACCACCTAACCTACATTTTTGAGAACATTCTTGGCGAGTAACTAGACGATCTGACTCATCTAAAGTCTTTGAGATTATATACCAAGTGATATACGCAAATCTATAAAAAATACAAATTGATAGCTTGACGCTTTCTGTGGCTTCTGAGTGGTTCTCACGGCCCGATTTTCAAGACGCATAGCGAAGGGGATTCGGTAGCCACGCTAACGCCTGATTTAGCTGTGTTATCGCCTGGTTAGCAAATTAATGATATCAGCGATTTATCAGGCAATATATACATTTTTCTATACAAAATCAAAGCTTGCTTTCACGGTATATCTACAAGCGATTTTAAGCCCTTCTAAGGCCTTTGTTTTGGGGCAGAATCCCGCGATAGCTATCGTTAAATTTTGAGCGTTTCTAGCAGATTTCTGCAAAGATTTTTTATCGTGAATGGAGAGTTTGGGTAACAGCCGATTCATGATTCGATCACAACTCGATTCCTGATTTTTCAGACAACCCTGTTATACTTTATCGACTAATCAGATTAAGATGGGGTGCCTTTATTATTCTTAACGTAGAATTATTTAGCTTATTTTGAAAAGAAATCTTTATCTTAGTTTAAGTTAATATGCCATGTTTTTGATTCGAGTCATCTTTATCTGCTTTTATAATAAAGTTTCGAACGAGAAACGAAAAATCAGGTCCAATCTTTTTCTGGAAATCTTTATTCACAATACAGATAATAATTTCGATCTTGGGCATTGAAAATTTGACTGATTATTTTGGGCCTCAAGACGTTCTGGAAAACCATCTCGGACTCAAAGACTCCACGGAGGCTAAAACGGCTCAAAATTGATTCTCGTGCCTCAGAGAGCCTCCAGACCTTTTCAACAGGATTCCAATTTGTTTCCGTTTGTATTTTCGAACTCGCGAAAATCATCAACTCAGGATTCTTTATCTTATTCGTAGATATAACATTAACTGATTTTTAGATAATTCTTTTATCTTTAATCTAGATTAAATCAACGCATATTTTTTATTGGTACCTGCTTATTCTTCTCTTCCCGATTTTGATATCCCATCCGGTCTTATTATTCTTTCTTCTGATAAATCTTTATCTGATTAGTAGTTAATTAACTCAAGAGTCAATCTTTTACCAATCTGAATTAATTTATTCTTTATCTAGATAATATTTTATCTCATATTTGGATAATTTCGCTTCAATACAAATTTTGCTCGCTTCGATTTAATTTATCTCAAATTTGATAATTATATATTCTTGGTATGAAATAATAGATACGGATCTCCGTATTTTTAACTGGCACCAGTTAGTAAATAGCACTTCATATGCTCTATTATCCTGTTCTCAGATAGTTCTTTATCTCAAGTTCTGATATATTGATTATCTGTTTGTTGATAATCCTTTATTTCCAAATCAGATAATTCAAACCTCTCGTCTTTTTCCACATAGATCTTTCTGCCACTCTCAAATTCTCTTATTTATGCAACTTAATAACATATCTTCAACTGGTACAAGCTAAAGATTTTGCTTTCAAATTCTCTCTTTCTGCTTCCAGATTTTGAATTTGCTCTCTCGTGCAAAATACTGGCTTCTCAGCCCCTCTGACTGCTCTTTGTGTTTCGATGCCAATCAATCTCTAAAAGTGCCATAGGCGCGATTCTGAAGCCTCTTTTTTGGGACTGAAAATCTTCCTTCGTTTGGGACTCTGTTAGACCTGAATTTCTGCCAAAATATCTTGGTCACTTTTCTTGTGGATTCTTGTGGAGACGCGCCAACCGATTCAACGCATCGCTCTGCTTTTCGTGTCTCGGCTGTCGTGTATGATGATGAAAAATTTCGAGTGGAAGGTTGTATGGCATGCACATCGGATTCGACAACGACATGTATATCGAAATGCAGGCCGCTCGCATCAGGGAGCGCATTGCGCAATTTGGTGGCAAGTTGTATCTCGAGTTCGGTGGCAAGCTTTTTGACGATTACCACGCTTCACGCGTGCTTCCTGGTTTCGAGCCTGATTCCAAGGTCCGCATGCTCATGACCCTGGCCGATGATGCAGAGGTCGTCATTGCAATCAACGCTAATCATATAGAGGGCAATAAGCATCGCTCAGATATCGGCATTGCCTACTCCGAGGATGTTCTGCGCCTCATGGATGTATATCGCGAGATGGGCCTGCTCGTCGGCGGCGTCGTTATCACGCAATTCACCGGCCAGCCCCATGCAGAGGCGTACCAGCGCCGCTTAGAGTCCATGGGCATCAAATGCTACCGCCACTATGTCATAGACCGTTATCCGTCGGATATCGAGCATATCGTGAGCGATGATGGTTTCGGCAAAAACGATTACATCGCAACGGAGCGCCCGCTTGTCGTCGTCACGGCCCCCGGTCCGGGCTCAGGCAAGCTGGCAACGTGTCTCTCCCAGCTCTATCACGAGAACAAGCATGGTGTTACTTGCGGATATGCCAAGTTTGAGACCTTCCCGGTCTGGAACCTCCCGCTCAAGCACCCGGTCAACATCGCCTACGAGGCCGCCACGGCAGATCTTGAGGACAATAACATCATCGATCCGTTCCATCTCGAGGCTTACGGGAGCATTGCCGTCAACTACAACCGTGATGTCGAGACATTCCCCGTGCTCAAGGCCATGATGGAGAGCATCCTGGGAGAGAGCCCCTACCAATCCCCCACCGATATGGGCGTTAATATGGTAGGCAATTGCATCTGTGACGATGAGGTCTGCAGCGATGCAGCCCGCAACGAGGTCGTACGCCGCTACTTCCGTGCCCGCGAACAACTCGCACGCGTCGGTACCGGCAAAGAGGAAGTCGGCAAGCTCGAGCTTCTCATGAAGGATGCGGGTGTCGATGTCGACCTTTCCCCCGCTCACCAGGCCGCACTCGCCAAAGCGGAAGCCTCGGGCCTGCCCGCTGGCGCCCTGGTACTCCCCGACGGGTCGCTCGTCACCGGCAAGACTTCGGAGCTCCTCGGTGCTGCCTCATCGCTCCTGCTCAACGCCCTCAAGGTCGTGGCCGGCATCGATGACAGCACCTATATCGTGAGCGATGCGGCCCTCGAGCCCATCTGTCACCTCAAGACCGAGCATCTGCACAGCATCAATCCGCGTCTCCACTCAGATGAGACACTTATTGCCCTTTCCATTAGCTCGGCCACCGACCCTCTCGCCCAGAGGGCAATCGATGCAACCGAAGCTCTACGCGGCTGCGATGCCTATTTCTCGGTCATCATCTCCTCGACAGATGAGAAAACCTACGCAAACCTCGGCATCAACGTCTGCTGCGAGCCCATCTTCGAGCGCCGCGCGTACTATCACCGATAACCACTATACGCTACCTATTGCATTATTACACTGGATCCATTCTGCGTCAACTACCTGCGGCTATGTAAAAGCGTCGAGGGACCCGACAATTCCGAATGGGCTTCTGAGGAATTGCGGGCGCCCTCGACGCCAAAACCAGCTGCCTAAACGCAACCTGTTATTTATCGATAACATCTCCAGTTACGTCAACGATGCCATCGTCATTGGCATCGACTGCACCACCCGTGCCCATGGGCGTGCCATCGGCCCCCTCGTCGAAGCCCTCCTGCTCCTCGACCTTGGCGACCTTGACCATGGAGGCGTCATAACCAAGCTCTTCGAGCGAATGCAGCGCCTTCTCGGCATGCACTTCGTTGATGGGCTTGCGGCCAAAGATGGCGTTATAAATCCAGAAGGTGAACAGCGCCGTGAGCGCCAGGCCACACACAGCCAGCGCAAAGGAACCCAGGTGAACCAGACCAGCGATGGCATGCTCGCCACCGAGGAACAGGTCCATGCCGATGTTGTAGGTGTTGTAGCCACCAACGGTGATCATGACCGAAAAACCCTGGCCGGCGAAGTTCGCAAGCGCACCGGAAATGCCGAAGGGCGCGAGAATCGCACCCAACATCCATGCCGTCATCAGGATGTGGAGCGGCGTCGTCTTGGAAGTAATGGACTTGCAGACCAGGAACAGAATCTGGAAGAACGCGGCGAGCAAGCCGCCCACCCACAGGGCGTTGAAGAAGAGCATGCCGCCCTCGGTCTTCGCCACGCCCAGGTTTTGGCCAGGCTGGACGCCCATCATGCCGCACACGTAACCAATCACGACGCACACGAGCATGAACACGACGTTAAACCAGATGACGAACCACACGCAATTCCAGATGCACTTGCCCATCGAGGCGTTTTCCTTGGTCCATGGGCCAACGCCCTTCATGCCGACGGCCATCGCGAAGCCGGAGAACGGCAGCAAGGCACCAAACGTAGCCCACTCCTCGACGTACTGGTAGCACGCAAAGCCACCGAGCACGCAGCCGATGAGGCCCATGCTCACCAGCGTGGCACCACCCGTGAAGAATTCCATCGGCGTACCGGTCAGCGCAAACTGCCAGAACGACAAGATGGCCTGCGCGATAAGGGCGAGAACGCCGCCCACGCAGAAGCTGTAGAACACGGTCTTGTAAGGTTTCATGTAATTCCCCCTGTTCGTGCGGGTCGGCCCTCCTGCAGACCCGCGCCTATACGAGAAAAGCCGCGTAGCGCTCGCGCGGCTTCCCACGCCTGCCATGAGCATGGCAGGCGTCTTCGCATCCCTCCCAGGCGCGAACTCGTACAGTATATCGGCACTTTCCACGCCACGCCACCCTTCGGTGGCTCTATAATCGCCAGTGGAAAGCCGTCTATGTGGATATGGAACCTCATGAACAACCAGTCATTACGCAATGCCCTGCGTGTTTTCGAGCGCACCGAGGAAAACTACATCGAGGCCCTGCGTGAAAGGGGCCTGACCTTTGCCGATGCAGATGCGCGTCACGATGCGATCGACGAGTTGCGCAGGCAGCTTGCCGATCGAGGCGCCGAGATGCGCAACGGCGGCGCAAGCATTCGCGTGGGTTGGCTCTCTCCCGCCTGCGTCGAATGTACCGGCGCAAACGGCAGCGAGACCTTCTCGACCACCTTCAAATGCCACCGAGATTGCTACTTCTGCTTCAACTACAACCTCGCCGACTACGACAAGTTCGTCGAGGAAGGCTGCCCGTGGGAAGAAGTTATGCAACAGGCTGCGCAATCAACCGGCGGAAAGATGGCCGTCGTTGGCCTGACCGGTGGGGAGCCCCTGCTCAACTTCGCCGATACGCTCGCCTTCCTCGCCCGCGCGCATGAGCTCTTCGGTGACGCCCACAAGCGCATGTACACCTCGGGAGACCTGCTCACGCGTGAGATGGCCGAGCAGCTGCGTGATGCCGGGCTCGACGAGATTCGCTTCTCGATCAAGCAGGATGACACCGACGAACAGCGCGAACGCGTGCTCGCCAATATGCAGATGGCCACCGAGTACATCCCATCGGTCATGGTCGAGATGCCCATCATCCCCGGCACAGACGATGCGATGCGCGATTGGATGCGGCGCTTTGACGAGGCGGGCATCGATGGCATGAACCTTCTCGAGTTCTGCTTCCCCTTCCATAGCTGGGAGGAGTTCGCCAAGCGCGGCTTCGAACTGCGCAATCCTCCCTTTGACGTCATGTATGACTACAACTACTCTGGCGGGCTGGCCATCGATGGCAGCGAACAGCTCGCACTCGAGCTCATGCTGTGGGCGATGGACGAGGGGCTTTCCTTCGGCATGCATTATTGCTCGCTCGACAACAAGCACCGCAGCGAGATGCGCCAGATGAACGAGGTCGGACGCGATATGCACCCCTGCTTCAGCTTTGACGAAGAGGACTTCTTCCTCAAATCGGGCAAGGTCTTCGGCAAGGACGTCGAGATAGCCCGTAAGCGCCTTCAGGCTGCCGGATGCACCGATTACATCGAGAGCACGCACGAGCATTCGCTTGCTTTTCCGCTAGGCTTTGTGGACGCGCTCGCAGGCACGCGTTGCACGCCCGTCGTCTCCTATAACGTGCTCGAGCGTGACGATCAGGGCCGCTACCTGCGCGAAGTGGGGCTTGAAGTTCTCTAGTTACTCTTCTTCGAGTTCGTCCAGGCACTCGGTGAGCTTCTGGATTCCCTTTACGATGGACATGAGCTCGGCATCCGACACGTTTGCGAAGAGCTCGTCGATCTTGCGCTCCGCAGCAGCTCCGTTATCGGAGAAGTACGTGTATGCCTTGCGCGTAAGCTCGACGTCCAGGGCGCGGCCATCGGCGCTTGAGCGGCTGCACGTGACATAGCCTTTCTCCTCGAGTGCCGCGAGCATCTTCTTGACGTTCTGACGCGTCGTACCGGTGAACTCGGCGATGTCGCGCACGTTCTTGGGCTCGTCTTCCATGCGCGAAATCATCATCATGAGGTACCACTGCTTGAAGGTGATGTCCGAATGCAGCGAATCGGCAAAGCGATTGAAGCGATTCGAGAGAATCGAGATGGCACCGATGACGAATTGCTCGTACTGTCCCCGTTCGCTGCGCTGCATGGTAATCGTCCTCCTGGATAAGGCCCGTGCCAGGGAATCGGGCCCTTGGCACATCTTGTGCAACTTATTGCGGTTATTCTAGCACGATTCCCTTGCGATGCAAGAACGGCTCCGCTCCCCATCATTGCGAGCGGGAGAGATTCCTCCGCTCCGGGGCCTCTCGCTCCCACCTATATATTTAAATCCTCAAATCCCAGGTCAGCATGCTCGAAGGGCTCGTCAGCCGGGTTCGCCTTCGCGTCCGCACTCGCCGAGTCACCACCCGACGTCCCCGATCCGCCCTTGTGGGCGCCGAAGATCGTCCTGAGCCCCTTCACGGCCAGAATGACCGCCAAGATGATGAGCAGCAGCGCTATGAGCAGCTGCAGAATGGTCGCCGCGTCAAACGCACCGCCCGCAAGCGCCATGCATTTGGCGTACAGCGTCATGACAAGTGAAGTCAGCGTCACGATGAGCATGAACGCCATGGGCACGTAGAACATCTTGTTGTTGCGTCCCGCATTGCCGAGCCATGCGCACACGGCGAGCAGGCCCAAGGCGGCGAGAAGCTGGTTTGCGGCGCCGAACAGCGGCCATACGAGTTGGTAGCCCGTCATGCCGAGCCACACGCCCAAGACGACGGTGACAATCGTCGCAAACCAAGGATTGGTCACGACGCGACGCCATCCGGTCAGGTCCTTGATCTCGACACCCTGCGGCGTAAAGAGCTCCTGGAACATGTAGCGCGCCAGGCGGGTCGCCGTGTCGAGCGAGGTCAGGCAAAACACCGAAACGGCAAGGATGAGCAGCGCGTACGCGATGTCGGTGGCACCGGCAAGCCCCGGAATCATGCCGAGCATCTGCGAAAGGCCCGCCGCGAAGACCTGCGTGGGCGAGGTGTAGGTGCCATCCATGTACCCCGAGAACACGAACGCCACGGCGCACAGCGAAATGACGGCGACCAGACACTCGAGCAGCATGCCACCGTACGCAATAGGTTGCGCTTGACTCTCGCGATCGAGCTGTTTGGACGTCGTACCCGAGGCCACAAGGCTATGGAAGCCCGATATGGCGCCACAGGCGATGGTGATGAACAGTGCCGGGAAGAGGAAACCGCTCGTCGCAACCTTCGACGTGCCGGCAGCGGCGGTGAAGCCGGTGAACGCGGGAATCGACAGATCGCTCGAGCCTCCCACGATGCCCGATCCCACGATGCCGACGAGTGCAAGCACGATCATGCCGTAAAGCAGGTAGCTTGAGAGATAATCGCGCGGCTGCAGCAAGATCCACACGGGCGCGACCGAGGCGAGTAGGATGTAAACGCCAATGATGATCATCCACGTGGTATTGTCGAGCGAGATGACCGGGAAGAGGAAGCCCAGCGTGACGACAAGCACGATGATGACGATTGCCGAAATCACGTTGATGGCCGTGGGAATTTTACGCCCGCGCGTGGCCAGACCGAAGATGACCGCGACGACGATGAACAGCATCGAAATCATGGCGGTGCGCGTGTTGGCGAGGTTCGTCATCTCGACAGTGGCAGCCTTGGCGGCGTCGGCCGGAACCGGAGTGACGGCAAACGTGCTGGCAACGATGGACGCAAAGGCAGCGACCACGAGGATGAGCGTAAGGTAGGCGAAAATGCAGAAGAGCTTCTTGGCCATGCCGTCAACGTTTTCCTGGATGACGGTCGCAAGCGTCTGGCCCTTGTGCCGGAGCGACGCGAACAGCGCGCCGAAATCGTGCATGGCGCCGATGAAGATGCCGCCGATGAGTACCCACAGCAACACGGGCACCCAGCCAAAGATGGCAGCCTGGATGGGGCCGTTGATGGGACCAGCACCGGCAATCGACGAGAAATGATGACCAAGCACGACATACGGCGGCGCGGGAACGTAGTCGCGACCATCCTCATACTCGTGAGCGGGCGTGATGCGCTCGGCCTTGACGCCCCATTGCTTGGCGAGCCATCCGCCATAGAAGATGTAGCCCAGCACCAAGACCACTATGGAGACCAGCAGAATCAGCATTGCATTCATCGATACTCACCTCTCGTCCATTCGTTAATGCACGGGATTTTAGTACTTTTGGCGGCAGATGGAAGAAAAATTTAACCGCGGCTAATTCTTATGGGAACCAATGGAAGCGAGGGATACGTCTAGAAGGCGTTCGCCTCGAGTGTGGGCACCATATCAGCCCCCATCGCGTTGGCATGCACCGCGCCCTCGTCCAGACAGACGACGCATACGCGCAGGTCAGCCCAGCCCTTGAGGCCAAGCGCGAAGTTCTTGCGGAAGCGCGTCTTGCGCACGCGACGCGCTAGTCCCGCATCTATGGAATCAGCGATGATGACGAGCGAGAGAAACGAGTTCATGTGATCGGGCCCGAGCGAGACCTTGGCAATGGTCTCCTCTTGCATGAACGCCACGAGTTCGTCGAACGTTCCGGCATCCAAATGGCCCACGAGCTTAAAGAACAGATACTCGTGGGAAGTGGTTTCCCAGAGCTTGGCACGTTTCACCAGCACGTATTGCAAAGCGCTCGAATGCAGCTCGGCATACCCCTCAAAATCGCGTCCCGCAAACGAGTAGTTGTGCTCGACGTCAAAGTACGCCTCGTGTGCGGCAAGCAGGCGCTCGAGCACCGCATGTGCCCTCTCGGAAGCCGCGGCATCCATCGACATGTCAGGCATCTGCCACCATGCGGGCGCTCATATCAAGCGGCTTGGCGAAGTGCAGGCAGGTCGTCGCAATGCCATCGACGCCGCTCGCCGCATATGCGCGAGCGTTCTCCATGTTGACGCCACCAGCTGCGATAACCGTGACCTGGGGATTGATGCCCTTGAGGGTGCGCACGAGCTGCGCGAGTTTGTCTGCGGGAACCTTGTCGAGCTGGATGCCGTCAACGCCCGCCTCGACAAAGCGCACCGCATCGGACGCATCGGCTTCGACGAAGAACTTCTTCTCGCAACAACGCGCCTTGAGCTCAGGAATGTCGGCGATGAGAGCATCGATGCCGCCCTCGTAAAACGCAACATGCTGCGCAAATACGAGCACGGTCTCGGAAAGCCCCAGGCGATGCGGGAAGGAGCCGCCCACAAGCGTTGCCTTCGTGTCGAGCGGCTTGGTACCCGACATGCGTTTGCGCGTCGTCAGCACCTCGCAACGGGGATTCTCCGCATGCACTGCATCGACCATGGCGCGCGTCTTGGTCGCCAGCGCGCTGTAGTACTCGAAGATGTTAAGGCAGCACTTCCAACCCATGTGCAGGACTTCTGCCCGTCCCCAGACGCGCATGAAGACATCACCGGGCGCAAGTTGGGTGCCCGACGGCTGGATTTCGACACGCTCGGCACCCAGCATGTGATAGATGCGCTCGGCTTCCTCGGTACCGCACAGCACGCCCGCATCCCGCGTGAAGTATTCTATACAGCCGTGATGCCCGCCGATGCCCAGCACGTGCGTGGTTAGGTCGACACTCGGGACATCTTCGCTGATGAGCTCTTCGAGGTACGAATCGGCTATGTACATGGGCACTCCTAGTCTACGACGATGGATGCCGCACATACTACCACTCCCACTCCCCCTCTCTCCATCGCGCGTCCTTTCGGGATGCGCGCATGTCAGAGCTTTGGAGGATGTACGCCGAGGCGAGGTGCGGGGGCTGTACGACCGAGACGCGGGGGATGTGCGACCGAGGCGAATGGGTTTCTGAGCCTCGGCGGACATCTCATGCACCTCGTTTCAATCAGCCTACGCATGTGGCACAATGCCAGCAATCATCCCGAAAGGACGCGCATGGACTTCGCCATACTCTACGGCATCCAAAACGTGCTCGGCTGCCCGTTTCTCGATGCACTCATGCCCATCGTCACCGCATGTGGCGATCATGGCCTGATTTGGATCATAGCGGGCATCTTGTTGCTTATCTTTCCCAAGACACGCCGTTGGGGCATCACGTTGCTCGTGACCCTTGCCGTCACCTGGGCCATCTGCGAGTTTGGCATCAAGAACCTCGTCGCCCGTCCCCGTCCCTTCATCGCTGACCCCAGCTTCGTGCTCCTCATCGCGGCTCCAGCCAGCTTCTCGTTTCCCTCGGGCCATACGCTCTCCTCGTTCCTCGCTGCCACCGTGATCACGCGCGCGCCTATCGCCCGCGGTTGGAAAATCGCCGCCTGGGTCATGGCGGTTGCCATTGCGTTCTCGCGTCTCTACCTCTTCGTACACTTCCCCACCGACGTACTCGCCGGCGCAATCATCGGCGTCCTCGCGGCTCTCATCGGCATCGCCATCAGCAACCGCATCGCTTCGGGTAAGTCGTCAGGAATCTCCAGCTAGCGAGGCATTGGCAAGAAGCATGCAACTTGGCACATGCAATGCGCCATAACTCCGATAACTCGACAATAACCGACAAAAAACGGAAGCAATGGCACTTGTGATGTACCATAACTCCATAAACGAGCCACGCCGCCAGAGTCAGCGCGCCAGGCACGGTGACTCATAAGCTCGCCATATCCCGGCAATTGGCTTATTTTTGAGACAGCGTGCCAGGCACGTTTGCCCGAATCCCCATTTACCCCAGACGCTCTTGGGGCGTAGAATAGATTGCGCTAACGCGCGAAGGAGATGAGATGCCCGCAGAGCAGCGGAAAGGTGGAAAGTACGTCCCGCCCCGGCCCGAGATGACGGCCGCCGAGCGCTACGCCTATAAGTCGCTGCCCGAGTCTCTCCGTCGCCGCAAGGAAAGCGTGGACGACACCGTCGTGCGCATCCTCGAGTTCCTTGACCTCGTCAAGGAGGTCGGTGACGAAATCTCCGTCATCGGAAACAAGCCCTACACGCCCGAAGGTTCGGGTACGTATGACCCCGAGCACGTCACCGAGCGCGAGGAATTGCTTGGCCGCCAATTTGCCGGCGAGCTCACAGCGCTCCAGGTCTTCGACCAGGTCAAACACGAGAACATCCGCCGTGAAGTCGGTCTACTCGGCAAGGACTTCGTAAAGAAGGTCACCGCCCTCCAGCAGCTCATGGAGTCGTTCTGGGCACGTTTCACGAGCACGATGACACCCTTCACGCGCTCCAAGGCCACCCAGCTCGACAAGTTCGAGACCGAGCTGCGCCAGCGCCTCACCGATATAAACTACCTCACGCGCCAGCACGCAGAGCTCATGGCAGCCGCTCAAGACGCCAAGGCGGGCGATCAGGAAGAGACGAACGACGAAATCATCGCCGAGTACCAGGACGACGTCATGTCCTATGTCAAGGAATATGACGCGTTGCGCGAGGAATACGGCACGCTCGGACGGCTGGCGTTTCGCCGTCGCCGCGAGATACTCGACAAGCTCGCGACACGCGCTGACGCGATCAAGGCAATCAACAAGCGCTACGAGCAGTACGATTTCATCGACTTCATCGCCTTCGAGCTTCCCGAAGACGAAGAGTAGTCACCGTGACAAGTGGCTTTTTACCCATGACCCGCGCCGATATGCGCGATCGCGGTTGGGATGAGCTTGACTTCGTCTACGTGAGCGGCGACGCATACGTCGACCATCCTTCTTTCGGGGCCGCCATCATCACCCGCCTGCTCGAATCCCACGGCTATCGCATCGGCATCATCGCGCAGCCCGACTGGCGCGACCCATCCTCCGTTACCGTTCTGGGCGAGCCGCGGCTTGGCTTTCTCGTCTCGGCCGGCAACATGGACTCCATGGTCAACCACTACACGGTCGCCAAGAAGCGCCGCAGGTCAGACGCGTATTCGCCGGGTGGCGAGTCCGGCTTGCGTCCCGATCATGCCTGCGTTGTCTACGGCAATCTCATTCGCCGCACGTACAAGAAAACGCCCATCATCCTCGGTGGTATCGAGGCGAGCCTGCGCCGTCTCGCGCATTACGATTACTGGTCAGATAGCCTCAAACGCTCCGTCCTGCTCGATTCGGGAGCCGATCTCATCTCGTACGGCATGGGCGAGCGGTCCATTGTCGAGATAGCGGATGCCTTGGCCAGTGGTCTCTCGGTACATGACCTGAGCTTCATTGACGGTACCGTCTACAAAGCGCGCTCACTCGACCACCTTCCCAACGACGCAATCGTCTTGCCGAGTTTCGAGGAGATACAGCAGGACTCGAGCAAATATGCAATGAGTTTCGCGATACAGTACGAAAATCTCGATCCCTTCTCCGCGCACATTCTTGCCGAGGAATACCCGCACAATGTCTTTGTCGTGCAAAACCCACCGTCTAAGCCGCTCTCCATGCCCGAGATGGATGCCATCTACGCACTGCCCTATGCCCGTGACGCGCATCCCTCGTACGCGCAGACAGGCGGCGTACCCGCGCTTGCCGAAGTGAAGTTCTCGATCACGAGCAATCGTGGCTGTCTCGGCGACTGCTCCTTCTGCTCGCTCAACTTCCACCAGGGCCGCATCATCCAGGCCCGGAGCCACGAGTCCATCCTCGACGAGGCGCGCCTCATGACCGAAGACCCCGCCTTCAAGGGCTACATTCACGATGTCGGCGGCCCTACGGCGAACTTCCGCGTACCCGCCTGCAACAAGCAACTCAAAACCGGCGCCTGCGTGGGCAAGCGCTGCCTATCGCCCGAGCCGTGCCCCAGCCTGCGCGTCACGCACGAGGATTATCTTGCCCTGCTGCGCAAGCTCCGTGCGCTGCCCGATGTCAAGAAGGTCTTTATACGCAGTGGGTTGCGTTTCGATTACATGATGCTCGACGATGACCCGAGCTTCCTGCGCGAGCTCGTAGAGCACCATGTGAGCGGCCAGCTTCGCGTCGCACCCGAGCATGCGTCAGATGCAGTGCTCATGACCATGGGCAAACCGCCCATCAGCGTCTTCAAGCGATTTGCCACCGCATTCAAGCGGGCAACCAAGAAAGCCGGGCTCAAACAGTATCTGGTTGCCTATCTTATGTCGTCACATCCCGGCGCAACGCTCGCCGATGCCGTCGAGCTTGCCGAATTCGTACGTGACATGGGCTACAACCCCGAGCAGGTCCAAGATTTCTATCCCACGCCCTCGACGATTTCGACCTGCATGTACTACACGGGGCTCGACCCACGCACGATGGAGCCGGTCTACGTGGCAAAAACGCCGCACGAAAAGGCCATGCAACGCGCGCTCATCCAGTACCGCAACCCCAAGAACCGCAAGCTCGTGAGAGAGGCGCTTCTCAAGGCCGGACGCAACGACCTCATCGGCCCCGGACCCAAATGCCTCATCCGAAAGTGATTTTGCATCTGGTTTCGTACATACGTTCGATTCCATGCTAGAATTACCACCGGTCAGCGGTGTAAGCCCCGCGAGTCAACTGCCTCTGTTCAAATACCTCTACACATGCGTCCCATGGGCCTGGTAGTTGGCCAGGTACTCCGCAAACTGCGGGCTCGTGTCCGAATTGCCCGTGCGCCAAGCCTTGTGGTCGATGATGCGACTCTCGAAGCCATAATACCCGTCGATGTACGCGATGAGCGCATCCACGGCCGCGAGCTGCGCCTCGGGATAGTCCTGCCCGGCCGCGTGCGCCATCTCGATGCCAACCGAATACGAGTTCATCCCGTAATCGGCCATGTCGCTGCCAATGGGGACCGTCCCCACCTTATCGTCGCGCGACTCGTCCATAACGCCGTAGAGCTCGTTGTGACCGGTATCGCCAAAACCGGCATGATGCGCGATGCGATCAAGCGGCACGCACTGCACGATGCTACCATCGCGGTTGACGATGAAGTGCGCCGCCACGCCCGTGCCGGCCTGGTCCCAGTACTCCACGATGCTCGCGGCATCGGCCTCGCTCTCGGTGTCGTGCAAGACGATGTAGCGCTGGAACTCCCGGCCCTTCTCGCCGTGATCGAATGCAGGACGCATGTCCTCCACGATATCCAAGCGTTCGAGCTGTGCCCCGACAACGTCAGCTGCCTGCGCCGCCTTGTTGCCAGTCATCGCCGGTGCGGCACTCGTTGCCGATGACGCAACGGGTGTCTTGGCCCCCGACGCACAGCCCGTAAGCGCACAAGCACCCACAAGCGCGACAGTGACCATATATATGATGCGTTTTTTCATGGCGCCTATTCTGCCACAACCACGGTCGCTTCTCGTTGTACACTTACGAGTTACGAGTTACGATTTACTCCCACACGAAAGGACTCCTCGTGGCCACAGTCAACGAGAATTATCAGAAACTCCCCGGTAGTTACCTCTTCAGCGACATCGCCCATCGTACGGCCGAGTTCTCCGCGGCCCATCCGGACATCAAGCTCATCAAAATGGGCATTGGTGACGTGACGCGTCCGCTCGCGCCCGCCGTTGTCGAGGCCATGCACGCCGCCGTTGACGATCTCGCCCATGTGGAGACCTTCCATGGCTACGGCCCCGAACAAGGCTATGATTTCCTGCGCGAGGCCATCGTCGAGCACGACTTCGCAGCCCGTGGTGTGGACATCGCCGCCGATGAGATCTTCGTCTCCGACGGCGCCAAGAGCGATTGCGGCAACATAGGCGACATCTTCGCCATCGACAATCGCGTCGCCGTATGCGATCCGGTCTATCCCGTCTACGTCGACACCAACGCCATGGCCGGCCGCGCAGGCTTCTACGACGAGACGACGGAGGGCTGGACGGACATCGTCTACATGCCCACGACCGCGGAAAACGACTTCTGTCCGGCGCTGCCCGAAACCCCGGTCGACCTCATCTACCTGTGCTCGCCCAACAATCCCACGGGCACCGTACTCACCTACGACCAACTCAAGGCCTGGGTCGATTACGCCAACGAGCACGGCTCCGTTATCCTCTTCGATGCCGCCTACGAGCGCTTCATCGTCGAGGAAGGCGTGCCCCACTCCATTTTCGAGGTCGAGGGTGCCAAGACCTGCGCCATCGAGTTCCGCTCGTTCTCCAAAACAGCCGGCTTCACGGGCGCACGCTGCGGCTACACCGTGGTGCCGAAGGCGCTCGAGCGCGATGGCCAGAACCTCAACGCCATGTGGAACCGCCGCCAGACGACCAAGTTCAACGGCGCGAGCTACGTCATCCAGAAAGGCGCGGCTGCTATTTACACGCCCGAGGGCAAGCAGCAAGTCATGCAAACGATTGCCTATTATCAGCAAAACGCTCGCGTCATCAAGAACGCACTCGAAGCCTGCGGATACGAAGTATACGGTGCCGTGAACAGCCCGTATGTGTGGTGTCGCACCCCTGGAGGCATCAGCTCGTGGGAGTTCTTCGATATCCTGCTCGAGCGTTGCGGCGTCATCACCACGCCGGGCGCAGGCTTCGGACCGGCTGGCGAGGGCTACATCCGTTTCACCGCCTTCGGCGATGCCGAGGCCACCAAGGAAGCCATGCGCCGCATCGAGGATCTCTCCTTCTGAGACAACGTGCCTGGCACGCTGTCTCATATCTTGGCCAGAGGAGGAAGTTATGGGAAAGATTGGACAGATTCAACTGTCTCATTGACAGGAAAGACGAGGAGATTCATGGAAGCTTACAAGCAGGAGTTCATCGACTTCATGGTCGATTCCGACGTGCTCAAGTTCGGGGAGTTCACGCTCAAGAGCGGACGCAAGTCCCCGTTCTTCATGAACGCGGGCGCATACGTAACAGGCAATCAATTGCATAAACTTGGCCTCTACTATGCACAGGCCATTCACGATGCCTTCGGCCTGGACTTCGACATCGTCTTCGGCCCCGCCTACAAAGGTATCCCACTCTCGGTCGTAACCTGCATCGCTCTGCAGGAGCTCTACGACAAGGAAGCGCGCTACTGCTCCAACCGCAAGGAGGCCAAGGATCACGGCGATGCGGGAATCCTGCTCGGTGCCGAGCTACACGATGGCGATCGCGTGGTCATGGTCGAGGACGTAACGACCTCGGGCAAGTCGATTGATGAGACGTATCCCCTGCTCAAGAGCATTGCCGATGTCGAGGTCGTGGGACTCATGGTCTCGCTCAATCGCCAGGAGGTCGGCCCGAGCGGCACGATCTGCGCCATCGACGAGGTGAGCGAGAAGTACGGCTTTCCCACTGCCGCCATCGTGACGATGGGCGAGGTCATCGGCTACTTGCATAACCAGGAGCGCGGTGGCCGCGTGGTCATCGACGACGGCGTCAAGGCCGCCCTCGATGCCTACTACGAGCAATACGGCGCCCGCTAGCCCCACCATTTCGACCGGAGCGGACGGAGCATTCCCCTCCTGTCATTTCGAGCGGGGCGAGCGTGCCCCCTCCTGTCATTTCGAGCGTAGGCGCGAAGCGCCGGAGTCGAGAAATCTCAACCCCACCGGCAGACAAGAGGGACGGGGCCTTCCCATCCTGGCACCATGCACCTCAAGCCGAAATGGCGCGCTTGCGATCGGACCGACGAAGGAGACGCCGATGGACATTCCCGACGACACGCTCAGCGCCCTGCGCGTCATGCGTTTCGGTCCCGAGACACTCTCCTGCCACGTTGACGAGTTCCGCGCCCTCAAGTACCTCGGGCAACGCGGCAAAGAGCTCACCGACGAACTCGCAACTCGCTTCGAAGGCGCTGTCGCGCGCTGCGAACGCGTCGCCCGGCCACGTGGCATCGCACGTAGCTTCGCGATTGACCGAGAACGCCCCGATGGCATCGCACTCGCGGGCAGCTCCCTCGTCCTGACCGGACGCAACATCGCCCGCCACCTCGATGGCTGCACCCTTGCCTGCCTGCTCGCGGTGACCCTCGGCATGGAGAGCGAGCGCACGATTGCACGCCTGCAGGCCACGAACCCACTTGACGCGCTGCTCTTCGATGTGTGTGCCTCGTCAATGGCCGAGGAAGCCGCCCAGGCCGCGTCTCGGCGCATCGCCGAACTCGCCGATGAAATCGATCTCGTGCCCACGAAACGCTTTAGCCCCGGCTTTGGTGACCTGCCGCTCGAGCTGCAAGACGCCCTCATCCAGACGATCGATGCCGGCAAGCTACTCGGCATCCATACCGCAAGCTCGCACCTCATGACGCCGATGAAGAGCGTCACTGCGATAGTCGGCTTGAAGCCAGATCCTCATACGTAAGGTGCAATTATTCAAGGCCACGGAATTCTCGTGCAGATTAATTTCGATAATGTGTGCCTGCAACGGACAGCGTGCAAAGAAATTGCGATTTTGCGAAACATAGGAGATGGCCGCCTCACAAAATCGAAAATAATGTGCATAACCCGTTGGATGATTACACAAAATCGCTTAAAGCTTGCATCCGAGTTTTTGCGATTACACAAAATCGAAAAAAGCTTGCACGCGAGTGTACCCAGATGATTGTCGCACGCCGCGCACACTCTATCTCGCGACACAAAGGCCGCGCTTTGTCTTGCGGTATCATCTACCCACGATCTGAAAGGGCGGATATGGCAGCTCCCCGAGAACTCGAAATCGCAAACGATCTCCTCAAACGCGTCATAGATGGCCGCGCGCCGCTGCTATGCGATGGCGGCATGGGAAGCCTCATCCAACAGGCGGGCCTCTCGCAAATCCACGATGTGCCGGACTTCCTCAACCTCACGCACGCAGACGACATATGCACCTTGCAACGCGGCTATGTCGAAGCAGGTAGCGATTGCATCGCCACCAACACCTTCAACTCGAACCGCCTCAAACTCGCGAATCATGACGCGAGCGTCGATGAGCTCTACGCAGCCGCAGCCCAGATCGCGCGTGATGCGGGAGCACCGCTTGTTGCCGGTGACATCGGTCCTACCGGATCGTTGCTTGCCCCGCTTGGGGAACTCAGCTTCGAGGAGGCCTACGATATCTTCGCCGAACAAGCCCGCGCCGCCTGCGCAGCTGGTTGCGACCTCATCTTTCTCGAAACCTTCGCCGATCTGCTCGAAGCCAAAGCGGCGCTGCTCGCCTGCCTCGACAACACGCCGTTGCCGGTCTTCGTGACGATGACCTTCGGCGAGGATGGTCGTACCTTCATGGGCACGACACCCGCCGTTGCCGCCGCCACGCTCTCCGCGCTCGGTGCCTCGGCCGTTGGCATCAACTGCTCGCTCGGCCCAGGCGAGATCACGCCTCTCGTCGCGCAGATGGCCCCGCACACCCGCTGCCCACTCATGGTGCAGCCCAATGCGGGACTCCCACGCATCGCCGAAGATAGTTCCACGGTCTACGATGTCGATCCCGCAAGATTCGCACAGGCCATGGGCGCCATCTTGGAAGCCGGGGCTCGCATCGTCGGCGGTTGTTGCGGAACGACGCCGGCCCATATCGCGGCATTGCGCCAGCTCATTGATGATGGCAACTGGTTGCACGATAACGTTTCCGACTATCGACCTTCCTTCGTCGTGACAAGTGCTCAGGAGCTAGTCGAACTCATGCCAGGCGCACCCACGGTCGCGACCATCGGCGAGCGCATCAACCCCACGGGAAAGCCGCGCCTCAAGGAGGCACTTGCCAGCGGCTCCTATGACCTAGCCATCTCCGAAGCCGTCGCGCAAATCGAAGCTGGCGCCGACATTCTCGACGTCAACGTCGGGGTGCCGGGCATTGACGAGTCGCATGCGCTGCGCGAGCTTACCGAGCGCCTGCAAGCCACCGTATCAGCGCCCCTGCAACTCGACTCCGCCAACCCTCACGCACTCGAAGCTGCCTGCCGCAGCTATGCGGGACGTCCGCTCATCAACTCGGTCAACGGCAAGGCTGAAAGCCTCGCCGCCGTGCTGCCCATTGCAGCACGCTATGGCGCGACTATCGTTGGCCTCACGCTCGACGAAGACGGCATCCCACCGTCTGCCGAGGAGCGCCTCGCCATCGCCGAGCGTATCATCGACGCTGCTCTTTCGGCTGGCCTGCAGCTTGAGGACATCGCAATCGATTGCCTTGTCATGGCCGCCGCCACCAATCAGCCCGAAATCCCCGAGATCCTCGAAGCCGTTCGACTCTGCAAGGAGCGCCTCGGCGTGCGCACCGTGCTCGGCATCTCCAACGTGAGCTTCGGGCTGCCCGCACGTCCCGTCCTCAACGCGAGCTTCCTCACGGCCGCGCTTGCCTGCGGGCTCGATCTGCCCATCATCAACCCGCTCGAGGCGCGCTACCGCGAGGCCATTGCAGCCTTCCGCATCATCAACGGCCAGGACGCCGGCTGCCTGGAATACGTGCACGCGATGCAGAACGCCATTTCGAGCGCAGCGGGTGCCCCTCCTGTCATTTCGAGCGCAGTCGAGAAACCTCGCCCTTCGCGTTTCGCTGGCAGTGGCGAAGGAGATTTCTCCACTGCGTCGCCTAACGGCGACTCCGGTCGAAATGACAGCGGCGGCGGCCTGCACGGTTCCGGTCGAAATGACAGCGGCGGCGGCCTGCACGGTTCCGGTCGAAATGACAGCGCTTCCGTCCTCCATAATGCAATCCTCACTGGCCAGCGCGATACTGCCGCCGAAGCGGCACGCACCATGCTCGCAACCAGCGATGTCGCTTCCATCGCAGGAGACGTCCTCGCACCCGCCCTCGACGAGGTTGGGGTGCGTTATGACGAGGGCACGTACTTTCTCCCCCAGCTCATGGCTTCAGCCGAGGCCGCCAAATCGGCCTTCGACGTGCTTAGCGAAGCAAGCGCCTCGGCTGGCGCTGCAAAACGCAATACGTTGCCAATCATCCTCGCCACAGTCGAGGGAGATATTCACGATATCGGCAAGAACATCGTCAAAATGCTGCTCGAAAACTATGGTTACACGGTCATCGACCTTGGTCGTGATGCAGCTCCCCAAGCCATCGTCGATGCGACGCTCGATGCCAACGCCCCTCTTGTGGGCCTTTCGGCTCTCATGACCACGACATTGCCCGCAATGGAGCGCACCATCGCACTGTTGCGCGAGCAGGCACCCCAAACCCGCATCATGGTGGGCGGTGCTGTGCTCACCGAGGACTATGCGCAACGCATCGGCGCCGACTATTACGCCGATGACGCGGCAGCCTCCGTTCGTGTCGCCCAGCAGCTCCTCGATGGATGAGATGCGCGCCAGGGTGCCGGGTCCTTTAGCGCACCCACCGACACGCTCTTGCGCAGGTTCTCGCGAAGCTTTATCATCGCAGGAAGTGTGAAATCCGGCGGCAGCGTGCCGCCTAGAGAGAAGGATGAGACAATGATACTCAACCCCGAAAAGGCTCTGGAGCGCTCCGCCATGCAGGCTCAGTACGGTTCCCCCGTCACCCCCAAGAAGCGCGGCTTCAAGGAAATCATTCTCACCACGACCGCTGGCTACATCGCCTCGATCGCCGTGATCGCCTGCTTCTTCCTGATTGCCGCCATCGGCGCATAGACGCGGCAACATAGCATGAAGAAAGGGACCCTTCGGGGTCCCTTTTGTTTGCGGAAAATGCCTTGTCATTTCGACCGGAGCCGTGCAGACCGCCACCGTTGTCATTTCGACCGGAGCCGTGCAGACCACCACCGTTGTCATTTCGACCGGAGCCGCCGTTAGGCGGCGTAGTGGAGAAATCTCCCCCGCCACGACCCGATGAAACGCAAGGTTGAGATTTCTCGACTTCGCTCCGCTTCGCTCGAAATGACAAGAGGGGGCACTCCTTCGCTCGAAATGGCATCAGAGAGCAATGCAATCTCAACTGGAGCGGCCGCAAGGCCACGGAACGGAGAGATCTCCTTCGCTCGAAATGACGGGACTACCAGCACAGCAGTTCGTAGCCATCCTCAGTGACGACGATCTGCACCTCCCACTGTGCCGACGGCGAGCCATCGGCCGTGCGCACGGTCCAGCCATTCGGGTCGTTCATATCGATTTTCGCTGCACCCATGTTGACCATGGGCTCGATCGTGAAGCACATTCCAGGAACGAGCACGGGGCCCGTCCCCGCAGCTGCCACAAAGCTTACGAACGGATCTTCGTGGAACTCGAGGCCGATGCCATGGCCACCGAACTCGACGACAACCGAGAAGCCCGCATCCGTCGCAACCTTGTTGACCGCCGCGCTCACATCGCCTAGGTGCGCCCACGGCTTCACAGCCGCAAGGCCAGCCTCGACGGCTTCACGCGTGACCTCGACCAGCCGGCGCTTCTCTTCATCGACCTCGCCAATGCAGAACATGCGCGACGAGTCCGAGAAGTACCCATCGAGTATTGTCGACATATCGACGTTGACGATGTCGCCGCTGGCGAGCACATCGTCCTCGCTCGGAATGCCATGACAGACGACCTCGTTGATGGAAGTGCACACGCTCTTGGGAAAGCCCTCGTAATTGAGGTCGGCGGGAATGGCACCATGCTCGATGCAGTAGTCGTGTACCCAGCGGTCGATCTCCTCGGTGCTCACGCCTGGGCCGATATGCTCGGCCACGTAATCGAGTGCTCCGATGTTGACCTTGGCCGATGCCTTGATGCCCTCGATTTCCTCGGGCGTTTTGAGCAGGTCGCGCCCGAGGACGATCTCGCCCGCATCATATAGCTCCTGCAAGCGATGATCGAAGTCGAGATGGCACTTCTTGTACTTCTTGCCACTGCCACACCAGCACTCATCGTTGCGACCAGGACTTTCCAAGTTATCGTACACGGGATTCCTCACTTGTCTCGCGTTTCGTGTTTGCGTTCACGGCTCGCCCCATTGTACTACCCCCGCCGTCGAGCGCTCCCTACAGCTCGAAATCGACCTCGTGGCCCGCGAGGTGCCTCTGCAGCTCGAGCAGATATCCCGTCATGGCAGCATCCTGCAGTTTGGTGACGGCCTCGATAACCGGCAGCAGCGTCTCGCGATCGAGGTAGCCGAGCTCGACAAGCGCATCAACGCTCGCACGGTCATCGTGGCGCGCAGCGGCAACGCACATTTCCACAAGATTGTCGCGAAGAATTTGCCCGTACATGCGGCGCGTGTTCTCGCTCAAGAACAGCGGGTCGCGCAGCCGTTCGATAATGCGTATAAGCTGGCCATACAAATCGATGGGCGCCATGCTCTTCGCATCATAGTCATGCATGTTGATCACGCACGCGTCATAACGTGCGAGCAGCGCCTCGGCATTGAAGTAGGTCATCGAGTTGAAACCGCGCACGATCTCGTTGAGGCTACGGAAGGTGACGGGGAAATGCAGGTCAATGCAGTCGTGCTCTTGAATGGGCTCGGCGAAATCAACGTGGATATGCTCGATGAGACAGTTCACGTTGAGGGCGCGGTCTTGAATATGCCGCACGTTTGTCCCAATCGTGAGCGAGGAAAGCTTCGTTGCGTTGCCAAATGCGAACGGTGCGAGCGTATCGACCTCACGCGGGATGGCGACATCAGGTCTGCTCTCGTCGTAGAGCACGACGCGCGACGCGTCATTATCCATGCGCTCGCAAAGCAAGCCACCCGTATGGTAGAAACGCTCGCAATTGGGGTTGACATGCACGTTCACGAGAGAAGGTCTGCCACTGATATCACGCACGCCGGCCGTGACGAGCGCGAGCTTGCCCAGATGCTCGAAATCCGCAGGCAAGTAGATACCCTCGAGCGCCGTGTCGAAGAACGCCTCGTCACCGATGGAATGCAGGGTCTCCGGAAAACGCACCCGTCGCAAGTTGCGACAACCGCGAAAGGCCGCATCGCCAATCTCGACGAGTCCCTCGGGGAGCGTCACCTGCTGCAAACGTGGCATGTTCGCAAACGCGTGCCCGCAGACAATCTCGCAACCGGAAGCAACGGCGTACTGCACGAGTTCGGGATCCATCGCGCCCACGAGCACTTGCGTTCCGTTCGCGTACAGCACACCATGCTCGTCAAGTCGGAGCGTCCCACCATTCTCGATGACGCAGCGTACACCCGTGCGTGCTACGCAGTCGCAGGCTAGTTGCCGTACGCTCGCGGGCACATGCAGCTCAGTGATACCGCTCTCGGCGAATGCCTCCTCGCCAATCTCGACGAGCCCTTCGCTGAGTGTGACACTCTCGAGCTCGCGGCAGCGGAAGAACGCGCGCTTCTCGATGCGACGCAAGCTCGGAGGAGCCATGAACTTACGCAACCTGGTGCGCGAAAACGCATGGGCGCCAATCGACTGAACGCCACCTGCAAATGTCACCTTGCGCAGCTCCGGGCAGCATGCGAATGCCTTGGCACCGATTTCGACGCAACGAGCCGGTACCTCGTATTCCTCGACCGGCACGGCAACCGCCGCAAGCCGCAACCCGGCACCATCTCCATCTGGGCACGCACGTTCGAAAATACTTATGCAATCCGTTGCTAAAAAGGGATTGTGATCGTCAAGGCGGATTTCCTCGAGCGCGCTATTCACGAAAGCACCAGGCTCTACCGCGCGCGTCCCCATTCCTATCGTAAGCCGCTTGAGCCCATTCACGCTCAGCACTTCCAGCCCCACGCGCTCGAGCATGCCCGGCAACGTCAGCTCCTCGAGATTGCGGCACTGGTTGACCCAGCTCGAATCGAAGCTTGCCGTCATGCGCGGCAGAACGAGGCTGCGTAGGTCGCGGCATGATCTGAACGCCGACGGACCGATTACCTCGATGCAATCGGCGCAGACGATGCGCTCCACACCAGTAAGCTGTTCGCAAGCGCCGGACGCCAGCTCGAGCACGGCAAGGCCGTCCAACTTGCTCGGCACCGTAAGCTCACACATACTGGCATCCAGCAGCTCGCAGTCTACGATGCGGGCGAATGTTCCATCAACGACGACATACTCCCAGATCACGCCGTCAATCGTCTCATGCCGCAGCTCGGAGCAACGCTCCTCCTCGCGTACGCGACGCTCCGCAAGCTCACGACGCTGGCGATCCATGACCTCGGTAATGACCGCGATGGCGTCTTGCCCCGTCTTGACCTCAAGCTCACTGAGGTCAAGATCTTCGGGCGCAGAGCGCACGCTGCCAAACATGAGGGTATCACCGAAGATTTCCATGCGATTAACTATAGCCTATCTGCCGCGCACGCCACGCCCATTACCGCTACAATGACCAACCAATACACGCAAACGTGCCAAAGGGCCTGACCCCTTGGCGCATCACCCACGCGAATACCGGAGAGTGCCATGAGCAAAATCGAGATGAAGACCCCGCTTGTCGAGATGGACGGCGATGAGATGACCCGTATCATCTGGCAGCTGATCAAATCGGAGCTGCTCATACCGCACATTAACCTCAAGACCGAATACTACGACCTTGGCCTTGAGCACCGTGATGCTACGGATGATCAAGTCACCATCGATGCCGCCGAGGCAACCAGGCGCCTTGGCGTTGCCGTCAAATGCGCAACCATTACACCTAATGCCGCACGCGTCGAGGAGTATGACCTCAAGCAGATGTGGAAGAGCCCCAACGGCACCATCCGCGCCCTGCTCGACGGCACGGTCTTTCGCGCGCCCATCGTCGTCAAGGGCATCGAGCCCTGCGTGCGCTGTTGGAAGAAACCCATCACGCTCGCTCGCCATGCCTACGGTGACGTCTACAAGAACGCTGAGATGCGTATCGAAGCTCCCGGTAGCGTCGAGCTCGTCTTCACGCCAGCCGATGGCGGCGAGCAAATACGCACCCTGGTGCATACATTTACCGGCCCCGGCGTCGTGCAGGGCCAGCACAACCTCGATGCCTCCATCGAGAGCTTCGCGAAAAGCTGCTTCGAGTACGCACTCGAAACCGGACAGGACCTGTGGTTCTCGACCAAGGACACAATCTCGAAAATCTACGATCACCGGTTCAAGGACATCTTCGCCGAAGTCTTCGAGACCGAGTACCGCGCGCGCTTCGAACAGGCCGGCATCGAGTATTTCTACACGCTCATCGATGATGCAGTCGCACGCGTGATGAAATCCGAAGGCGGCTTTATCTGGGCTTGCAAGAACTACGATGGCGATGTCATGAGCGACATGGTCTCGAGCGCCTTCGGTAGCCTCGCGATGATGACGAGCGTGCTCGTTTCCCCGCACGGCTACTACGAATACGAGGCTGCACATGGCACGGTGCAGCGTCATTACTACAAGCATCTCAAGGGACTGGAGACCTCGACCAACTCCGTCGCGACGATCTTCGCGTGGAGCGGTGCGCTGCGCAAGCGTGGCGAGCTCGATGGCATACCCGAGCTCATGGCCTTCGCGGACAGGCTCGAGCAGGCAACGCTCTCGTGCATCGAGGATGGCCAGATGACCGGCGATCTTGCGCGCATCACGACCCTGCCCAACCCCACCGTGCTTTCCACCGAGGGCTTCATCGAAGCGGTGGCCGCACGACTGTAGTTACGCCTTGAGCACCGTCCAGTCTTCCTCAGCCGTGTTCGCGTCGAGCAGCAGCTCGGCGCCTGCGAGCTCCCATGCCTCGAGCTCGATCGCGCCCACAAAACGCCATGGCCCGTCTGTCGCTATCACAACGTTGTTGTCACAATTCGAGAGGATGTCGGGTTGCCCCGGCAACACGTAGACGTGTGCGAACTCACTCGCAAGCGTACGCATGATGCGACGCATCATGCGTGAGCGCGGCCCCTCTATCGCGCCAATCACGTTGGCCAGATAGACACCATTCTCGCGTAGATGCTCGTGGTACAGCTGCGCGGCCTCTTGCGTCACGAGACTCTCGACGAGGCTCATGCCACTGAAGCAGTCGTTCACGATCGCATCGTAGCGCTCGTCCGTTTCTTCGAGAAACTCCCGCGCATCGCCCTCGAGGAGCTGCAGGCGCCCCGTTTCATCGAGGTCATATTCCTCGAAAAGTCGATCCACGAAAAAGTATCGACACGCGATTGCCGTGATGACCGGGTCTATTTCAACGCACGTCACGTATGTCTCCGGATGATGCGCAATCAGGTGCTTGGGATACGAATACCCGCCGCCGCCCAAAACCAGCACGTCACGCACGGGAACCCCGGCGAAGAACATGCTGTCATAGTCACGCGTGTAGGCATAGGGAAGATCGCAGTACGTGTCATCATCGAGATAGGTGGCAGACTGCATGGTACCCGCCACGTTCATCACGCGCACCAGACCATCCTTGCGCTCGATCGTGAAGACACGGCACGGCCCCGCCATCGTGTCAAACTTGATGAAGATCTCCCGTTGACGCCTATATCGGCGAACGAGAACGACGGCCACGACCGCGACAACAGCCACGATCACCAGTGCGCATCCACCTATGAGCCAGATCGGATCCATGCCCGTATGATAGCTCACGGAGAAATCCCCTGGGCGGCATGGTCACATTCATCGCACTCGCGTACAATTGATTGCCATGTTTTGTTTGGACCACGGTAGAGCGAGACGGGCACCGCACACACCACCAACGCCAAAGGGGCAACATGGACAAGACATTCGAAGTCGAACAAGAGCACCTGAGCACAACATACGCGAAGCTCCAGAGCATCGAGCGCAGCCTGCAAGAGCAGCTCGCGAGCATCTTCAGCGAGGTCGCTTCCGAGAAGAACCTCATCACTGACGAGCTCAACTTCGACTTCGACGCGGAAATCCACGTCGAGACCATGGCCGAACTCGAAGCCGTCAACCGCATCATCGACACCTACAACATCGCAGCCGACGTCACGACCGAACGCCTGCATCGCGCGCAGCTCCTCCTCAAGCAGCCCTACTTCGCCAAGGTCACGCTCCAGTTCAAACCTGGCAGCGAGCCCAAGGACATCTACATCGGCAATGTCGGCATGACCGACAACGACTACCGTCACTTCATCGTCGATTGGCGCAGCCCCATCGCCGAGGTCTACTACAACCAGGACAACGGCAAGACGAGCTACGAAGCCAACGGTCGCACCATCGACTGCGAACTCAAGCTGCGCCGCCAGTTCGACATCGAGCGCGACCAGCTCAAGGCCCTCTTCGACACCACCGTTGCCATCCAAGACGAGATGCTGCTCGCCGCGCTCGCGCAGAACCGCTCCTCGCGCCTGTCGGCCATCACGGCAACTATCCAGAAGGAGCAAAACGAGGTCATCCGCCATGAGGATGTCCCGGCGCTGCTCGTCAGCGGCATCGCAGGCTCTGGCAAGACCTCGGTGCTTCTGCAACGCATTGCCTATCTCTTCTATCGGCAACGCGACACGCTCAAGCCCGAGGACGTCTTCCTCATCACGCCTAACCCGGTGTTCCAGCGTTATATCGAGAACGTCTTGCCCGAGATGGGCGAAAGCAACCCTTCGTCGATTACCTTCGAATCGCTCATGTGCGGTCTCGGGCTCGGTAGCCGCGACCTCGGGCGCGATGTCAGCGCCGACGCGCTGCGCGCCATTGACGAGATGCTCCCGGACTTCAAGCTCAAGCAGGGCGACTTTACCGACATCCGCATCGAAGGTGAGCCCGTCATCACGGCAGCTCAGGCACACGGAGCGTGGAACAAGCTCAAGAACCTCCCCACCAGCTCGCATCGCAGCGCGCTCGTCATTGACGACCTCCTCGATCGTCTTGAGCAGCGCATCAAGCGTCTCGCGAAGTCCGAGAAGTACCAGGACATGATCAGCGACATGTCCGATGCCGAGCAAATCGAGTGCTTTGGCGAGAACGTCTACATCGGCGACATGGACGAAGCCGAGCTCGTGAGCTATACCGAGCGCTTCCTGCGCTGGCGCTATGCAGGCGTCGAACACGAGATCGCTGAGGGTCGCTGGCTGCGTCTCGACGCCATTGGCATGCGCCTGACCGGCTCGGAAAACCTGAGTGCCATCGAGTGGCTCTACCTCAAGCTCGCGCTCGTCGGTGGTGGTATGCGCCACGCGCGCTACGTCATGATCGACGAGGTCCAGGACTATAGCGCCGCGCAGCTCATGTGCCTGGCGCGTTACTTCGGCAAGGCGCATTTCATGATGCTCGGCGACGAGAACCAGGCCATCCGGGAAGGTACGGCGAGCTTCGACGAGATTCGCGAGGTCTTCACGCGTGCATGTGGCTCGGTCGACAACTGCGAGCTCATGACGAGCTACCGTTCGTCACCGGAGATTACGGCTCTGTTCACGAGCCTGCTCGATAACGAGGAGCGCGTGCGCGTCGAGTCCGTCCAGCCGGCAGGCATCGAGCCGGTCATCATCGAATGCGCCGATGACCTCGACTACGAGGTGCAGCTCAAGACGGCAGTCGAGGAGGCACTCGAAGCCGAGTGTCTGGCCGCCATCATCGCTCCTGATGCACGCCGCCTGGCCAAACTCGAGCAGTTGCTTGAAGACTTGCCTATCACGACGGGCGCCGGCAAGGAGACCATGCCCGAACACGGCGTGCTGCTGCTCGACATCAAACTTGCCAAGGGCCTCGAGTTCGACCAGGTCATTGTGCCCGATGCAGGCAATCGCTCCTATCCCGACGAGACGCTCGCACGTCACCGCCTCTATACCGCGATATCGCGCGCGACCAAGAAGGTCACACTCGTCGCCAACGGAAAGCTCACGAGCTTGCTGGGGTAGGCCGTCCCCCGTCATTTCGACCGGCGAGGCCGCTTGTCTCATTCATCCGTATCCCGCAATCGCTGTATCATAGGACTGCGATTTCCGATGAAGGAGCCGACCATGTCCGACACAGCCGATACAGCACAAGTTACCCGCGAGCTAGGCGAGCGCTACGCCGACAATATCATCGCCCTGCGACGTCACTTCCACCAGCATCCCGAGCTCTCCGCTCAGGAGCATGCCACGAGCGACTACATATGCGCGTATCTCGACGAGCTCGGCATCCCCTACGAGCGCATTACCGGGCCACATCCCGAGGACAAGCGCGAGGAACGTGACGAGTTCATCGGCACCGGCATCATCGCGACCATACGCGGCGAGGCACCGGATGCCTATGATAGCCAGGGCAATCCCGCCATGCGCGTCGCCCTGCGCTGCGACATGGACGCGCTGCCCGTCACCGAGAAGACCGACCTGCCCTTCGCATCGCAGAACGACGGGGTCATGCATGCCTGCGGACATGATTGCCACATGGCAATGCAGCTCGGTGCCGCGCACATCCTCATGGACATGCGCGACCAGCTGCATGGCGAGGTTCGCCTCATCTTCCAACCTGCCGAGGAAATCTCCATCGGCGCTCGCGACATGATCGCCGCCGGTGCACTCGACGGCGTGGACGCCATCTTCGGCCAGCACGTATGGAGCGAGGTCGATGCGGGAACGTTTTCGGCCGAGCCAGGCGGCCGCATGGGCAACACGGACTGGTTCCGCATCGATATCGAGGGCGTAAGCGCTCACGGCTCGATGCCCCACAAGGGCCTGGACGCCATCGTCGTCGCCTGCGAAATCGTCGACGCGCTGCAATTGCTCGTGAGCCGTCGATCGTCACCCTTCGAGCCTGTCGTCGTCACCGTTGGCGAAATTCACGGCGGTACGGCCCGCAACATCATGGCCGGGAGCGCCTATATCACCGGCACCGTGCGCACATGGAACAAGAAGACACGTGACTTCATTGCGGAGAGACTCTCGCAGATGGGCGGCCGCATTGGCAGCGCATACGGTGCGAGCATCAGCATCGAGTACACGCCCGGCAACCCTGCCGTGGTAAACGACGAGGCCGTAACCCATGTTGCGGCCCGTGCCATCGAGAAGACGCTCGGCAAGGAAGCTACCGGGACATATCACGGCACGCTGTCAGGCGAGGATTTTGCCGAGTATCTGCAATACGTACCCGGTGTCTTCGTCTTCACCGGCATCAACAACCCCGATATCGGTGCCATCCATCCACAGCACAGCTGCCTGTATCGTATTGATGAGAGCGTCTTGGCCCCTGGCGCGACCATTGCCGCCCAATGGGCCCTCGACATGCTCTCGTAGACCTTGATGCCCCTGTGTCATTTCGAGCGAATGGAGAGATTCCTCCATTGCGCCGCCTATCGGCGGCTCCAGTCGAAATGACAATAATGCACTCAAGCGGAACGCAGCGACGCATCCCAGTCATTTCGAGCGAGGCAGTCGTGGTCCATTGTCATTTCGAGCGGAGCAAACGAAGTGGCGCCCCATTGTCATTTCGAGCGGAGCGAACGAAGTGAGCGCAGTCGAGAAATCTCTCTAGTCCAGAATCACCCGATACGCCTCGATAAGCTCGTCGAGTCCCATTGCCGCGTTCGCCGGACTCGTCGAAGGTAGGCGCACGCACTCTCGTCCATATACGGGCTCCAGGTAGCGTCGATAGAGCTCATGCGCCTTTGCGCCCGTCGCGTAGATGCGCTCGATGGGCGCCGTGTCAAGGACGCGCGACAAATCGTTGGGAACGGCATCCTGAATGCTTGCATCCGATGCGCCCTTGATGGCGCAGCTGGCGAGTACATCCCACATCGCGATACCGTTGCGCAGCAGAAAAGCGCGGCGCTCGACAACAGTCTGCGGCACGTCTTCGTCCGTCACCGCAGCAAGCACCTTCCACATGCGGTTTTGCGGATGACCGTAGAAGAAGCCAAGCTCCCGCGACTTGGGTGAGGGAAAGCTGCCAAGCAGCAAGACGCGTGGGCGCTCATCGAACACCGGCTCGATCTCGTGGATATGTCGCGTGTACTCCATGCCCCCAGTGTAAACCAAGCAATCGTTGCCGGAGCACTTTTGTCTGGTTATATTCTGGTCGCCATGCCTAAAATAGCCACTTGTCCGGAACGTCCATTACCCGACTTTTCACCTTTTATCTTCCCCAAACTTCATGATTGGGGTAGGATGCTGCATGTTGAAGGAGAGAACATGGCAATTATCGATGCGCACGCGCATATCTATCCAGAGAAAATCGCAACGAGAGCCGTCGAGGCAGTCGGCGCATTTTATGGCGTTGGCATGTACGATGGCGGCAATTGTGACCCCGGTACGCCCGAGGCACTGCTTGCCTGCGCGGATGCCTCTCCAATCACGCACTTCATCGTCCACTCGGTTGCCACGACGCCCCATGCCGTGACGAGCATCAACGACTTCATCGCCGAGCAAGCGCACGCGCATCCCGAGTTTATCGGCTTCGGCACCATGCATCCCGACTTCGAGGACAAGGAAGCCGAGGTCGAACGCGCGATAGAGCTTGGCCTGCACGGCTTCAAGATCCATCCCGACACGCAGATGGTCGACACCGATGATCCGCGCCTCATGGAATTCTACGAGATCATCGCCGGTCGATTGCCCATCACCATCCACACCGGCGACTATCGTCACGACTTCTCGCATCCGCGCAGACTCGCGCGCGTGCTTGACGCGTTCCCGAAGCTCGTCGTGGATGCGGCACACTTCGGAGGCTGGTCAATCTATGACCAAGGCTACGATTACCTGGGGAAATACGACAACCTTTTCATCGATACCTCAAGCTCGCAGCCGCTCATGGGCGACCGTCACACGGCAGAACTCGTGCGCATGTGGGGTGTTGACCGCGTCATGTGGGGCAGCGACCACCCCATGTGGAGTCCCATCAGCGAATACGAGGCTTTCCGCGGTCTCGACTTTACCGACGAGGAGTTTGACGCCATGCTCTGGCACAACGCCGAACACTTCGCCGGCGTCCAGGTGCAGTAGCCCCCTGTTATTCCGGGCGAAGGCGCGGCTCCCGTCATTCCGAACGCGGGAGCGGTCCTTCCCCGTCATTTCGAGGGCGGCAGCGCCTCCCTATTGTCATTTCGAGCGAAGGCGCGTAGCGCCGCAGTCGAGAAATCTCGTCGACCCACCAGGTCGTCCCCTACGTCCTTGCCAGGCCATCGACGGGCAGCACGACGCCGGAGATATAACTCGCCATGTCGCTTGCCAGGAACACGACAGCGTCGGCGATGTCCTCGGGCTCACCCATGCGGCCGAGCGGAATCGTCGCGATGAGCGGCTTGATGACCTCGTCGGGTAGCGCATCGACCATATCGGTGTGGATGACACCCGGCGCGACGGCGTTTACGCGAATGCCCTTGCCGGCAAGCTCACGCGCCAGCGATAGTGTCAAACCGTTGACGGCGAACTTCGTCGTCGGATAGGCGCAACCGGAGGGCTGGCCGTCACGGCTCACCATCGAGCTCGTGTTGATGATGACACCGCTCTTTTGCTCGATCATGATGCGCGCGGCAGCCTGCGAGCAGACGAACACCGCATTGAGGTTGAGATCGACGATGCGCTCGAACTCTTCGACCGTGTAGTCCACGAGCGGCGTACGCGAGCTCACGCCCGCGTTGTTGCACAGGATGTCGAGGCTCCCAAAGGCGTTCACGACCTCGTCAAATGCCGCCGCGACGGCATCAGGGTCGTTGAGGTTGGGAGCAATGGCGATCAGGCGGTCGGCCAGCGCCGGATCCTCTTCGATGAGCTTGGCAACCGCGGCCTCGGCCGTCTCCATACGCGAACCGGCAACGGCCACGTTGGCGCCCGTATCGAGCATGGTGCGCACGATGGCCAGGCCGATTCCGCGCGTCCCGCCGGTGACGACGGCGTTCTTTCCTTCCAGTATCTTCATATTGACCCCCTTCGATATATACGATGAGAAGAACAATACCCCATCATGCCCTCATGACGAAGCAGCAATGTGCACATCCTTATCCTTTACACAATGACACGCGAGGAGATTTCTCCACTTCGGCGCCTCGCGGCGCCTTCGGTCGAAATGACAAATGAGACAACGTCTCTGAGTAACTGTCTCATTATTCACCATTCATGGCGAGGCAGGGAATGCACGGCTCGGGCATTAGGCTCCTGTCACATATTCGAGATGATGGTGTCGCGTTCAGGATGAATGGGTTTCTGAATCCTGAACGCGACACCATCACCTCGTGCAGCATGACATGGCATGCGATCAGAGCGAATGGTCTTCTGAGCTCTGGCGTATGCCATGTCACGCTTACCGCGAGCCTCAGCAGATACCCCGTATTCGCATCACAGCCGCACGGGTATTCCCTGCTTCGCCATGTACTCCTTCACCTGGCGCACCGTGAGCTCCCCGAAGTGAAAGACGCTCGCAGCAAGCACGGCATCAGCTTCGCCTTCGATGATACCTTCGGCGAAGTGCTCGAGCTTGCCCACGCCGCCACTCGCGATGACGGGGATATCGACCGCGCGTGCGACCGTGCGCGTGAGCGCGATGTCGAAACCGTCCTTCGAGCCGTCGCAGTCCATGCTCGTGAGCAGAATCTCGCCGGCACCGCGACGTGCCGCCTCACGGGCCCATTCGATAGCGTCGATACCCGTGTCCTTACGACCCCCGTGCACGTATGCTGTCCACCTATCCGAGCCATCCGATGCCCTTTTGGCGTCAATAGCAACCAAAATCGCCTGGCTGCCGAACGCAAGCGCTCCTGCGGTGATGATCGAAGGATCAGCCAATGCAGCGGAGTTGAGCGAGACTTTGTCAGCACCCGCGGCAATCATCTGCCGCATATCATCGACGCACTTGAAACCACCGCCCACAGCATAGGGAATGTGCACCTCCTCGCTCGCACGCGATGCCATTGCGATGGTCGTCTTACGCCCTTCGTGTGTGGCAGTAATATCGAGGAAGATGACCTCGTCGGCACCTTGTTCGTCGTAGGCGTTGGCCAGATCGACCGGATCTCCCGCATCGCGCAAGTTGACGAAGTTCACACCCTTGACGACGCGTCCGTCCTTCACGTCCAGGCACGGGATGACACGCTTGGTCAGCATCGCGCACTCGCCTCCTTGCAGGCTGCGACACCCTCTTCGACAGTGAAGGCGCCCTCATAGATGGCACGACCGGTAATGACACCGTCGATGCTACCTGCGGGAAGCTCTCCGAGCGCGTAGATATCCGCGAGCGTGGCCACGCCACCGGATGCCGTGATTGGAAAACCCGCGACCTGCGCAAGCCTCCCGTAGGCAGCCGCGTCGATACCCGTCTGCATGCCATCGCGCGCGATGTCAGTGTAGACGAGCTCGTGGATACCCCGATCCTTGAGCTCGGCCACGAGTTCCGCCGCCGGCGTGCTCGTCCCCTCGCACCAGCCCTCGATGGCCACCATGCCATCCTTGGCATCGATGCCGGCGACGATGTTATCAGCATGAGCTGCCACGGCGCGCTCGCAAAACTCGGGATCGCGCACGAGTGCACTGCCAAGTACGAGCCGCGTCGCCCCTGCATCGAGATAGCGCTCGATCGTCTCCATGCTGCGAATGCCACCGCCGATCTCGATCTCGACGTTCGTCTCGCGGGCGATGCGCGCGATGATGTTCATGTTGGTGGGCGCTCCATCACGGGCACCATCGAGGTCAACGATATGGATACGCTGTGCTCCCGCTTCCTCAAAGAGATGTGCCTGTGCCACGGCATCGTCGTTGTAGACGGTCACCTGCGCATAGTCGCCCTTCTTGAGGCGCACTGCACGTCCATCCAGAATGTCGATTGCGGGGACGAGAATCATGATCTACCTGCCGTTTCTTCCCGTATCTTGGTCAAATGCACTTTCTTAGTCAAAACATCCAACTCTGAGCAGTTTTATACGCTTTCGACAATCCCGCCGAAGTTCTCGAGCAACCGTAATCCCAGGTGAGAGGACTTCTCGGGATGGAATTGCACTCCGAAGACATTGTCGCGCGCCACGGCGCAGGCAAAACGCCACGCGTGCTCGCTCGTCGCCACCAAATCGCTCTGGTCATCGGGAACTGCGCAATATGAATGCGTGAAGTAGAAGTGTTCGCCATCTTCGATGCCGTCGAAGAGGCGTGCGACGTCCTCGGGGCGCGTTGGCCCGTCAACGTATTCAACCGAGTTCCAGCCCACGTGCGGAATCTTGTGCTTAACCCCCGTCGCGTCGAACGCCGCCATGCGCTCGATATGGCCGGGCAACACGCCCAGCCCCGCCAGACGCTCGCCCTCAGGCTGGCCCTCGTCGCCCCAATCAAAGAGCAGGTGCATCCCCAGGCAGATGCCGAGGAAAGGCACCCCATCAGCCACGGCCTTGCGCAGCGCATCGGCCTGGCCGCTTGTCTCCATCGTCGTCATCGCATCGGTGAAAGCGCCCACACCAGGCAGCACCACGCCATCGGCGGCCAAGATGTCAGCGGGGCTGTCAGTGATGCGCGCATCGTAACCCGCATCGGCAAGGCCGCGCTGCACGCTAGCCAAATTGCCCTTGCAGTAGTCGACGACGGCAATCGTGGCGGCCATTACAGCACTCCCTTGGTCGAGGGGACCTCGTTGGCGATGCGCGGGTTGATGGCCACGGCCGCGCTGATGGCACGTGCTGCCGCCTTGAAGGCCGCCTCGAGGATGTGATGCATATTTCGCCCGGTCACTGATCGGATGTTGAGCGTAGCGCCCATATTGGCAGCCAACGCGATGAAGAACTCCTGCGCGAGCGTCACGTCGAAGGTGCCGAGCAACGGACAAGTCATCTCGACGTCGTAGTGCAACTGGCCGCGGCCGGAAATGTCGACGGCCGCCATGACAAGCGCCTCGTCCATCGGCAAGATGATCGAACCATAACGCACGATGCCGCGACAATCGCCAAGCGCCTGCGCAAAGCACTGCCCGAGCACGATGCCGCAATCCTCGACCGTATGATGCGCCTCGACGTCGACGTCACCCGTGCAGCGCACGTACAGGTCGAAGAGCCCATGACGTCCGAAGGCGTCGAGCATGTGATCGAAGAACGGCACGCCGGTGTCGATGTCGGTAACTCCCGTGCCATCGAGGTCGAGTCGTATCGTGATGTCCGTCTCGCGCGTCGTACGCGTAATCTCAGCAATTCGATCCATATTATCTATCTTTCTTTCAATAACTGAATACTGCCAGCTTAGTCGGGTTCAGGAGCATGTTGCGAAGCCCGATGAGCAGAAGCGCGAAAAAGGCGAGGCGGTCTTGCGAGGACTGTCTGAGCGCGCAGTTCTTGCGCGCGAGTTCCGCAGCGGCCTCGCCTTTTTCGTGCTTCGGGTGCGAATCATTGGCAAGCAACATGCTCCTGAACCCGTCCCCTACCGCTGATTCGCCAAGTCGTCGAGCTCCGTCTTGAGCGCGTCGAGGAAGCGATCGTTTTCCTCGGGAGTGCCCACCGTCACGCGCAGACAACCAGCCAGGTGATTCTCCCCCGACACGTTGCGCACGAGCACCGAATGCTTCTCGTCCAGGTCGTTCCAGGTGCGCACCGCAAACGGAAGCTTGAGCATCACGAAGTTAGCCTCGCTCGGATACACCGTGACCTTGTCGAGCTGCGAGAGCGCCGCAATGAGGCGATCGCGCTCGACGCGTGTCTGCGCAATACCCTCTGCAAACAGCTCACGATGACGCACGACCTCCTCGCCCACGATTTGGCTGATCGCATCGACCGAATAGGGCTGGCGCACCTTCTTGAACTCGTTGATCACGCTCGGATTGCCGAGGAAATACCCCAGGCGGATACCCGCACAGCGGTACGCCTTCGAGAAAGTATGCAGGATGAGCAGGTTCTCGTACTCGTCGAGCAGCTTGGCCGCGCTCTCATCCGCAAACTCGCCGTATGCCTCGTCCACGAGCACGAGCGCATCACTCGCGTCCAGAATGCGACGAATGTCCTCGAGCGGCGTCAGCGTACCCGTCGGATTGTTCGGGTTCGTGATGACGACGATGTCGATGTCGCCCTTGGCCAGGCGCTCGCAGGCGCGATCCACGTCAATGGACCAGTCATCCTGGCTGCGCGGCAGGTTGATAACCTGCGTGTTCGTGAGCACCGCGTTCGTTTCGTACGCAGAGAACGTGGGTGGAAAAGTCAAGAGCGCGCGGTCCGGGCCTCCCCAGGCGGCAAAGATATCGTAGAGAAGCTCGTCACCACCATTGCCAACGAGCACGTTAGCCGCCTTGAGGCCATGCCATTCGGCGATCGCAACGCGCAGCGCATTGGCGAGCGGGTCGGGGTAGCGGTTGAAGTCGAGCGTGCGCATGCGCTCGATAACCGCTTCAAGCACCTCATCAGGCACGTTGAGCGGGCTCTCGTTTGCAGAAAGCAATGTATTGCTTTTCTTGTACTTGGGGTCGTAGGGAAGCATCCCCACGAGCGCGTCGGCGCTACGCCGCACCTCTCTCATGCGCGTCTACTCCTCGCCATGGTCATGGTCGCAACCGCAACCGCATTCGTGCTCTTCGTCTTCGCCAGCCAACTGGTCGGTCACGTACTCCATGAACTTGAGACGCAGGTCAACCGAGCGCCCGTGCGCCCAGAGCCCCTCGCGAGCTGCCATGGTCATGACGGCGTCAGCGTCAGCCTCGAGCGCATCGAAGGAATAGCTCAGTACCGAAGAGCGCTTCACGAAGTCATCGACCGAAAGCGGGCTCGAGAACGCGGCGGTGCCGCCGGTCGGCAGCGTGTGATTGGGGCCTGCAGCATAATCGCCCACGGCCTCGGGCGTCCAGGGGCCGAGGAAGATGGCGCCGGCATTGCGTACCGCCCCCAGAAGCTCCCATGGGTCAGACATGTTGATCTCGAGGTGCTCAGGCGCGATCACGTTGACCGTCTCGAAGACCTGCGTAAGCGTCTTGCAGACGACGACGAGCCCATGTTCGAGCGATGCCTCGGTGATCTCGCGACGCGGAGACTGCTCGAGCAGCGTCTCGAGCGCGGCGTCGACGTCATCGAGCATGCCCTCCTCGGTCGTGATTAAGTAACATGTTGCCTTTGGGTCATGTTCGGCCTGCGCCATGAGGTCGATGGCGATGAACTCGGGCACGGCGCTCTCATCGGCCACCACGCACACCTCGGAGGGACCGGCGATCATGTCGATACCAACGTCGCCGTTGACAAGCTTCTTGGCAGCCGCAACGAACGCATTACCCGGCCCGGTCACCTTATCGACCTTGGGAATCGTTTCGGTGCCATAGGCCATCGCGGCGATGGCCTGGGCCCCGCCCACCTTGAAGATGCGGTCCACACCAGCCACAGACGCGGCGGCGAGCGTGTAGGGATTGACCGTGCCGTCCTTGGACGGCGGCGTGCACATGATGATTTCGTCCACGCCGGCTACAGATGCCGGAATCGCGTTCATGAGCACGGTCGAGGGGTACTGGGCGCGACCGCCGGGCACGTAGATGCCCGCACGCTCGAGGGCCGTGAAGCGCTGGCCGGTGATGGCACCGTCGTCACGCGTCGTGAACCACGACTGCTGCAGCTGACGCTGGTGGAAATCGGCGATCTGGTCGGCCGCATATTCGATCGAGCGCAGGAACTCCTCGTCCACTGTCTCGAGCGCAGAGTCGATTTCCTCCTCGCTCACCTCGAGCTCCTCGAGCGTCACGCCGTCGAAACGCTCCGAATACGCACGCAGGGCCGTATCACCCTCGCGATGCACGGTGTCGACGATGTCGGTGGCCGCCTTGAGCGCCTCGGCATCGAATGCGCTGTCCCTCTCGAGCAGTGACGCATCGAAGCTCTGCCCCTCTTCCAGTACGATCGTCCTCATCTTCCGTCCTTCCCTCGTCAAAACGAGTCTTTTGTCCACAATATGAGACAGCGTGCCAGGCACGTTGTCTCAACTCAAGCTCACGTCACGATCACGCGTCAGGTCCTCGAGTCGCGCCGCCAGTTCGCGCACACGCGCATCGGTGCGCACAGATGCGGAATTTGCGATGAAACGCGCGGTTGACGAAAGCACCTCGTCAACGATACGCAGGTTGTTCTCACGCAGCGTCGTGCCCGTCGCCGTGATGTCGACGATGCGATCGGCCATGCCCACAAGCGGCGCGAGCTCGATATTGCCATGCATCTTGATGACATCGACCTGCACGCCCTTCTTCTCGAAGAACGAGCGCGTGATGTTGGGGTACTTCGTGGCGATGCGCAGCACCCCGAGGCGCTCGTAATTCTCCTCGGCAATGCCACGGCGCTCCTCGGGCTCGGCCACGATGAAGCGGCAGTATCCGAACTTGAGGTCCACGAGCTCCATGACCGAAAGCCCTGCTTCGACGAGCGTGTCCTTGCCGCAAATGCCACAGTCGGCTCCGCCGTAGGTGACGAAGACCGGGGCATCCGTCGGCCGCACGATGATGAAGTCGACGCCGGGGTTCGAGATGATAAGGCGCCTACCCGGATCGGCCAGGCCCGTCGTGTCCAGGCCCGCCTCGGTCAGCAGCTCCACCGCGTCGCCGAAGAGCGAGCCCTTCGACACGGCGATGCGCAAGTTCCTCTGCTCCATGCTACTCACCACCCAACTCGACGCGAATGCCCTGCTCGCGCAACTCGGCAGCACGGGCGAAGAGCTCATAGGGATCATCGCCACGCAGCGTTTCCTGTGCGCGCGTATCCGGTGGCGTAGCACCTTGGGCCTCGATGGCGGCCAGGACGCGCTCCAGGCCGATGGCAAAGCCAGCAGCCGGCTCATTGCGCCCAAAGGCCGCAAGCGTGGTGTCGTAGCGTCCGCCACTTGCAAGCGAAGCCGGTACTTGCGGCGCGTACGCCTTGAAGACGAGGCCGGTGTAGTAGTCGAAGGACGAGACAATCGAAAAATCGACGATGAGCTTGCCATTTCGCGTATTGGCGATAACCAGCTCGTAGGTCCTCTCGAGCTCGTCGAGCCCATCGACGCAGCCGAGCGGCTCGCAAATCGCACGGCAGGCCTCGAATGCCTCCGCCCCGCCGCGTATGCGTGCGAGCTGGGCGATAGCCTTCCCGTACGTTGGCTTGACGCCATCGGCGCAGCTGAGCGCGTCCACGGCGACCATGTCGGACTTGTGGAAGGCGCGCAGCACCTGGTCACGCCACACGTCATCGTCGCATGCCGAGCGCACGAGCGCGTTGAGCACGCCGACCGTGCCTATGGCCACGGTGAAGTCACGCACGCCAGCCGCCGCGAGCGCCTCCATGCACACGCTCAGAACCTCGGCGTCGGCGATATAGCCCGCGCGTCCGATGAACTCGATGCCCAGCTGCGTGAACTGACGTTCCTGGCCATATGTGGACGCACACTCGGTGAAGACGGGCTCGCTATAGTAAAAGCGGAACGGACCGGGTTTCTCGCGCAGGCGCGTCGCGGCCAAACGCGCCACGGGAATGGTCACATCCGGACGCAACACGACGAGGTTGCTGTCACTGTCGAAGAAGCGAAATGGCGCTTCGGCACTCGTCGTAAACTGTGCGGCCGTGTTATCGAGGCTACGCGCCTCATCGAGCACGGCGGCAAGCTCAACGGCCGGCGTCTCGATGGGCTGATAGCCCCACAGCTCAAACTGCCTGCAAACGACATCGCTCGTCGAGCGTCGCCATGCCGCTTCGGTGGGCAGCACGTCGCGAAAGCCGCGCGGCGTTTTGGGAATCATCGTGCGTTCTCCTTCAAATCGCGTGATTGCACACTATAGCGCAACATCCATCACTCTATCACAGTAGAGTGATGGAGTATACCTATTATTTCTGCAGCTTGTTATACCTCGATGATGTTGCACGAGGACACGATGCGGCAGAGTTCATCCTCGGCCGCTTCGCTCAGCAGCACGGCGCTCGTTCCCTCAATCGCGACATCGGGCACACGCTGCGCTTTGTCGCTAAGCTCGGACGGAACCTCGACATCGACATCGCCCGACACGAGCATGCGCTCGATATGCCCAAGCTCGGCCTGGCACACCTCAAGCAGGCGGCCCATGGCGTCCTTGGTGCTGACGCCGTCGGGGACGACGCATACCGAAAGCTTGTCTTTGCTGCCGTACACGAGCACGATGCCGGACGTCCCGCGCGAGCCCGTGTTGACGATGAGCTGTGGCTTATCGGCGCCGAGTATGTCGATGGCAAGCAAGTTGCAGATGACATCGCCGCCCACCTCCGCGGCAAGACACGGCACGAAGTAGGCTTGTCCGACGGCAATCGAGTTCGATCCGGCGAGCATGTACTCGACATCGCGGCCGAACTCCCCCAGCTCCTCCTCGAGGTCATGTAGAAGCTCGGGCTGCTCGAGACCGGCAACCTTGCTTTCCATGGCTGTCGTGCCACTCACAACGGCAACGTTAATCTTTGAAAGCGAGACATGCGCTTGCTCGGCAAGCTCATCGAGCACATCAGCCAGCGTATTCTTGAGCTTTGTGCCCGAAAGCGAGGCAAAGTCACCTGATTTTTGCAGCGTGGCGAGCAACTCGTTTGTCTGGAGATCGTAGATGCGGCAGATGACGAAACTCGTGCCGACATATGCGGCAACACCGTAACCCGACCCAGCACCTTCATCGGAAGAGAGAAAGCGTTCGAGGGCATCCGAGCACTCGATCGACTGAAACACCTTGTCTGTCTTCCCCGCTTCTTCCATATGATCTAGTTTAATAATATGTGTGTTAGCAGCGGCAAATACATGCAAAAAATCGGTTTACGCGTATTATTCTCCGATGAATGACATAGGCAACCTTTATCACTTTTTAGAAAGTTCCTTGAGCTCGTCATGATGCTCCATCACCAAGCGCGTGCCGGCATCCGCGCGATGCGGCAACGTGCACGCAGAACAATCCTTGACACCGGCATCGGTATAGGTGAAATCCCCACCACAACGCGGTCCGAGCGCATAGAGAGGACAGTAGCAAAACAGGCAATTGAACTCGTCCGGGGCAATGCCCTCGTGACAGGGAAAGTACTCACACGACTCGTGCGAGAAGAACGGATACTCATATGCCGGCTTGTCGTCCATGCGTCGCAGTCTACCAGACGAAAGTCGCCGGGGCACATTTGTCTGGTCCGCGAGGTAAGCCACGCCTCCCCTGTCATTTCGACCGGAGCGGCCGTCAGGCCGCGGAGTGGAGAAATCTCCCCCGTGCGCTAGAATGAGAACTCGCACCCCTACCCAGAATGGAGATAAACCCGATGCAATGTCTCGACCAAACACGCGAACGCATCCTTGCCGCCGTATCCGCCGTCAAAGAGAGCACGCCGCTTGCGGGCTCCATTACCAATTACGTAACCGTCGACTTTGTCGCAAACGCGCAGCTTGCGGCTGGTGGATCTGCCGCGATGGTCTATCTGCCCGATGAGGGCGAAGCCCTGGGTGCGCAATCCGGGGCATTCTACATCAACGTGGGCACACTCCTACCCTCCCACGAAGAGGCAATGTGCCGTACCGCAACCGCCCTATGCGAACATGAAACGCCTTGGGTACTCGATCCCGTCGGCATTGGCCTGGGCGAGGTGCGCGGACACATCCTTGCGCATATGAAGGAACACACGCCCACCATCATTCGCTGTAACGCCTCCGAAGCCATCGCGCTCGCTAAGCTCTGGGGACTCGAAGGTAACTATGCAACCAGTGGCGTTAAGGGCGTCGACTCCACCGACAGCGTCGATGGCGCTCGTGACGCTGCCATCGCACTCGCTCGCCACATCAAAGGCGCTGTCGCCGTATCCGGGCCCATCGATCTCATCACCGATGGGAAGCTTGTTGCCCATTCCCAAGGCGGGTCACCTCTCATGGAGAAAGTGACCGGCTTCGGCTGTGCACTCGGAGGCGTTGCCGCCGTATATGCCGCCTGTGCCGACCCCTTTACCGCAGCCCTTACCGCAAGCGCGGCCTTCAACCTCGCCGCAATCCGAGCAGCCGCTCACACGGACGCACCCGCAAGCTTCAAGGTCGCATTCCTCGACGAGCTGTATCGCGCCACACCCGAAGACATCGCCGCCAATCCCCTGACCCTCGAGGAGGCCTAGCATGAACGCGCTTGTTGCCGTCGCCATCGCGCCCTTCGGCGAAGGCGAGGAGCTATCCGAATACGTGGCCGAAGTCATACGCGTCATCCGCGATTCGGAACTCCCCTCGCGTACCAATTCGATGTTTACCGAGATCGAAGGTGAATATGACGAGGTCATGCGAGTCGTAAAGGACGCGACCTTCGTCCTGGCGGAGCGCGGCATTCGCACCGAAGTCATCCTCAAGGCTGACATCCGTCCTGGTCACACAAATACCATGACGAGCAAGGTCGCCAAAATCGACGCTATCCTCGACTAAGGAAGGCGAACGCGCATGCCCCAGACCGAAGTCCCCATCGAGCGCCGCTTTCACGGCTCGGTCAACCTCGTAATTCTGCACCTGCGCCGTGTCGCGCAGTCAAACGACATTGACGCCGGTCTTGCCGCTGCACGGCGCCTGCGCATGTTCGATGCCGATAACGAGGCTTTCGTGCGTCGCATGCTCGCCCTCGACGAGGCCCTGCAATCGGGCGGGGAGCTCCCCGAGCCCATCACGCCCGCACTCGCCGACGAGCTTCAGGCCTGCGCCCTGCGCCTCAACGCTGCCGACCCAGCGTAAAGCCGCTCTTGCAGGCCTACCGCACGCCGTACCAGGCGGTACCTTCGTCCTGCCATCCCAAGCTTAGGAGATTCTCCTTCTCGACGGCGCTTGACGTATAGTTATGGTTGTTCGCGTAGGCGTTGGGGTTGTACTGGCGATCCAGGCGCACGGATCCACCCGAGTACCAGCCCACGCCTTCGTCGTTCCAGCCCACGCTGATGAGATTGTCTCGCTCCACGACGCTCGTCGTGTAATGGTGCTCGCCACCGTACTGATTGTAGAGACGGTAGACCGGGTCTCCGGCGGCAGGCGCCACCCAGCCCACACCCTCATCGTTCCAACCGACGCTCACGCAGTTGTCACGCTCGACGGTGCTCGAGGTGTAGAAGTGCTCGCCGCTGTTGGGATTGTACAGGCGGAACATGGTGACAGGATCGAGAACCGTACCCGACGTGTTGCCGCTCACGCTAAAGCTGGCGCTCGCCGTTCCCGTGGCAAACACGAGATCGATCGTGTGCGTCCCGTTGTCAATCGTCTCCAGATACGAGGGCTTGAGCGTGACGAGCGTCGATCCCTCGTCATCGCGCTGCTCATAGTTGCCGCGGGCGATGATCTTGCCGTCCACGCGCACGCACGAGAGGTCGGCGAGCTTGCCCGTCGAACGGAACGCCGCGCCGCCCATGGAACCATGCGCCCAGTTTTGACCGTCACCATAGCTGATGATGGGACCCGGTGTGGAAGGACGGTACTTCACGTACACGTCGGCCATGTTGTTTCGCTCGTCGGCAATCTGGCGAGCGGTGAAGGTCTTGGAGGTGGCACCAGAGAGCCAGGTTGCCGTGGGCAGCGAAGTCCCCAAACCGCCACTGCCCTGGAAGGTCCAGCCATCGCCCACGCTCACACGCTCGAGAGCAGGACAACCGTAGAACAGCGAGGATCCGCGATCGCAACCAGTCGAAACCCGGAAGCCGGAGATGTCGATGGACTTGACCGAAGAGCACCCGTAGAACATGTCGCGCATGTTCGTCAGGCTATCGGTCTTGAACGCGGAAAGGTCGAGGTCGGTGAGCGACGAGCAGTCGCGGAACATGTTCCACATCTCGGTCACGTTCTTCGTATCGAATCCCGAGACGTCCACCGAAGCGAGCGACGAACAACCGCGGAACATCTCGAACATCTGCTTTGCCGCCGTCGTCTTGAAACCGCTCAGGTTGAGCGAGGTCAAAGCCGAACATCCGTAGAACATGCGATCCATGACGACAACCTTCGAGGTGTCGATATAACGCAGATCGAGGCTCTTGAGCCCCGTGCAGCCGTAGAACATGTACTTGATGTCCGTGACGTTATTGAAATTGAAGTTGGGCATGGTGAACGAGGCAAGCGAGGTGCAGCCGTCAAACATGCCACCTGCATAGCGAACCTTGGAAGTGTCGAGGTTGGCGATGTTGACGTTCGTGAGGTTCTTGCAATTGTAGAACAGGCCCGTCATCGTGTTGTTGCCCCTGACACCGGGGGCGATATAGACGGACGTGATGCTATCGCGCCTGGGATACCACGGGGCGTTCGACTCCGCCGCACCGCTCACGACGCCACTATGAAAGTTGTAGTGGATATCCCCAAGGTCGCCACCACTGGCACTGCCATCCGGTTCGATGACGAGACGTCCCGAGGATTCGAGTCTCCAGTTACAGGTACCAAAATGTCCCTGGGCAACATTTGCCTGGGCCACGAGACCCGCGTCAGCATCGGATGCCACGGCCTCCTGGGCCGCGGGCTCCTCGACCTGAGCGGTCTGCGCCCATGCGGTCAACGGCATGAACGAAACGGCGAGTGCGATTGCCAGAAACACACCCGCGACGCGCTTTGCGATTAAAGCCCCATATGACGTTGCCATAAAAGGCCCCTTTCCTCGTATGAACAGGCGCGATGCGCCATTCGCTACAACGTGGTCAACAGTATAGACACCGCATCTTACAACACGAGAACGCAAGCATGGAAATCCTCTGTCATTTCGGGCAAAGCCATAGGAACCCAAGCTGACTCGGAGGTTCAAGTTGACTTGGCTCGGCGAAACGTGCCCCAAACGGCAATTCTCGTCAGCATACCTCTAGTAATCGTTAGCGGCCTCCGACTCCATCCATGCGCGCTCGAAGGCCGCATACTCGCCAGCGGCGATAGCTTCGCGGGCACGTCGCATGAGATCGAGCAGGAAGTGCACGTTATGAATCGAGAGCAGAATCCCGCCAAGCATCTCGTCCATCTTCACGAGGTGTCGAATGTAGGCGCGGGTGTGGTTGCGACAGGTCGGGCACGTGCATTGCTCGTCGAGCGGACCAAAGTCACGCGCATATTTGGCGTTACGCATGTTCATGCGACCCGTGCTCGAAAACGCCGTGCCCATGCGCCCCGTGCGAGTGGGCAGCACGCAATCGAACATGTCGACGCCCAAGGCCACCGCGCGCACGAGGGTCGTGGGGTTGCCCACGCCCATGAGGTAGCGCGGCTTGTTTGCCGGCAGCGCAGCCGTGACCGTGCCCAGCTGCGCGAGCATGAGTTCGTGATCCTCGCCCACGGAGTATCCGCCGATGCCGTAGCCCGGCAGATCAAGCTCGCTTACACGCTGGGCGCTCTCGAGACGCAGGTCCTCGAAGACGCCACCCTGCACGATGCCGAACAGTGCCTGGTCCTCGCGCGTATGTGCCGCCTTGCACCGGGCCGCCCAGCTCGCCGAACGCTCCACGGCCGCGGCGACCTCCTCTTTGGTCGCCGGGTAATGCGTACACTGGTCGAGCTGCATGATGATGTCGGCGCCAATGGCCTCTTGCACACGCATGTTGTCCTCGGGCGTCCAGCGGTGCTTGGAGCCATCCACGATGGAGCGGAAGTTCACGCCATCGGCATCGAGCTCGAGGGTATCGGCAAGCGAGAAGATCTGGAAACCGCCGCTGTCGGTGAGCACGGGATGGTCCCAATGCATGAAGCCGTGAATGCCTCCAGCCTCGCGAATGATGTCGATACCCGGCCTCAAATACAGATGATAGGTGTTGGCGAGGATGATCTGCGCGTGCAGATCCTCGAGCTGGGGATTGGTGATGCCCTTGACAGTTGCCTGCGTGCCCACGGGCATGAAGATCGGCGTCTGGACGTCACCATGGGGCGTGTGCAGGCAGCCCAGGCGCGCCGCGCATACGGGGTCAGTCGCTATCAGATCGTATTCGAACACGTAATACTCCTTGTCTTGCTTATGACATGTTGAGGAGCATCGCCTCGACGGTCGCTTCCCGACAGCCCGCTTCGCGGTCTTTACGGCGCGCTCCCTTAGACCTCGGCTTAGCTCCTCAACATGTCATCTGCCGTCATCTCGACAGCGTTCTACGCAGTCCCATCGACACGCTCTCCGAGAACTTGGCGGCGCCCCTTCCCGTGCCATCTATCAGCTCCTCTACAGCAGCAGCATCGCATCGCCGAAGCTGAAGAACCGGTAACCCTCGGTCTTGGCAGTCTCGTAAGCATCCATGATCGTCTCGCGTCCCGAAAACGCGCTCACGAGCATCATGAGCGTGCTTCTGGGCACATGGAAATTGGTGATGATGGCGTCGCATACCTTGAACTCGTAACCTGGCAGGATGTAGAGACTCGTGGCCGCCCGCGTGCACGGTTCGAGCGCACCGCCAGCCGCCGCGCTCTCGAGCGAGCGCACCGATGTCGTGCCCACGGCAATGACCCGGCCGCCGCGTGCCTTGGCTTCCTTGATCGCCCGCACCGTCTTGGGTGGAACGGTGTAGAGCTCGGTATGCATCTCGTGGTCGAGCGGATCGTCCTCCGATACGATTCGGAAGGTATCGAGCCCCACCTCCAAATGCACGCTCGCAATATCAACGCCGGCGGTTTTCAGCTCATCCAGAAGCCCAACCGTAAAATGCAGACCGGCTGTCGGTGCCGCAGCGCTTCGCTCCTCGGTCGAGTAAACGGTCTGGTAGAACTCGTCATCACCGGCGTATTCCTTGATATAGGGCGGTAGCGGTGTATGGCCCACCAAATGAATGGCTTCGTCGACGCTCATGGCCCCCGGCGTCGTAAAGCGCACCGACCGCGAACCATTCGCCTCGTCGATTCCCATGACCTCGCCCTCGAGCACGACTTCGCCGTCATGCTCGAACTCCATGCGCGCGCATGTCTTGAGGCGTTTGCCGGGCTTGACCAGGCAATTCCAGGTCTGCTCATCAGCGGTATCAGGCGCATCTGCCACCTTGTCGAGCAACAATGCCTCGGCTGCTCCGCCCGTACCCTTCTTATGACCAAGCAAGCGAGCCGGCAGCACGCGCGTCTCATTCACGACGAGCAGGTCACCCGGATGCAGATACTCCCCGATATCGCGAAAGACGCGATGTTCGAGGATTCCATCGCGGCTCACAACCATGAGCTTGCAGGAATCACGCGGAATGGCCGGCTGCTGCGCTATGAACTTTTCGGGTAATTCGTAATCAAAATCTTCGGTCTTCATCGACACCCTCAAAATGAGACAGTTGCTCAGAGTAACTGTCTCATTAATTGCTTCTACCAATACGTGACGGGCAAGGCGAGCGTAACGTTCGTCGTGTCCAGATAGCTATACTACCACGCCGACCGTTCCCACAGCCTATTTGCCACTCGCGACGATGAGCCTTTCGCACTCGTATCCGTAGGGGCACGTTATCTCCTCCACGACCTCGATGCATACCTGCCCTTCGGCATCGTACATGAGATCGCGCTTGTGATTCACAAACCAGAAGACGGTGTCGATTACAACCATCACGGCGTTGATGATGTAGAAGATTAGGACGAAGGAGATGGTCTCGGCGGTGAGCTTCGAGAGGATTCCGCAGGCATAGGCAAAGAGCGCGAAGACCAGGAACATAAGGCTCTTTCCCTTGGAGGTCTTCCCGCGAATGTCCTTGACGATATTCATGGGCCAGGAGAGCCCGAAGCCTATGAGAAACAACATCTCGAATATGCTCGATATCGTAATCATGAAAGGTCTCCGTCCGTAGCGTCGTGCGTCAGTATGGCACGTATGACACCGTCTCGCAGCCGGGCATTCAGCTCACACAACTAGCGGGAGCCACTCCCGCCTCCGTCTTCCGCACCTACCGGTTTGGCAGTGGCCATGCCGGGCCTTGGGGGCAGTGGACGCCCGCATTCGTCGCAGTGCATCGCATCGCTGGCGTTCCGATGCCCACAAGCGGGGCATGTTCCCATTACGAGCATGGGCTTAGGCGTTCCCGTGCATTTTCCGCACCCGACGCAAGCGTATCCGCAAGACATGGTTTCTCCTCGTTTCCCGTAAGAGACAAGCGACCCGGGGGCATCAAGCCCTCGGGCCGCGAAGTTCCTCGAAGTCCGCAAAGGTGATGCCGGGCGCGCCATTGCCAGAGGAGGGAACACGCCCGACATCATGAGGAAAGGGACTACAACTTATTCGGCATTGCTTGTATCGCACTTCTTCTCAGCAAGAGCTTCGGCTTCTTCGAGCTCACGAATCTCGACGACGGCTTTATCGTCTTTGACGAAGATGAGGACGACGATAGCGGCGATGAGCATGAGCGGAGCACAAATGAACTGCGAATTGGCAAACCAACCGAGCACGGCGACGCTCGTGGAAGCGAGGAACGCAAGACACTGTGCAATACCAGTAACGAGCGCCATGACCATCAGGGCCATGTCGCATTTCATCGAGTCCGTGCAAAGCAGCGGCGTAATGCCTCGAGTGTAGGTTGGGATGAACGAGGCGCAGATGCCCATGATGATGCAGAAGGCCCATGCACTGGAGGCGTCCTTGCCCGGCGTGAAGGCCAGGAAGAAGAAAATCAGGGCGCCGATGATATAGAAGACCACAAGGGACTTCTTGCGAATGGGGAACTTGTCGGATATGACACCTGCGACGATTCCCAATGGAATGGTGATGATGGCAAGCCAGTTCGGCAGCATGGAGGCGTCGAACATGCTCATGCCTTTCTCCTCCATCAGGAAGGTCGGATACATGCCGTTAATATTGACGACGTAGACGTATACCCAGATGAGGAAGATACCGCAGACGACAAAGCCCGAAGCCGGGAATTGCTTGCCGTGCTTCGCCTCGACATCGGCATTGCCCGCAACAATCGTGTTCTCGTTCTTCGCGGGCATCTTCACGAACACGACAAGCCCGATGAGAGCGATAACCTCTAGGATCAACGTCGCGAGCCAGATATTCTGCCATGCGCCAGTCGCATCGAATATAACCGGAGCCGTAAAGAACGCGATGATGGTTCCGCAGGGAATCCACTGTGACCAGATGCCAACGGCCATACCCATCTGCTTGCGTGGGAAGAGCCTCGGCAAGATATTGGGACCACAAACGCAAATTAGGCCATAGGCAACGCCCTCAATAGCACGTCCAGTAAAGAAAATGGCAGCGTTATCACCGGCTAGCCAGCTAATGAGGGTACCGATGATCATGATGATGCAGGATGCCACGACCATGAATTTGACACCGACCTTGCGCATGACAAGCGCGCCAATGGGCGCGAAGATGACGGCGGCAATCGAATAGAAGGTCATGATGAGTCCGATCATGGCGGCATCGATTCCCAGGGCGGAACCTAGCACGGGCATAATCGGAGATGCCTTGAAGAGGTTGCATGAGGCCGTGAAGCCGAACAGAAAAAGCGCGGCAAAGGCGAGCCAGCGCTCCGTATTGGTGGTCTGCCTATCCAGAACACCATATTTCACGATTGACATTATCCCTCCCATAAGACCAGTTGTTTCCATGATTGGGTGCCCTCCGGCGTCCCACCCAAGACGCCGGAGGCATTTCGTACTTACTTACCGAGGGCAAACAGGACGTAGTCCTTGTGCTCCTTGGCTTTCTCGGCCATCTCATCGATGGGGCCGAATTCGATGCACTGCGCCTGGCAATGCTGCACGCAGGTGGGCGGTTTGCCCAGGGAGCGCCTGTGTGCGCAGGTGTCGCACACGGAGTTGGGGGCGGCAAGATAGCCAAACTGCCAGTCATCGCCACCCTCCTCGAGGGGCCAGTGGCCCATGTCGTGGACCATGATGCCAGTCTGTCCTACGGGCAAGCCGTGCTCCATCTGGCAAGCGATCTCGCAGGAGTGGCAACCCGTGCACCACTGGTAATCGATGAGCATTCCGTACTTCGCCCTCGTTCGGGCGTTGAGCTCAGCTGGAGTTTGCATAGCGCACCTCTCTTCTCGTACGGGGCGCAGGCCGACGCCTCGGTTCGCGCCCCGTGGTTCGTCTTGATCTCGTTGCGGCTATTCCGCTTCGGCCTTGGCGGCATCACGCTTGGCGACCAGGGCGTTGCGCTGATCGACCAAGTCCTGGATCGCCTCGACACCCTTACCGTCGAGAGCCTGCGAATGCTCGCCTTCCTCGCCGGTCAGGAAGGCCCCGTTGGTGTCGTCTTCCGGCGTCACCTTGTAGAGCTTGACCAGCGTGGTCTTGTAGTTGGAACCGAATCCGGCCTTGCCGGGAATGCCCGGAAGCAGGTTATTGACGTTGAGGTCATGCGTGTCATAGAGCTTCTCGGGGTCGCCTTCCGGATGCCACCAGGCATGGTCGCAGGCAATGACCTTGGGGTTGGTGTAGATGTTCGTGACGACGACCTTTGACTTGCAGCGGCCGTACACGTTCTCGATCCAGACCCAGTCGCCATCGACCAAACCGTACTCTTCCGCCGTCTTGGGGTTCATGTAGACGTTGGCTTCCTTCTTGAGGTTGCGCATGCGCTTGACCTGACGATGCTCCGAATGGAACAGCGACCAGGGACGGGCGCCGGTGGTAAGTACCAGCGGATACTCGTCGAGCAGCTCGGGCGTGGAGTTGGGACCTGGCACCGGCTCCTCGAAGTAGGGCAACGGGTCCATGCCGGCGCTATTGTAGAACGTCGACCACAGCTCGATGCGTCCCGTCGGCGTGCCAAAGCCCGGCTGTCCGTCGGCGCGCAGGCGGCCCGTCTCGTAACGCTTGTAGCTGAACGGCAAGTAGATGGGGCCTTTCTCCCGAACGTCCTGGAAGCTGTAGGGCGTCTGCGCCTCGAGCATGGCGCTGAACATCTCGTCGACGTTTTCCCAGGGCCATGCCTCCGGGTTGAAGCGCTTGCCGAGCAGAAGGTTGATCTCCATGTCGGACTTGCACTCGCCCACCTGGCACACCTTGTTGATGACCTCGCCGCGCTGCACGCCGTCACCGACGCGGATACCGTCGCGCTCGGGGAAGGTCGCCGCTGGGAGCACCACGTCGGACGTCGCCATGATGGTCGGCGTCATGAACAGGTCGACCGACACGTTGAAATCGCAGTTCATGAGACCGGCGTAGGTCTCCTGCGGGTCGGCGGACATGCAGGACAGCGTGTTGTTCTGCTGCAGCCACGTGGCATGGATCTTGTAAGGCTCGCCGGTCACCATGGTGTGGCGCAGCTCGTCGGGCTGGGCGATCTGGAAACCGAAGTTGAGCAGTGGATACATGTCCAGACCGATGCGCTTCTTCCACGTCTCTTCGGGGCAAAGCTCGCGACCCCAGCCGCCGGCGTAGTTGAGAATCTCGGGTGGAGCGATGATGCCGCCAGGCACGTCGACGTTACCCGTGATCTGGAAGCATGCGGCGATTGCCTGGGAAGCCGGCAGGGCCTCCTTGGTCATGTCGACCGCGACGCCCCACTGCATGGTGGCGGGCTTGCTGTTGGCCAGAAGACGGGCAGCCGCGACGATCTTCTCCTCGGGAATCCAGGTGATATCCGCGACCCGGGACGGCGTGTATTCCTGCACGCGCTCTGCGAGCTCGTCAAAGCCGTAGGTCCAACGGTCGACGAAGTCATGATCGTAGAGGTCCTCGTTGATGATGATGTTAAGGAAGCCCAAGGCGAGCGCCGCGTCGGTGCCGGGACGGATGGGAAGGTGAATCTTGGCATGGGACGACAGCCAGGTGACCTTGGGGTCGATCATGACGACTTCCATACCGCGCTTCATGAGGTCGACAACCCAGTGGCCGTAAAAACCATCGGAATTCGCGCGCAGGGGATAGTTGCCCCAGATGAACATCGTCTCAGGGACCTTGTATTCGGGATTGTCGTAGCGATCGGCGAACTGCTGCGAGCAGTCGGCAACCCAGAACGAGCCGGCCGTGGCAGCCATGCCGGCGACGCGCGGCAGGTAGCAGGCGCAGCCCGACAGGAACAGCACGTAGTTGGGCGAGCCGAACGACCAGCACAGACGCGTGATGTAGGCGGCGATATCACGACCGGTACCCTGGCCGAAGACGACGGACTCGGCGCCGTACTTCTCCTTGATATCGAGGAAGGTCGTCGCCACCAGGTCGATGGCCTCTTCCCAACTGATGCGCTCCCACTTGTCCTTGCCACGGTCCTTGGGATCGCGCTTCATCGGATACAGGAGGCGATCCTTGTGGTAGGTCACCTCGGGAACGTCCAGGCAACGCACGCACAGGCGTCCGCGGTTGTAGGGGTTCTCGGGGTCGCCCTCGCACTTGACGAACTTGCCGTCCTTGTCCGTGTACAGCAGGACACCACAGCCATCGTGGCAGCCCGGGCCCGACCATGCGCTACCGCGGGTGACGGTCAAGCCGTCCTCCTCGTAACGCCAGGGGTGCTTGTGCGGGACTTCAACGTAGTCGCCGACGAGCTGCGTCGACACGCCACTGTTGTTGTAGCCCTCCACTCCATGTTCTGCCATAATCCTCACTCCTCTCTCCTTGCATGGCAATGTCTTGCCATGCTCCAGAAGCAGTTCATTGGAACTGCCTGACCCCAACAAAAAAGTCAGAGTTCTCTAATTGAGAGATTAGGAAGCGCGGTTTTCACATGGAACTCTCAATGTCGCCGCAGCGCCTGAAACCAACTTACAGCTCTTGCATGCTGTCAGGATGACGCGTCGGCGTATGCGCCTCCTCGGAGCGTATTTGTCACTTCCATCCATATGTCAGGAGCAATCAGACAAAACTGCTCTTTTGTCCAAACGTCACAAAAAGGCAATAAAGGCGAGTACATTAAAGAGGGGGAATTCGAAGAGGGGGCTATGATGAATGAGGTCTTTGGGTTCAATCTGAACGAAACTCGACTCGCCGTTGTGAACGCCTTTGAGAAGCTGCTGAAGGAGAAGCCCTTCGACGAGATTTCCGTGACCCAGATCTGCAACGAAGCGAGCATATCGCGCGCCACTTTCTACTACCATTTCAAGGACAAATGGGACATATGCCAGTGGCACTACGGCGCCATCGCCGAGCATTTCCTCTTCCAGACGGGGCGCACCCTCAACTGGTTCCAAGCAAACTTCCTCAACACGACCGCATTTGCCGAGCATGACACGCTCTATCGATGGGGTTTCGGCATGGAGGGTTATCAATCGCTCTTCGAACACGCCAAGCGCCGACGTATCCAGACGCTGCGCGAGACCATCGTCGACTACAAGCATGAAAAGCTCGATCCGGAGCTGGAATTCCAGATCGTGGCATTGGCAGATGCCGAAGTCGGCGGTGTCACGCACTGGTTCGTCGGAAACATGCCGTACAGCATAGAGACCCTATGCAGGTATCTTGACGACGCCGTTCCACGAAGGCTTTACAACTTGCTGAACGAGCCGGCTGATGACACCATCTCTCGTCTCTTCAGCCTATAGCGGTCGCTCCCGACGTCCTTTCGCGATTGTGTTGATTTTGGGGTCGTTCGCCGCAGAATTGGTCAATCTGACATGTGGCCCATCTAGTTGTACTAGCATGCTTTGAAATCCCACACATTGGTTTGGAGTTACACGTGAAGGTCCTCGGGAACATCCTCAAGGGGATATTCGTCATCATCTCGGTCATTTGCATCGCGTTTTCCGCGTTCTTCGTCTACAGCGCCGTGAGCGGCAACACTGGCCCCATCGACAAACTCGAGCGTGGGCTTTCGACGCTAGCGCATGTCACGGGCGTGAGCACACCAGCGGGCTCGACGAGCACCGTCGGCATGCTCACGCAGGACTTCGGCCTCTCGACGAGCCAGGCGGCAACCGTCATCGACATCGCCGACCAGCTCGGCGTCAACACCGATGACCCCGCTGCCGTAAGCGGTTTCGTCGCCAAGAACATCGGCAACAAGGACGAGATCCAGGACATCGCCGCCATGTACCAGGCGGGCGAGATATCGGAATCCCAGGCCAAGTCCATGCTCAAGGACATCGTCAATGTCTAGCGGCACACGCATGCTTCTGCACGCCTGCTGCGGGCCGTGTTCGCTTGAGCCTACCCGCATTTTCGCGCAAGAAGACGTCGAGTTCTCAATCCACTACGCCAACTCGAACATCTTTCCACCCGAGGAATACGAACACCGTCTCTCCACGCTCAGAGAGCATGTATGCGATCCGCAGGATATCGAGCTCATCGAGGGTGATTACGATCCGAGCGCCTGGGAGCGCGAGGTCGCCGTATACGGCACCGACCGCGAAGCTCGCTGCCGTGCCTGCTACCGACTGCGCTTCGAGGAGACGGCTCGCGAGGCCAAAAAGCGAGGCTTCGACACGATCTCAACGACGCTCACCATCAGCCCGTACCAACTGACGGACGTCATCCTCGAGGAGCTCGAGGCGGCGGCTGCACGTCACGGACTCAACGTCGATGCGCGTGACTTCCGCGACCGCTACCAAGAGGCAACACGGATCAGCCGAGAGAAGGGCATGTACCGCCAGAACTACTGCGGTTGTCGCTTTTCCATCGCCGAAGCACAGGCACAGCGCGAAGCCGCCAAGATGCAACGTGACCAGGAGAAGCACATCCGCCACGTGGCGTTGCTTTGCATGGCCGCCGAGGGCGTTCGTACCCAGAAATAGCATGAGAGCGAACAGGCAAGCCCTGCTTGTCTAAAACCAGCGGCGACTTCACCTGGCATGTTTCGCGAGATACGGCACGCAAATACGTCGCTTTTGGCAAGTTAAGCGGCCATTGGTACGCCTACTTGCCATTTATGTACCAGAAGAGCGCATCCTTGCCAGCGCGCATGCAACCGAGACAGATATCCCCCATCGGGTGCGCTCCCTCCCCGCTAAACGAAAAGGGCCCCGCTTGCGCGGAGCCCTTTAGGCGTCAGTATGAATCGAGAACTTAAGCCTTGGTGACGTTGCTCGCCTGCAGCTTGCCGTTCTGGCCCGTCGTCACCTCGAAGTTGACTTTGTCGCCCTCGTCAAGAGTCTTGAAGCCGTCCATCTGAATCTCGGAGAAATGCACGAACAGATCGTCGCCATCCTCACGAGAGATGAAGCCGTAGCCCTTGTCGGGATTGAACCACTTAACCGTACCTTCAGCCATTTGAAACGCCTTTCGTTTGGCTCCGTTAGGAGCTCCAATACACGCAAACCGGGCGGCCAAGCCCAAGCAAGCGCTTAAAACACGTGCCAATCACGTTATCTACATTCTAGAATAATTATATTCTCGCCACAAGAAAAACATTGCCCCAGAAGAAAGCCGTTACCTGCACGAGTTCGGCGCAGACGTGGCCATGGCAGAGGCTACCACCCGCACAAGCTAGCCCGCGATTTCGACTTCCTGCACCATCTCGTTCTTGATCTTGCCCACGAGATTCTGAAGCGCGTCAATCACGTTGGGGCGAATGTCGCCACCGATGAGCACATACATGATGTCGTCACCCACGGATAGCGTACCCTCGTTGAGCCATACGCGCACGTACTCGATGCCCGGCCACGTAAGTGCTTCCTTCACGGCAGCATCCACAGCAGCGGCATCATAGCTGAAGTTCATGCCCGTAACCTTCGTGCCGTCATCGACACCCTCGCGCACGAGCTTCTTGGGCAGCTCGCGTACCGTGCCGTTATGCGCCAGGTACATGCCGCAGCGCGGTGCGCTCTCGTCAGCCTTTGCCTCGGCGAGCCACTGGTCCATGGACGGTGATTCCTTCATCGATTCCTCCTCACAAATGGGACATTGCCCCATTATCCTCACGAGCGCAGAATTTTGAGCAGAGTGTACCACAGCGGGTTGCCACACAATGCGCCCCTATGGCCAGATAGCCAGCATCCCAATCCCACAAACGCAAAAGGGGCTGCCAAAAGCAGCCCCTTAAGTCAACCCCATCCCCTGCCGGTAGGATGAACCCACCCTGTAAGGTGGGCTCCCACACTGGGCGTTCCAGCTTCCCCACCGTCGTAACGAGGGATACCTTTCCGACCCAAGATCTCGGGATCCCATAGAATTGCCATCGGTCCATCGCAATAAGCCGGGTCAGAGGATGAAGCACTACGTACTATACATACTACCTACGGCAAGAAACAGTCTTGACATTCGCCCGTTGCCTTTTCCCCATTAAGCCAACACAAGCGTCGGAAGGTCTGGCCTTCTACACGTCCTTGACTTCGATCTTGAGCTCACCGGGAACGGTCGCGCTTTCATGCGCCATCCGCATGCGCTCGGAAAGCTTCTCATCACCCAGCGAATCGACGAGCTCCTCGGAATCGCGGCCCATCTCGGCATCTGCATGCGAGACGTTTCCGTCGTCGGGCACCACGGTGACATAGCTGATGCCGCGCTTCTGATCTGCCTTGGCTTGCAGAAACAGCAGCACAAAGCCTACGATGCCGGCAACCGTCGACGCAACCAGAATCGAGAGCTTGGCCTCGGTGATGAGCATCGCATCCGCATAGGCGAGGTTTGCCACGAAAATGGCCATCGTGAAGCCGACGCCGCCGAGCACCGACGCACCAAACATGTGACGCCAGGTCACGAACTCGGGCAGCTGCGCAATCTTCGTCTTAATCGTGATGAAGCTGAATAACATGATGCCAATGGGCTTGCCAAACATCAAGCCGCAGAACACGCCGAGCACGACCGGCGAAGACGTGACCATCGCGAGGTCGAGCCCCGTCACCGCGACGCCGGCGTTGGTCAACGCAAACAGGGGCAAGATGAGGAAGTACACCCACGGATAGAGTTTGTGCTCAAGACGCGTGGCCGGGGGCACCGCCTGCTTGGATATCTTGCTCAGGCTCGAGACCGTGGTGATGTAGTCCTTCTGCGCCACGAGCGGCGTCTCGTCGCCCTCGTAAAAGCTGTTGGCCATGCGCAGGCGCTTGTTGGACCAGTCGAAGAAGTTGTCGAGGTTGACGCGCGAACCCGACGGAATGGCAAACGCGAGCAGCACACCGGCAATCGTCGAGTGAATGCCCGAAGAGAACACGCAGAACCACAGCACGCAGCCCACGAGCACGTAGGGTACAAGCGAATAGACGTGCATGCGGTTCATGACGATGAGCGCGACGAAGACGACGGCGGCAGCAGCCAGCCAGAACAGATCGGGGCTCTCGCCGTAGAAGATCGCAATGACGAGAATGGCGATGATGTCGTCTGCGACAGCCAGCGTCGAGAGGAACACGCGCACGCCGTTGGGCACGCGGCTCCCCAGAAGCGACAGGATGCCGAGGGCAAAGGCGATGTCGGTCGCGGTCGGCACGCCCCAGCCCATGAACGCCTCGGGGTGCGTCGCGTTGAACGCAAGGTAGATGCCGATGGGCGCGAGCACGCCGCCCAACGCGCCGAGAATCGGCAGGATGGCCTGGCGGATGTTGGTGAGCTCGCCGGCCGTCATCTCGTACTTGATCTCGAGGCCGACGAGCAGGAAGAACACGGCCATGAAGATGTCGTTGATGATGTGCGCAAACGACATCTCGCCATGAAAAGGCCCTATGCCGACGAAGACTTGCGTGTGCCAGAACTCGAGGAAGGGCCCGTGCGCGGGCGTGTTGGCAACGATGAGTGCGATGATGGCAGCCACGAGCATGATGGCCGCGGCCTTCGTGGACGAGTGCGTGAACTGGATGAGCTGGCGCAGTCGCTTGTTGCGACCTTGCACCTCAGCGATGAACAGCCCGTCGGGGTCGGGATTATCGGGACCGGGGATGATGGGCGTGTCGGAGAAGTCCTCGCGCGCGTCGGTATCTTCATGTTGGTTGGTCATGCGAAGCTCCGTTTTCTATCGTATAGAGCGGATGGTCCGCTGGCCATCCCACCCGTCATTTCGACCGGAAGGCGCGTAGCGCTCCCCTGCCATTTCGACCGGAGGCGCGACTGCCCTCCCCTGTCATTTCGAGCGAAGGGGCGAAGCCCCGAAGTCGAGAAATCTCATCCCCTATCGTAGACTAAACCGAGATTTCTCGACTCCGCTCACTTCGTTCGCTGCGCTCGAAATGACAAGGACAAGCCTCATTCACCGCGCTCGAAATGACAAAAGGGGCAGTCTCTCGCTGCCCCGTACATCATGTTCTATTGGTGCCCGAGGTGGGAGTCGAACCCACACGCCCAGAGGACAACGGTTTTTGAGACCGTCGCGTCTGCCATTCCGCCACTCGGGCACGTGACCGGTATTATGCCATATCCTCGTACTGACTGGGATGCTTCTTGAAGAAGTCGAAACGCGGCGGTAGCTCCTTGAGCGCCTTGCTCCCCACGGCGCGTTCCTCGTCGGTAGCCCAGAAATCGATGGGCTCGAAGACGTGGCACCAGTTGAAGAAGCCCGCATCATGTGCCTCGCACGAAGCGTCCTTCGGCTCGATGACCAGGTACTCGAAGATGAGCTCGCAGCCACGCGGGACGATGGGGTGCATGAGCAGCGTCGCGCATCGCAGATAATGGAAGGCATCACGCAGCAGCGCCTCGACGGCACCTTCGGGCGCGTCCTCGGCAAGCGCGCTGCGGCTCTCGCTCGCCCACCACTTGTTGATGCCACGCAAAAACTCGTCCATCTGCGCCATCACGGCGTGCATCTCGAAGCAGGCCATGTGTTCCTCATATTCGAGTACCGCTTGCTCGCACGCGGCACGCACGTCCTCGCTCGGCCCACCCAGCGGCAGGCGATCGTCGCAATGCTTCTGCGCCGTGTAGAAGCACGAGCGCGCGATGCGATTGAAAATATTGGTGAGCAGCGCACTTTCCTTGAGGACGGGATCGGGCGCCTTCTCGTTGGCGTTCGGGTCAAGCACCTTGGGCGAGAAACTCGCGGGCTTGACGCCCAGGCCCAGCGAAATCCAATGCGAGCGCAGTTGCTCGGGCGTGTAGTAATCGAGTAGCTCGGAGGCCATCGGCGGCTTGATCGCGCCCGAGCTCGAGGCCTTCTTGCCCATGAAGAGGATGTGGTAGTTGGGAACGAGCGTGGTCTGACGCAGCTCGTCGCCCGTGCCATCGACGCGCGGCTCATGGCCAGCTTGCGTGCCCTGCCACAACGCCGTCTGCGCGACGCCGTAGAAGTAGATGTTGTCCTGTCCGATGAACTGGTAGACCTTCGCGTCATCCGAGCACCACCAGGCGCGCCAATCACTCGCATCACGTCCGCTCTCCTCGAGCGCCGCCTGCGAAAACGCGATGGGTGCCCATAACGACTCCGGCCAGCACCACACGGTCGCGTCCGGCAGCGTCCCGTCCAGGTCCGGAGCCTTCACGCCCCACTCGATGTTGCCGGTCAGGCGGAAGGGGACGAGCGTCTTGCCCGTGCGGAAACGCAGGCCATGAGCATGCATGACCTCAACGGCGCGTTCGCGCTCGGCAATGCTCGCGAACTCCACGCCAAATGAGCTCTTGCCCTTCTCGGCGGGCAGCACCGTATGCTCCGGCAGCTCTGCCTCGATGGCGGCGAAGTCGTCGGCGAACTTTTCCTGAACGTAGATGATGGGCGGCGCGAGGAAGGATTCGACCTCGTCGACGAGCACACGACGCGTACCGCACTGACCCGCGATTTGCTCGATATGGTCGGCGATGAGGTCATGAAAGCGCGGGAGCTCGAAATACCAGTTACTCACCTCGCGCATCTCGGGAGTCTCACCGGTAAGCGCGGATTTGGGAGCGATGAGGTCGACCGGGTCGTACTGATGACCCAGGTCGCATTCGTCGGCGTAAGCCTTCTCGGACTTGCAGCCCTGCACGGGGCAACGCCCGATGACCTGACGACCGTTGAGGAAGGTGCCCGCCTGCGCATCGTAGAACTGGGGAGTAGAAAGCTTCTCGAGCCAGCCATTGTCGTAGAGGCGCGTGATGAAGGCATCAGTCATCTCCTGCTGTTTGATGCCGGAAAGCCCGATGCCGCTCCCCTCGTAGATGTCGAGGCTGATGTCATAGGCGTCGAGTGCGGCCTTCTGCGCGTCATGATTCATCTGCACGTAATCGGCGATGGTGCCGTCGAACTCGCCAGCCTCGACAAGCTTGCGGTAACCCTCGTTGATGGGAGAGCCATAGCAATCGGTGCCGCTCACGAACAACACGTTATCCGACCCGATGCGGTCGCGCAGGAAGCGGGCGTAGACATCGGCCGGCACGAAGACGCCGGCGATATGGCCAAAGTGGAGGCCCTTGTTACCGTAGGGCATGCCCGCCGTGACGACGGCGCGCTCGGGAAATTCGGGACGTTCGTGCACGAAGAAGCCTTTCGCTCGTAGCTGACAAACCGTTGATTATACGGCAAGGATCCGAAGAAGCGCTTGGCTGTTTTCGCGTTCGTGCGAAGCAGCGTGAGTGCGCATACAGCTTTTTTGCGTTAATGTGAGACCACGTGGACGGGGGTGCGGACGCCTCTCACACAATCGCAATTTTCTTACATGCGACATGCAAAAATACGATGGGGACCTGATTCTTGCCCCATTCCCCGGCGCATCGACTTCGAAATGGCGCGTTATAATCCGCGCATGAGCAAGATCGACACCATAGAGAGCATCTCGGACAAGCTGGCCGCGACCTCGATTGCGGTCGTGCCCAAGCGCTGCGTCTACATCCGTAACTGGCATTCGCGTTGCCGCAGCTGTCTGGCAGCCTGTCAGCACGACGCCATCAAGCGCTCGCTTGGCCATCTTTCCATCGACTCGGAACTCTGCACCAACTGCGGTGCCTGCGTGGCGGCCTGCCCCACGTCGGCCATGAGCACGACCGCGCCCTCGGCCACGGAAATCGTGCGTCAGGCCCGCATTTCGGCCGAGCGCAACGCCGGCAGCGCCGCGTTCATCTGCGCGCGACACGCCCAGACGACACATATCGATACTGACCGTGTCGTCGTGCTACCGTGCCTCGACTATCTCGACGAGTATCTCATCACCGGCATGTTCGCGCTCAAGTTCAAGCGCGTCGTCCTCTTCACCTTGAGTTGCGAGGGGTGCGACATCGACTGTGAACAACCCTACTTCGAGGAGATGGTCCGCAGCACGCGCCAGGTGCTCGACCTGTGGAAGATACCCGGCACCTTCGCCACGCTCGACGAAGTGCCGGCCACCCTCGTCCTCGACAAGCCACGTGCGCAGACGAACGTCATCAAGTCCGATCGGCGCGAGGCCTTCGAGCAGGCCGGTGCCTCGGCAGTCGGATACGCCTGGCATGCCGTGAGCTCGGCCATCGGCAGTCTCACAGGCGAGGCCGTACCCGACCCCAACGCCCAGATCATCATGACCCCCGAGGAGCGCTTCGCTCCCGACAGCTACCGCAGCATACGTCTGCTCAGGATGCTCGAAACCATCGGCACGCACCCGCAAGGTGCCACCATCGACACGCGCTTTTGGGCTTCGGTCGATATCGACCCCGATCGTTGCAAGCGCTGCGGAGCATGTGCGCGCATGTGTGTGACCCAGGCGCTCAAGTACCACGTCGATGACGAGCGACGCGCAACTCTCAGCTTCAGGCCCGCGCTCTGCGTGAACTGCCATCTCTGCCGTGATAGCTGCATCTCGCATTCGATGATCTACACGACCAAGGTTCCTGCGGCAGACCTCGTGCCCGACGTCATCAAATTCCTCTACAAAGACGAGGAGCTTCCCCAGAAGGGAAGCCCCCGCATCGGTCTATAAGCAGACAAAAGCGCCCCGGCGACAATTGCCTGGTCGCGCAGGTCACAGCAGCGTGAGCGCTGTGACCTCACGCGTGTTGTCCTTCTCGGTGTACATCACCGACACGCGTGAACCGGCCCGCAAGAACGGCATGTTCTCGTTGGCCGAAATACCCGCGATGTAGATGACCGGGTCACCCGCAAGCTTGAAGTAGTACCGCGTGTTGCCATCGAAGACCACCGACTCGATGGCCTCGATCTGGCCATCCACCGAAGGCAAGATGCCACTTTCGGCAATGGCTCCCTCATCGATTTCGACCTGGTCGTCGTTGGTAAGCGCCGCGATATAGGCGTTCTGCGCATCGGCGACCGTCGAACCCGTGCCGACGATCTGGTACTGCTGCACGTCAACGAACGCGTACATCTTGACCAGACCAGCTGCATCCTTGAGCGACAGGAAGTACGTGGGTCGATCGGCGATGTTGAGCAACAACGGGAAGGTCGCCTTGTAGCTCATCTGCTGTACCTGGCCCTCGGCAGACGACATGGCCGAAGACTCGGTCGCACCCGCGCAGGTATAGTAGCGCGGCTCCTTGGTGCGCAGGTTGACGAGCGCGAATCCGACGAGCGACTCATCGCTGTTGGCGCTCGTCATGCCCGTGTACATGTAGACGTCGTCATTGATCGCGAGATAGTTGTATCCGCCACCGACGCTCGAGGAACTCTCGGAGTCATTGAACAGGCCGGGTGCAGGAGAGCCCGTGGGCACGAGCACGCCAGTCTGACCGATGAGCGAGTTGATGAAGCCCGAGCGATACTTGCCGTAATAGCCAAGCTGCCCGTAGACGAGGTCGGCCGTGAAGACCTTGTCGCACCAGCTGGGTACCTCGTCAAGTGCGTACTTCGTGGTCTCGCCCGTGCAGGCGTTCACGAGAATGGCGCCATCGTAATCCTCGCCGCCAAACAGGCCGATGCGCATCTTGACGGTGGGCACGATCCAGTACGGCTCGCCCTCGTCGTTAAGCTCGAAAGCCGCCTCGCCGAAAATCTCGAACGGGAACTGGAAGCGCACGTAGCGATACAGGTAGTTGTTGAAGTGTTCGCCCGTGGAGATATGCATGTAGTGGCCCTCGGGCAGGCGCACGAGCTGCGTGTCCTGCGTGGCCATGTTGACCGTGACGAAGCCAGGCAGACCCTCCCAGGTGTTCATAAGCCACTTGATGGGGTCGGCGTAAATCAGCGGTGCCACGCGATAGGGCTGGCTCTCGTAATTGATCTGGGTATAGGAATCGGCTCCCTCGTCGATGGCAAACTGGCTCACCAGGTCGCTCATCTCGCCGATGGTGCGCGAGCCGAGACGCACGGCCGTATCGCGATCGACGACGGGCACGCTCTTCATCGAAATCTCGGAGATGTCCTCGGCAAAGTTGCCTTCCTTGACTTCAAGCAGGCCCGAGTAGGCTCGTGCGTTGAAGAGCGGGGAGCTCGCGATCTGCCCGACGAAGATGCCGAGGAAGAGGAAGATGATGAGCGCGATGACCCAGAACAGCCAGCTGCGCTTGGGCACGGCGGACTTGTCGCCATCCGCCTTGGCTTGCTTGCGAGCTGCGCGACGCTCGCGGAACTTGAAGATGTAGCCGAGACCCTCGCGGTTGATGCCATCGATGAAATCGGAGATGAAGCTGGTCGAGGCATCGTGCGCACGCGGAACGCCAAAGCACACCGCGATGATGATGAGGCACCAAATCAGGAAGTTCCAGAACTGCACGCTCTGGATGTTGATGGGTGGGATGGTCACGTAGTAGAGAATCCCGATGACGACGATCGTGATGATCAGCGGAATGACAATCGTCTTCTTCACGTTCTTTTCCATGCGCTTGCTTTCTCTTCGCGGTTGGGCGTGGCAGGGGGACGGTGTGTCAGGGGGTCAGACCCCCTGACACACCTGTCAACTTATCTCATCATCATACACGAGCGAGGAACGTTTTCGCCGCCACGCGCCCACGATGCCGAAGCGTTACTTGCCATCCGTCAGGCGTTTGGTCGCGGCCTCGATTTGGCGCTGCGACATGTTCGACGAGCCCTCGATGGAGATGTTGGCGGCCTTGTTCGTCTCGAGGTCGCGGGCAGTCACGTGCACGATGCCGTTGGCGTCGATCTCGAAAGTGACCTCGACCTGCGGCTTCTTCATCCCCAAACGCAAGCCTCCCAGCATGAACTTGCCCAGCGACGTGTTCTCGCTTGCACGAGGACTCTCGCCTTGCAACACGTTGATCTCGACCGTCGTCTGCATGGGCGAAACCGTCGTGTAGATGTCGCTCTTCGTGGTCGGCAACGTCGAATTGCGCGGGATGAGCACCGACATGACATCACCGACGACCTCAATACCGAGCGAATGCGGCGTCACGTCGAGCAACAACAGGCCGCCCACGTCGCCGGCCAAAACGCCGGCTTGCAGGCACGCGCCCAAGGCGACGGACTCGTCGGGATTGATCGACTCGGACGGCTCCTTGCCCGTAAGCTCGCGCACCGCACGCTTGACGGCGGGGATGCGGCTCGATCCGCCCACCATGAGCACCTTGCCGATGTCGCCGGGCCCCATGTGCGCATCGGCCAGAGCACGCTTGCATGGCCCCATCGTACGCTCGACCAGGTCCGCGGTCAGGCGCTCGAACTCGTCGCGTGTGAGCTGCGTCTCGAAGTGCAGGGGCTGGCCACCGTTACTGGCCAAAAACGGCAAGTTGATCGTCGTCGTGGATACCGACGAGAGCTCGCGCTTTGCAGCCTCGGCAGCCTCGGTCAGACGGTTCATCGCCGCCGCATCACCCGAGATGTCCACTCCGTACTGCGCCTTGAAACGTCGCAGCAGCTCCTCGACGAGGCGCGCGTCAAAGTCATCGCCGCCCAAATGGTTGTCGCCGGCGGTGGCCAGCACCTCGATCACGCCACCGGTAATGGAGAGCACCGAGACATCGAAGGTGCCGCCGCCCAGGTCATAGACCATGACGGCCTTGTTCTCCTCCTTGTCCACGCCATAGGCAAGCGCCGCAGCCGTGGGCTCGTTGACGATGCGCTGCACGTTGAGCCCGGCGATGACACCGGCGTCCTTCGTGGCCTGGCGCTGCGCATCGGTGAAATACGCCGGTACGGTAATGACCGCGTCGGTGACCGGCTCGCCTAGATAGCTTTCGGCGTCTGCCTTGAGCTTGGCGAGGATCATGGCGGAAATCTCCTGCGGCAGATACTTCTTGCGATCGATGCGGATGGGCGTGGTCGAACCCATCTGGCGCTTGACCGACCCGATGGTACGCTCGGGGTTCATGGCACCCTGGCGTTTGGCGATCTCGCCCACGAGGCGCTCGCCCTTCTTCGTGAATGCCACGACCGACGGTGTCGTGCGCGACCCTTCCGCATTGGCGATGACGACGGGATGCCCGCCTTCCATCACCGCAACGCAGGAATTCGTCGTGCCCAGGTCGATGCCGATAAGTCTGCTCATTGGTACTCCTCTACGTAGCGTGCGATGAATGCTGCCGAGGTGGGCGTGCATAGCTCGCCCTCGAGACGCGGCTCAGCCAGCGGTATGTGGTAGCGCTCGAGGATGGCCGCGGTCGCCGGCGCGGGGATGTCGAGCACGCCATGGGCGCACTCGATCTTGCCGCTGCCAACCTGCACCTTCGAGGCGATGACCTTGTCCGGATTGATCTGTTCGATTGCGCAGCACACGCCCAGAATCTCGCGCACGGTCATCCCGAGGCCGACTTCGTGAAAGTGCGTCTGCTCCACATCGCAACCGTGCACCTGAGCTTCAGCGTGCGCCAGGATGCGATACACCTGTTTGGCTTCCTCCTTGGTCCAGTCGCTGGCCACCGAGGTGCCGATGGCGCGCTCGACATCGGCGAGGTCGTGCAGTTGCGCCTTGGCGGGAATGCTTTCGTCACCCACGACGACGCCGATGTTGCCGCGACGCTGTTCGGGCGTGGCGGCGACGAGCTGCCCGAAAATGGACTTGCGCGTCGCATCGGTCGAAAGGTCGAGATACAGGGTCGATTCCATGGTTGCTCCTTGAGTCTAGCGAATGATGATGGGAATGCCGGTAGATACCCGGTCATATAGCTCGACGATGTTGTTATTGGAGAGGCGCACACAGCCGTGACTACCTGGAGAGCCCAAACCGCCGGTATTCGTCGTACCGTGTAGGAAGATGCCGCCTCCGCAGCTCACGGCAAGCGCGCGCAAGCCGAGCGGGTTGGACGGACCGGGCCCGATGGTCTCCTCCATGCCCTCCGACCAGGCACTATGCGGGTTATACCAAGTGGGCGCCGAATCCTTGTACGAGAGGAAGAAATCGCCCTTGGGCGTTGCGTAGCCCGACATGCCCGGCGTGCAGGGATAAGTCGCGACTACCTCGCCTTCCTCGTAGAGACTCACCCGGCAACCGCGCGTGTCGACGAAGATGGCCTGCCCGATGGGCTGGAGCTCTGGCTCGCTCAGCGTCGCCTCGGCTTGGATGGCCAGACGATTGGGGTCACCGTTGCCAGAGGCGCCAAGCACGTTTTCGATACGCGTGACCGTCGTCGCCTCGTCCATCATGACACCCTGCATGGGCTCGGCAATTACAAGCGCATTGGTGGCCTCGTCGTAAGCATAACCGGCGCTCTTCGCAGGCGTATTTGTCTGCTGCGCAATTGCTGCCACACGGTTGACGAGCGCGTCATGGTCGACCACGCACGCAAGGTTTACGTCGTGCGTCTCTGGCTCTGCGCCCACGAGCTCGCCGATCATCACGAAGACGCGCACGACGGGGTTGTCGCGATATGGGGCAAAGGCTTGCTCCACCGTTGCATCGATATCAATGGCGCCGATCTCCGACATCTCGATCGAATGGCTCGCGTCTCCTGCGCTCAAGGTGATCGTCGTGCCGATATTGCTGTTAACGCGCCGGGTAATGAGCTCATGCAGCTGGTCGCGCGTCATGCCGGATATGTCAATCTGACCATCAAGCATGGTCGTCTCCGGAACGAATTGCGAACGGGTCTCCTCAACCGAGGCAAACGCGAAACAGCAGCACCCGAAAACGACGACCATCGCGGCAACGCATACGACGAGCGCCTTCTTCGCGGCACTCATCTTCTTCTCAGGTTTCTTGGAATGCGCGGGTGAAGCAGGCTTTGCGGGCTTTACCTCGCTCTGCTTCGTACGGTTCTTCGCATCGTACTTTCCGGCGTTAATCGCGACGGAATCCATCGAAGTGGCGGCGGCGACTCTCTGCGCATTCTTGAGAACCGTGCTTTTCGAACTACCTTTGGCCATTCACACTCCGTGCCTACGAGAAACCAAGTCTGTTGATTTTACTACGGCACGCGGGACTGTTCTCGCATAATGCGCGTTCTGCACATTTTGTTCAGGCATCGTTAATGAAGGAGACAGCGTGCCTGGCACGCTGTCTCATGGCACGCTGTCTCAAATCATAGTCAAATGGGGATTATTAGAGGAGCATGAGCAGCGCGTAGGAGACGACACCCACGACAATACACCAGACGAGCGACTTCGTCTTGTAGCCGACCACGAACACGAGCGTCGCGGAAATCCACGGGATCATCGCCGGCCAAGGTCCCGTCGCCCAGCTGTCGAGCACGATGAGGTCGTTGGCGACGAGCGCCGCGAAGGCCGCGGGCGGGATGAGGTTGAGCAGCCGCACCGCGTTGGATGGTAGGGTGCGACCCTTGAGCGCAAACACCGGGATCACGCGGCAGGCAAGCATCGTGAGCGCGACCGATGCCGTGATGATGGCGAAGTCGAACCAGTTCATGCGCGCTCACCCGGCTTCGTGATCGTCGCATGGATATAGCCGGCAAACATGCCCGCCAGCGCACCGAGCAAGATCGCAGGTCCGGAAAGCCCCGTGAGCTTGCACAGCAAGACGCCCAGAACCGCCACGCCGACGGTGATGAGGTTCGTCGCCGTGATCTTCTGCATGCACAGCAGGCAGATGAAGATCGAGGTCATGGCAAACGACGCAATGGCGGTCGGCACCGACACGAGGTTGCCGATAAGCGCGCCCATGACGCAGGCAAACGCCCACGACGATTGGCTACACAGGTTGACGACCGTGGCGCGCTTCACGTCCCAGCCGCCGTTCTCGAAGCGCGCGAGATTGACGCCGAAGGACTCGTCGGTGACCGTCGCGCCGAAGAGGAAGGCCAGGCGCTTGCTCGCCGATTCGCAATACCGCGACAGCGAGGCGCCGTAGAGCATCTGGCGCGTGTTCACGAGCGACACGCTCAGGATGATCGAAAGCAGCGGATTGCCCGCAAGCCACATGTTGGGAATCATGTACTGACCGGCACCGGAATAGAAAATGACGCACATGATGAGAACCATGACCCAGTCCATCCCCGCTTGCTGGCACAGCAGGCCGCAGGGAAGACCGAGCACGATGTAACCCGCCATGATGGGCAATGCGGCCTTGAGTCCGTCTGTGAAAACGCTTCTGTTCATAGAACTCACGATGATAGCAGTTTGGGGAATGAGACACATTGGACAGGTACGTCTGTCTCACTGCATGCAGTGAGACAGACGTACCTGTCCAATGTGTCTCATTCCGCATTTGACGATTGTCACCCGTTAGTGCATTATTGGGTGACAATTCGACAAAAGGACGACATCCATGACAAGACCATCAACAAGAACCATCGTGACCTGCGGGCTGCTTATCGCTCTCCTCGTCGTCTCCTGCCTCTTCACCATCCCGCTCGGTCCGGTTCCCTTCACGTTGCAGACCGCCGTCATCATTCTCATCTCGTTGCTGCTCACACCCGGTCAGGCAGCGGCAACCTGCGGCATCTATTTGCTCATGGGCGCTGTCGGATTGCCCGTGTTCTCGAGCATGACGGGTGGGTTCGGCAAGTTCCTCGGTCCCACGGGCGGCTTCCTCGTGAGCTACCCCATCGCGGTCACGATTGCGAGTCTTGTCCGTCGCACGCTCGAACGTCGCGGCGTGCGCCAGGTCATCTGCGATGGCATTGCCGCCGCTTGCATCATCGTCATCGCCGATATCCTGGGCTGGCTTTGGTTCATGATGGTTACCCAGAGCGATCCGCTTTCGGCCTTTCTCGTGGCAGACGCGCCCTTCATCATCATCGACTGCGCCAAAGGCGTGCTCGCCATTGCCGTAGCCGCTGCCGTACGCCCAGCAGTCGGGTGGCAGCGGGCATGATATCCTGCATGCATGCAGAGAACCACAAAAGACCGCGTCCGCGAGCTTCTCGAGAGGAGCCCCGGCGCCTTTATCTCAGGCGCGCATATCGCCGAGGAGCTGGGTGTCTCGCGCAATAGTGTCTGGAAAGCCGTCAAGGCGCTGCGCAACGACGGATTCGAGATCGAAAGCGTCACGAAGCGCGGACATCGTCTCATCGCATCCCCGAGCACCTTTGACGCCGCGAGCATTGCGCGGCTCATCGACGACCCACAAATCATCATCGACTTCCACGACTGCGTCTCGTCAACCAATACGGTCGCCAAGCAGCTCGCGGAAGAAGGCGCCCCGCAGGGCACTCTCGTCGTCGCGAACTCCCAGAGCGCCGGCCGCGGGCGACAGGGCCGTTCCTTCTTTTCGCCACAGGACACGGGCGTGTACTTTACGCTCGTTTTGCGCCCGCGTTTCGCAGTCGAGGATGTCGCGCTCATCACGAGCTTCGCCGCCTGCTGTCTGGCTGACGCCATCGACGAGAACACGAGCAAGCATGCCCAAATCAAGTGGGTCAACGATGTGTTCGTCGATGGTCGCAAGGTAAGCGGCATCTTGAGCGAGGCAAGCTTCGATGCCGAGACCCAGACCGTCGCCTACGTCGTGGTGGGCATCGGCGTGAACGTCGTCGAGCCTCCGGATGGCTTTGAGGATGACATCGTCGGCGCCCTTACCAGTGATTGCACCGATGCGAATGATCTGCGATGCCGCATCGTCGCCGACACGGTCAATCGCCTCATGGCTGGCTATGAAGGCGTCGGGGCGCTCCCGCACCTTGCCGCCTACCGTGCGCGCTCGATTCTCGATGGTAAGCGCGTCGAGGTCTACCGGGGAAACGAGGTTTTCGAGGCACTCGTCATCGGAGTCGATGACGATTTCTCTCTGCGGGTGCGACTCGATAACGGCGAGGAACGTGCGCTTGCAAGCGGCGAGGTACACATTCCCTCGAGCCAGCTCGCCCCTGCCCCTAGGCCATGCCGGCGAGCGTGACGCCAAGAAGCACGACGCCGGCGCCGACGAGCAGGCCGGCAATCGTGAGCTTGGCGTTGTCCGTCCTGATTGCATGCGGGACGAGCTCGCAGATGACGATGTAGAGCAGCAAGCCGACCGTGAGCGCAATCATGAAGTGCACGATGTGGTCGTCTACGGCTGTGCCGAGCATGAACATGACAAGGCCGCCCAGGAAGGTGGACAGCGCGGCAATCGCCAGGATGACGACGCGTCGGCCAAGGGACTGGTCGCGCACGCCGGAGTAGATGATCATGCCCATGGGCATGTTATGGATGCCGATGCCAAAGGCGAGCAAAAATGCCGCCGTGACGGACTGCGTCGCCACGCCATACACGGACATGCCCTCGATGATGTTGTGGACCGTGAGGGCAATCACCACGGCAACGCTCACGTGGAGCGCACTGCCATGTGGATGCCCGGAAACCACGGGCGTATGAGCATGGTCATACGTATCGTCGTCCTCGACATGACCGTGGGCTCCATGCTTGCCGTGGTCGGAATCCGGCAAAAAGCGGTCGAGCAGCGCCAGGACCGCGAAGCCCACGATGACGGCGACGAGCGTGAGGACCCAGCCGATGTGCTCGACGCCCTCGAAGGTCTCGGGCAAGAGGTCGAGGACGAGCAGCATGACGATGGCGCCGAGGGCGACTGCGACCGAGAGCTCGCTCACACGATGCTCGTTTTTGGCAAAACCCGCAATGGCCGCACCCAGCAACACGAAGATGCCGAGCACAAATGTGATGAGAAGTCCCACGTATGTCCCTCATGTCTCGCGTTTCACACCGCCCGCATGGCGGCTCCTGCAACGAGCCATATTACCCCAGCGAAATTCGACTTTGGTGCCATGTTGGTATCAAATACCCAAGAGAGCTATTCTGTAGCCAATCAGGTCAATCGGGAAAGCACAGGGAGACGTGGACAAGGCAGCTCGCAGGCAACGCATCAAGCGCATCGTCGGTGCCATCGCCGGTGTCATCGTCACCGTGCTCATGGCGATCCTCTTTCGCCCTGAAGGGCTCGGCGAGCAGGGATGCTTCGTGCTCGCTATCCTCGCGGGCGCTATCGTCTGGTGGATCTGCGCAGTTCTGCCCGAGTTCGCCACGGCACTCATCATGGTGGCGCTCTTCGCGCTCATCGGCCAGATACCGGCGACATCGGGCTTCTCGTTCTTCTCCAACCCCATCTGGTGGCTGCTCGTCGGAGCGTTTTCCATCGGCCTCGGAATGAAGGAGACCGGCTTGCTCGAGCGCATGGCGCTCGCCATCGTGAGCCGCTTTCCCTCGTCATTCACCGCTCAGGTCATCGGCTTTTTCGCCTGCGGAACGATTCTCGGTCCGCTCATCCCGTCCATGGCCGCCAAGGCCTCGCTGCTCGCGCCGCTAGCCATGGAGGTGGGCGACCTGCGCGGCTACCGCCGTCAGGGCCGGCAGGCGACAGGCCTGTTCCTCGCCATGTTCACCGGCGTTCAGACCGCCGCGCCTGCTTTCATCAGCTCCTCAATCGTTGGCTATACCCTCCTTGCAATCTATCCAGCCCAGGTCCAAGCGCAGTTCGATTTTGTCCACTGGTTCGTAAGCGCGCTTCCCTGGTTCGTCCCCATGGTTGTGCTCAACCTCATGGCCCTGGCCCTGATCTACCGTCCGCGACGCAAAGATGCAACCGTCGATTCCGAGCCTGACTCCGAAGCCGCATCCGAGCCGAGCGAAGACGAGCTCATGGCCAAGCGTCGCGAGCTGGGCCGCATGAGCCTCGACGAGCGTCGCATGGCCATCATCACGACCGTGACCGTTGCGCTTTGGGTCACCCAGAGCCTTCACGGCATGGCCGCCTGGATTCCGGCCGTCGGCGCACTCGTCGCGATGACGGCCTGCGGCATCATCAACAAGAAAAACTTCGGGCCAGGCGTGGGCTGGGAGTCGCTCATTTTCATTGGCGTCGTGCTCGGTCTGGGCGATGTCTTTGCCCAAGCTGGCATTACCGAGTGGATCGTCGCCGAGTTCACGCCCCTCGTCATGGCACTTGCGGACAATCCCTACATGCTCGTCGTCGGCATCGCCTTGATCACGATCGCGGCGCGCTTCCTCATCGTCTCCCAAACCGCTTTCATCAACATCTTCCTCGCCTTTGTCATTCCCATTGCGATTACGCTCGACATCAATCCCTGGGTCATAGGCATGGCAAGCTACACGGTCATCAACGTTTGGTTCGTGCAATATCAGAATCCCGTGTATCTGGCGGCTTTCTACAGCGTCGACGGGAAGATGGCGAAGAACTCCAAACTTGCCGAATATTGCATCCTCTACACCGCCATCGCCATCGTCTGCCTGCTCATCGCCGTACCGTTCTGGCAAATGATGGGCTTGTTCTAGCGCTATTTTTTTCGCGGAAACACGATGAGCGCGATGGCATAGCCGATGGCGAACATCGCCGCACCGCCAAGCATGACGGGAAGAAACCCGACGGAATCGGCGACGAATCCCCACAGCGATGCTCCCAGCCCGATACCCATGTCATTGGCGAGGAGAAACATGGCATTGGCCGCGCCCCAACGCTCCGGTGGCGTGTTCTTGACCGCCATCGAGTTGAGCAGCGGGAACGCGAAGCCCATCGACACACCGAAGAAGAACCCTCCGACATAGAGCATCCATTCGGCATGCACGAACGCCATGACGAGAAACATCGCGATACCGCACAAGTTCGTCAACAGGAAGAGAACGCGTGGTGGCATGACGTCGAGCAGACGGCCACCCAAAAAACGCGAAGCCGTCATCGCAATGGCACCCACGAAGAAGAACATGCCGGCATTCGAAAGCCCCAGTGATTGGGCATAGAGTGCGGTGTAGCTTACGGGAATCGCAAATCCGAGGCAGATGACGATCATCGGCAAGGCGCCGACGAGCGCGCGCTTCTCGAAAAGCGCCGCGAGTCCGCGGTAGCGATCCGCGTCCTCGACCTCCTCCTCGATGGCCCCGATGTCCGCCTCTTCGGCAAGACGGCGACGACGTTCCTCGAGCACACGATACTCCGAGGTCTCGGGCAGGCGCTCGACGTGCTTCTCGTAGTTGCAGCACATGACAAGGATGAGAAGCACTGCACCCACGCCGGCAACGCCGACAAACAGGCTCTCGGTAAAGACGAGCGAGCAAAGAAATATACCGAAGGCCGGACCAAACGCCATGCCAAGCGATTGCCCGAGGGCGTAATAGCCGATGCCCTCACCCAACCGCTCGCAAGGCAGAACGTCGGCAGCTGCCGTCGCGCTCGCCGTCGTCACGCAGGCAAAGCCGATACCCTGCAGCGCGCGCAGCACGATTTGCGGATAAAAGCCGGGCAGCGGAATGGCAAGCGCCGAGCCCGCGATGAGCAAAAGCGCGCCAACGACCATGATGCGCTTGCGTCCCATACGGTCGATGATGCGGCCAGCGAACAGGCGCGCAATGGCCGCAGCGATCGAGAAGTCGAGAATGAGCATGCCGGCAAAGCCCGTCGAGCCCCCGATGCGCGTGATGTAGAGCGGCGTACCGTTGTTGAGGGCCTGACAGGAGACGAACGCGCAAAACGCAATGGCGAGCATGAGTGTAAAATCACCCGTCCACAGCCGTTGTTTTATATGTTCCCGTTTTGCACCCGACACGGCCACCTCCCCCTGTGTGACCAGCAAAAAGGGAAACGCCCGTAATGTCATCTCGACTGAAGCTTCCGAAGGAGGCGAAGTGGAGAGATCTCCTCCCTCGCTGCACAAAAATGCCTCGGCCAAGATTTCTCGGCCCCGCTCGCTGTCACAATTTTTTACAGGGGAATACTACACCAACATGCGCTCGGTGGCTTGTACCACGTGCTTACACAGCACACTCGTCGTGACGGAGCCGACGCCACGCGGCACGGGCGTGACGGCCTCGACGACATCGACCACCTCGTCGAAAGCGACATCACCCACGAGCGCACCGTTCTCGATCACGTTGATGCCGACGTCGATGAGCACCTGCCCCGTCGAGACGTGCGGCTTGCCGATCATGAGGGCACGACCCACGCAGGCCACGACGATGTCGGCTTCGCGCGTGAGCTTCTCGAGCTCGGCCGTGCGCGAATGCGCGATGGTCACGGTCGCGTTGCGCTCGAGCAGCAGCATCGCGAGCGGCTTGCCAATCACGAGACTGCGTCCGATGACGACGGCGCGCTTGCCCGCGATCTCGATGCCGTAGTGGTCCAGGATCTCGATGCAGGCCTGCGCCGTGCACGGCGCGAACCCCAGTCCGCTTCCCGTGAAGATGGCGCCGAGCGAGCGCTCGTTGCATGCATCGACGTCCTTGTAGGTCGCAAGCGCGTTGCACACACGTTCCTCATCGATATGCGCGGGTAATGGCCGCAAGATGAGCAGGCCGTGAATGGTGTCGTCACCGTTGACGGCCTCGACAGCCGCCACGAGCTCATCGGTCGTCACGTCCTCGTCGAACACGAGATTGCGCACCGTCACGCCCACGAGCTCAGCGCGCTTGCATGCGCCACGCTCGTACGAGAGGACATCGGCTCGCTCGCCCACACGCATGATGGCGAGCTGCGGCGTCACGCCCTGCTCTTTGAGCGCCTCGACGCGCTGCATCACGTCGACGCTGATTGCCTCGGCAACAGCCGGTCCCTCGAGTATCGTCGCACTCATCGCAATCGCTCCTCCACGCTCGCGAACACGGAATCTGCCATCGGCAGGTACTCATCGAGCAGCTCGCGTGCCTGCGCGTCGCAGGCCTCGGCGTGCACGCGGTCCTTCATGAGCCGCGTGTTCACGAAGACGTTGAGGCTCGCCGCCTGCAGGGCCGCTTTGCAGGTGATGACACCGCAACCCGCGTCCGAGACAACGAGCGGGCTTCCCAGCGCGGCGAAGCGTTCGCACAGCTCGATGGCGCGAGCGCATGCGCGCATGATGTCGAGCGGGACCGCGCAGGCATCGCGCAGGCGCGCTTCCAGGACCTGCGCCTTGTGCGCCTTCTCCTCGTCGGTATTGCTCGGCAGCCCGTAGGCGGCCGAAAGCGGCACGAACGCCTCGGCGTCCGCCTCCACGAGCGCGAGCAGCCGCGCTCGCACGTCATCGGCATCGAGCATGAGCTCGAGCAGCTCGAGTTCCACATCGGCGTACTTGGGCTTGCCCACGGTGAGCGCACCCACCATATGGCCCAGGCCCGCGCCGATGGCGCCCACGAGGGCGGCCGCTCCCCCGCCACCGGGGGCCGGCTGGCTCGAGGACAGCGCCTCGACAAACTCCTCGCAGCTCAGCTCGACGCTCTTCGTCATCTAGAACAACCCCGTGATCTTTCCATCGCTATCAACATCGATCTTCTCGGCACTCGGCACCTTGGACAAACCCGGCATCGTCATGATGTCGCCGGTCAATGCCACGATGAAGCCCGCGCCCGCAGACACGGTGAGGTTGCGCACGGAGATGCGGAAGTCGCGTGGCGCACCCAGCAGGGCCGGGTTGTCGCTGAACGAGTACTGCGTCTTGGCCACGCACACCGGCAGATCACCGAAGCCCTGCTCCTTGAGCACCTTGAGCTGGGCCGGGGCGTTCTCCACGAAGTCGACGCCGTCGGCGTGGTAGACCTTGCGCGCGACGGCCTCGAGCTTGTCCTCGATGGACGTACCCTCGAGCTCGTACGAGTACGTCATCTGCGAGGGAATCTCGCAGGCATCGACCACGGCATGTGCCAGGTCGATGGCACCCGCGCCGCCCTTGGCCCAATGCTCGGAGAGCACTGCGTTGACGCCCAACTCGGCGCACTTCTCCTCAACGAGCTTGAGCTCGGCAGGAGTATCCGCCGGGAAGGCGTTGATGGCCACGACGACCGGCAGGCTGTAGACGTCCTGGATGTTGCTCACGTGCTGCAGCAGGTTGGGAAGGCCACGCTCGAGCGCCTCGAGATCCTCGGTTCCCAGCTCGTCTTTGGCCAGGCCGCCGTGCATCTTGAGCGCGCGCACCGTGGCGACCACGACGACAGCCGAAGGCGACACACCGGCAAAGCGGCACTTGAGGTCGAGGAACTTCTCGGCACCAAGGTCTGCACCGAAACCGGCCTCGGTCACGACGTAGTCGGCGAGCTTGAGCGCCGTGGTCGTGGCGATGACCGAGTTGCAGCCGTGCGCGATGTTCGCGAACGGGCCACCGTGCACGAGCGCCGGCGTGTGCTCGAGCGTCTGCACGAGGTTGGGCTTGAGCGCGTCCTTGAGCAGCGCCGCCATGGCGCCCACCGCCTTGAGGTCGGCGGCTGTGACCGGCTTGCCATCATAAGTGTAGCCCACGACGATGCGGGCCAGGCGCGCCTTGAGGTCGTCGATGTCGGTCGCCAGGCAGAAGATCGCCATGATCTCCGAGGCAACCGTGATCTGGAAGCCGTCCTCGCGCGGCACGCCTTGCTTCTCGCCACCCAAGCCATCCACGATGTGCCTGAGCTGACGGTCGTTCATGTCGACGGCGCGCTTCCAGGTGATGGATTTGGGATTGATGTTGAGCTCGTTGCCCTGCTGGATGTGGTTGTCGAGCATGGCCGCGAGCAGATTGTTAGCGGCACCGATGGCATGGAAGTCGCCGGTGAAGTGCAGGTTGATGTTCTCCATCGGCACGACCTGCGCATAACCGCCACCAGCCGCACCGCCCTTGATGCCAAAGACAGGCCCGAGGGAGGGTTCGCGCAGCGCGACGATCACGTCCTCGCCGATCTGGCGCATGCCGTCGGCCAGGCCCACCGACGTGGTGGTCTTGCCCTCGCCGGCTGGCGTCGGCGTGATGGCCGTCACGAGAATGAGCTTACCGTCGGGCTTGTCGGCGTAATCCTTGAGCACCGAGATGTTGTCGACCTTGGCCATGTACCTGCCATAGGGCTCGAGGTACTTCTCGTCGATACCCGCCTGCGCGGCAACCTCGACGATGGGCTCCATCTCGCAAGCCTGCGCGATTTCGATGTCAGACGGCATATGCCTCTCCTTCTCCTCGTCGCGGCCCCGTCTTGCGACGAACCCGCGCGCCTTCTCATCTTGCCTTGCGCGCATGATGCGACGCAACCGACATTCTGCATAGATGATACGTGTTTTTCCCAGCAAAATGCTGGGGCGTCGCTATTCCGCTTCGTCTTTCGGCAAGCCGCCCGGGCTACCGTCGAAACCGATGTCGATGGGGATACGCTTGGCGCAGTTATCGCGCCCGTGCGTGTAGTTGCTCCAGGCGCTGCGCTGCCAGTAAGTCCAGTCGTTGGGCGGCGTGATGAAGCTCGTGTATTCGTCGAGCTTGCCGGCGCGCTTGAGCCGATGGTACGCCATGTAATGCACGCAAAAGCGCGTTCCGCCCTCCTTCGTGGGAGGATAGACCTCGCAGTAGCCATCCATGCTGCCGCCGCACGGGCCGTTGCGCTCGCTCTTGGGACACGAAGCCATCGGACAGCTGTAGGCGACGGACTCCAGGCCGCAGTCGCCGCAGTCGATGCAACCGTAGAGGAAGGTCTTGCACGTGTGCTCGAAACCATGAGCGCGGTTGACGCCCTTCTTGCGGTCCAGCCGGTCCATGTTCCAGGCGAGCATGCCGTTCAAACCAGAGCGGCCAACAACGCTCCCCTCGTCATCGTATTCTTGCGCGAGCGCAAGCTTGTGGAAAAGGCGCGATAGGCCATAACCCTTGAAGAGCTTGCGACCAGATATGTCCTCGTCGAGCGCGGCGTGCTCATGCGTATTGAGTCCGGTGGGTTTGCCGTCTTCGTCGAGCTCGGATTCGTAGAGGTAGAAGCCGCCGGGCTTACCATAGGAGAGCTCCCGGACGCAGGCAAGCCAATCATCCTCATAGGCGCTCGACCGTTCGAGCACCTCGGTGACGGTGTCCGCATCCAGGCCAACACCGCCGATATGCACGCCCGCATAGCCCAATCCGCGAGCGATGGCGATCTGCTTGGCAGCGCGTTCGATGCGCCTGTCGCGGGCATAGCCAGGCGTTTGTGCGTCAATCGCGGCCTCTTCCTCGAGCTCAGCCATGAGCTCGTCACTGACGACGCAACCGGCAATTGTTCCCTTACGCATGAGCTGTGCGGCGCTCTTGGTAAGCATGAAGATATTGGCGATCATGGGTACGTTGTAGCCACGTTCCTCGACATAGAAGAGCTGCTCCTGCATCTTGCGCGCATCGAACCCCAGCTGTTGGATGATGAACTTTGCGCCGCAGATGAGCTTCTTCTCCAGCTTGAGGTATTGCGGAATGCTCTCGCCCTCGCGGTACTTGTACGGATTGACGACGGCCCCGGGAAAGAAATGCGCGGGAGTCTCGCGCACGTCGCCATCGCGACCGTGGTAGACGAGGCCCTCGTTCATGGCGCTCACGAGACGCAGGGCGTTGGCGGGATCGAGGTCAAAGTCCGGCCGGCCCGCTCCCTCGAAACCAGAGCCCTGGTAATCCCCCGACATGATAAGCAGGTTTTCGAGACCGCGCAGCTGCATCGCGTAGAGCTCGCCCTGCATCATGTTGCGCGAACGGTCCTTGCACGTGTAGTGGACGATCGAGGGAATCCCTTCGCGCGCGAAACGTCGCGCAACGGTAGGCGGGCTGATGGCAGGGTTGCCGCTCGGACAATCGGTGATCGAGATGGCATGCACGAGACCGGTTTCCCAGATGGCCTTCATCTTGAGGTGATCGGCCTCCTGGTAGGCCTCGAAGGCGCCGCGCCCCGGAATCATCTCGCAGGTGACGACGAACTCACCGTTTTCCAACGCCTCTCGGAACACGTTTCTCACGGAGATCCCCCTTGTTACCCTCGTTCTCCGATATGCGAGCAGTATATCAGCCGAGCAGAGAGCACGGGTGAGACACATTGGACAGGTACATCTGTCTCATTGCAACTTCGCAATGAGACAGATGTACCTGTCCAATGTGTCTCACCCGTGCCCGTCCCCCGATACGCATACTGCATCCGTAGATTGTGCGATTCGAGGGCCAGTACGCGCGGTATCATATCTAGGATTGTAAGCTCTCGCAGAAAGGCGATCTCATGCCCAAGCGCACCGATATCCACAAGGTAATGATCATCGGATCCGGCCCCATCATCATCGGCCAAGCGTGCGAGTTCGATTATTCGGGCACGCAGGCATGCAAGGCGCTCCGCTCGTTGGGCTACGAGATCGTCCTCGTCAACTCCAACCCGGCCACCATCATGACCGACCCCGACATCGCCGATCGCACCTACATCGAGCCCCTCAACGTCGAGCGCCTCGAGCAGATCATCGCCATCGAGCGCCCCGACGCGCTGCTTCCCAACCTGGGCGGCCAGTCCGGCCTCAACCTCTCCAGCGAACTTGCCGAGGCGGGCATCCTCGACAAGTACGGCGTCAAGGTCATCGGCGTCCAAATCGATGCCATCAAGCGCGGCGAGGACCGCGAGGAGTTCAAGAATACGATGGAGGAGCTCGGCATCGAGATGGCGCGCAGCCGCGTCTCGCACACCGTCGAAGAAGCCGTCGAAATCGCCGAGGAGCTCGGCTACCCGTGCGTGCTGCGCCCCGCCTACACCATGGGCGGCACCGGCGGTGGCCTGGTCTACAACATCGACGAGCTCAAGACTACGGTCGCCCGCGGCCTGGCGGCCTCGCCGGTCACCGAGGTGCTCGTCGAGGAGAGCGTCCTGGGCTGGGAGGAGCTCGAGTTCGAGGTCGTCCGCGACGCCAAGGGGCAGCTTATCACCGTCTGCACCATCGAGAACATCGACCCGATGGGCGTACACACGGGTGACTCGTTCTGCGCCGCCCCCATGCAGACCATCTCGCAAGAGGTCATCGATCGCCTCCAGAAGAAGAGCTACGCGATTGTCGACAAGGTCGGCGTCATCGGTGGTACCAACGTGCAGTGGGCGCATGATCCGGTGAGCGACCGTGACATCATCATCGAGATCAACCCGCGCACCTCGCGCTCGTCGGCTCTGGCCTCCAAGGCCACCGGCTTTCCCATCGCGTTGGTCTCGGCCATGCTCGCAAGCGGCCTGACACTCGACGAGATTCCCTGCGGCAAATACGGCACGCTTGACCAGTACTACCCCGACGGTGATTACGTCGTCGTCAAGTTCGCGCGCTGGGCCTTCGAGAAGTTCAAGGGCGTCTCGGATCACCTGGGCACGCAGATGCGCGCCGTGGGCGAGGTCATGTCCATCGGCAAGACCTACAAGGAGGCCTTCCAGAAGGCCATTCGCTCGCTCGAGAAAAACGTCTACGGCTTAGGGTTCGTGAAGGACTACAACGACAAGACCCTCGACGAGCTGCTCACGCTGCTCAACTTCGCCACGCCCGACCGCCAGTTCCAGATGTACGAGGCGCTGCGCAAGGGCGCCACGGTCGAGCAACTCCACGAGCTCACCAAGATCAAGGCCTACTTCATCGAGCAGATGAAGGAGCTCGTCGATCACGAGGAGCGCATCATCGCCTGGGCCGCCGAGCATCCCGCGCAGATGCTTCCCGCCGACGAGCTCGCCAGCGCCAAGCGCGACGGCTTCGCCGACCGCTATCTGGCACAGCTTCTGCACCTGCCTGAGACGCAGGTGCGCGAGGCACGTCTTGACGCCGGCATCCGCCAGGCATGGGAGGGCGTGCACGTGAGCTCCACGGCCGATTCCGAGTACTTCTACTCCACCTACAACGCTCCTGACAAGAGCGAGCCGGCTCCCGGCAAGAAGATCATGATCCTGGGCGGTGGCCCCAACCGCATCGGCCAGGGCATCGAGTTCGACTACTGCTGCGTGCACGCGGCGTTCGCGCTCAAGAAGCTCGGCTTCTCGACGATCATCGTCAACTGCAACCCCGAGACGGTCTCGACCGACTACGACACCTCCGACAAGCTCTACTTCGAGCCGCTCACCACCGAGGACGTGCTCTCCATCTACGAGAAGGAGCAGCCTGTCGGCGTCATCGCGCAGTTCGGCGGCCAGACGCCGCTCAACCTCGCAAGCGAGCTCAAGGCAGCCGGAGTCAACATCCTCGGCACGAGCCCCGAGATCATCGACCTGGCCGAGGACCGCGACCGCTTCCGCGAGGTCATGGACAGCCTGGGCATCCCCATGCCCGAAGCGGGCATGGCCGTCACCGTCGAGGACGCGCTCAACATCGCGCACGAGATCGGCTATCCCGTCATGGTGCGCCCGAGCTACGTGCTGGGCGGGCGCGGCATGGAGGTCGTCTACGATGACGAGACCCTGAGCCAGTACATGGCGGCCGCCGTGGGCGTCACGCCGGACCGTCCCATCCTCATCGACCGCTTCCTACAGCACGCGCTCGAGTGCGAGGCCGACGCCATCTGCGACGGCACGCTCGCCTTCGTGCCGGCCGTCATGGAGCATGTCGAGCTCGCGGGCATCCACTCGGGCGACTCGGCCTGTATCCTGCCGAGCCTCAACATCTCCGAGGAGCACCTGGCCACCATCAAGGACTATACGCGCAAGATTGCCGAGGCCATGCACGTCTGCGGCCTCATGAACATGCAGTACGCCATCGAGGGTGACACCGTCTACGTGCTCGAGGCCAATCCGCGCGCGAGCCGCACCGTGCCGCTCGTCTCCAAGGTCTGCGGCATCCAGATGGTGCAGGTCGCCACCGACGTCATCACCGGTCAGATCACCGGCCGTCCCAGCCCCGTTCCCGAGCTGCGCGAGAAGACCTTCTCGCACTACGGCGTCAAGGAAGCCGTCTTCCCGTTCAACATGTTCCCCGAGGTCGACCCTGTCCTCGGCCCCGAGATGCGCTCGACCGGCGAGGTCCTGGGCCTGGCCGATAACTTCGGCGAGGCGTTCTTCAAGGCGCAGGAGGCCACGCAGACGGTGCTGCCGCTTTCGGGCACCGTGCTCATCACCGTGAACAACCGCGACAAGGAGGAGGCCGTCGACGTCGCCCGCGAGTTCGAGCGTGCCGGCTTCTCCATCATCGCCACGGCAGGCACGGGCGCGGTACTCGCAGAGCATGGCATCTCCTGCGGCACCATCAACAAGCAGGGTGAGGGTAGGCCCGATATCCTCGACGCCATCACCAACGGCGAAATCGACTTCGTCATCAACACGCCGTCCTCCACGCAGGAAAGCGCCGTCGACGACAGCTACATCCGCAAGGCGGCCATCAAGGCCCACGTGCCCTACATGACGACGCTCGCCGCCGCCATGGCAAGCGCCCTGGGCATCCAGGCGGTCAAGGACGCGAGCGAGGCAAGCGTCATGTCGTTGCAGGACATCCACGCCACGATCGTGTAGGGCATCGTCATACCGAACAAAGCAGGAACCCCATCGCACGTAAGATGGGGTTCCTATCATTTTGAGCGATGCGAGTGCGGTGAGCCCCTCTGTCATTTCGAGCGAAGTCGAGAAATCTCGCTACCCCGCAACACCGAGTTCATCCTGGACCACGGATGGAACAACCCACCTGCCGTTGCGTCGCCCGCCTTCACGATGGAGCAATTGCCTTGTTTGAAGATCAACGGTGCGTGTCTTCACCGTTCGTTCTGAAACACCAAGAGCCTCTGCCAACTGTTTCTGCGTCATCGTGGGCTCACTTACAAGTAGACGTAGTAGAGTGAGTTCCTCCAAAGTGCAATCCAAAGTGCAATTATTGCACTTTGAAATGTCATCATTTGCGCCTTGAGCGTCTTCGCCCCCATCGATCCAGTCGACATGCGCGTATCGGTTCTTGAGCTGATGAGTGTCCCGAACAGGGCGTTCTCAAAAAAGTGGTCGTCCCATCTGAAACGCCGCGGTAAGCGCCCCGTCATCGCACTGCAACGTGCGGCTGGTATCCTTGCGGGGCAATGTGAGTTGCACCGGCATGGAAGGGGTCGAGGGCCAAAGGGGCTTCGGCCCCTTCTGCATGTCGGCAGCAACGATTCGTGCCCACAGCCCCAAACGCGAGAAGACCGAAGTCCACCGGCTTCGGTCTTCTCGAAAGAGCGGCGCGCCATGGACCTGAGGGTAGGGGGATTAATCCATGGCACGCCTCGGAAATGGGCATATCGCCTGCCGAGAGATCCCAGACATCCCCCGGCAAGAACAGGAAAGCTACCTTCCGCCCATGGGAATGAACATCGTCTCTTGCGAGCCGTCCCACTTCTCGCGAGCGCCGATGATGGCATCGTGGAGGTTCTTGGCACGCGGCTCGACGAACTGCACGGCAAAGCCCAGATCCTTGCGCATGTCGGCCACCATGAACGAGGGCTTGCCCGCGTTGGCGCGCACCATCGCCTCGTCGGTACCTGTCGCACGCGCCTTCTCGAGTGCGTTCTCGAGGTCGGGATAGCCAACCGTGATCACGTCGATGCCGAGGAAATCGCAAGCATCCTGGGCTTCGGCCAGGCTGTCCACGAAGATGTGCACGTGGTTGAGGCCGGGCTCTTCCTCCTTGTTGAGCTCTGTGAACATCGTGGGGATTGACCAATCGTTTTGCGCCACGACTTCTATGGAGTGGCTACCCCACGCGCCGTAGCAGGCATGGAACTCCAGTCCCTTGCAATCGACCTCCTCACCGTGATAGAGCAGCTTGCCAAAGGTGTTGGTCGTGTAGAAGAACGGCCCGGACCCGAACAGGCGGTTATGGGCAGTCATGAACGCACGCCAGTCGGGTGCGCAAAAGCCGAGCTGGTGCACCCAGTCCTTGCCTTCGAAATAAGTCGAGTAATCTTTCATGGTCATGTGTATCCTTTCTTCTTGCATAAGTGTCAAACGCCTCATGCAATGAAATCTAGTCGAGCTGCTTTGCCATCGTCATGCCAAACTTGCCACCATCCAAAATGAGGTCAACGCCCGTCAGGTACTCCAAACCGGGTTCGAGCATGCGCACGATGAACTCAGCCATCTCATCAGGATCTCCCAGACGGCCAAACGCAGTGCCACGTTCGATACCGGCGACCGTCTCCTCGGAGGCCTCGCGCAACATGGGTGTGTCAAAGGCTCCTGGCGCGATGGAGAAGATACGGCAGCCCTTCTTCCCAAACCGCCGCGTGTTCGCACGCGTGTAATATTGCGTGAAGGTCTTGGATATCGGATAGTACTGGTAGTCCTCGCCCATGGCACGCATGGCCTCGGGCACCTCACGCGCATCTATAGCCGCCTTGACCTTGTCGAAGAACGCAGGGTTGTTGGGATCGTCCCAAATCTCGCGCTCCTCGGGCGTGGGCTGCACGAAGTATCCCGTGATGGACGAGTAGTTCACCAAGGCCGATCCCTCTTCGAGATAGGGCAGGAACGCCTCGACGAAATTGACCGTTCCCACCATGTTGACCTTGACGATGAGGTCGCCACCGCCCGTGTCAACGCCCGCGGCGTTCACCACGTTTCCCAACGGCGCAATCGAGGCCGCATAGGCCGCGAACTCGTCGAGAGAGGCGCGATCGGCGATGTCGACCGTCTTCCCGTAGGCCTCGACGCCATCGGCTTCGAGCTTGGCGACGGCATTGGCAAGGCGCTTCTCGTTGCGTCCCCCTACCAGCACGGGGCCAAACTTGCCCAGCGCCTTGGCAGTGGCAAGGCCCATGCCCGATGTTCCGCCCGTGACGACCTGAATCTTTCCCTCGATGCTCATGATTCAAACGCTCCTTGTCTTGAATATGCCAGTCCATGCCCTCCTCGTTTGGGAGGGCGGGACGCCTACAAGGCGTCCCCTGCGCAAACGCGCTCGGACAAATGCCACCCACGCGAGATGGGGCGGGACGCCTGGAAGGCGTCCCCTGCGCAAACGCGCTCGCGATTCACCCTGTAAACGCGCTTGCGATTCACCCTGTTTTGGAGGGGCCGCGTTCCACGCGGCCCGCCGCGCATAAAGGCCATGTGCACGGGACGAGACCTTCAGACCCCGTCGACGGTTATGAGGGGGATGCGACGGGGCCTGAGGGCCCCGTCCCGTGCCCGTTACGCTCCTTGCGCCTTCAGCGACTCCTGGAGCCGATCGCACCCGCAGGTGCATCCCTCTGCGTGCTTCTCGTGCTCGATGGCGGACTCGCTTCGCACCTCGACGAGCGTGATGTCGAAGTTGAGGTTCTCGCCCGCAAGCTCGTGGTTGCAGTCGAGCACGACCTCGTCGTCACTCACCTCGAGCACGCGCACGCGCATGACGTCGCCATCGGGCCCCTGTATCCCGAGCATGGCACCCACGGGCAGCGCCTCGCCATTGGGAAGCGTCGTTGCCGGCATCGTGATGACCAGACTTTCATCACGCGACCCGTATGCCCTGTCCATGGGAATGTGAATGCTGCGCGTCTCGCCTTCGCTCATGCCCATGACCGCATATTCGAAGTCCGGCAGCATCGCACCCGACCCCGCGACGAACTCGAGCAGCTCGCCTTGCGCGTGCGTGCTCGCGAACTCCCTGCCATCATCCAGCTTGCCGCGATACTCCACGACGACGCGCTCCCCTGCGTTTACCATGCTCGTATCTCCCCTCTCTAGCTGGCGCTACGCCAGCGCGCCGCCATCCATGACAAGATGCTGGCCGGTCATGAAGTCAGATGCGTCGCTTGCCAAAAACAGGATGCCGTAGGCCATGTCCTCGGGCGTGCCAAAACGGCCCAGCGGAATCGACTTGAGCATCATGGGGCCATACTGCTCGTGCGCGCACGCCCCATGCGTCATATCGGTGTCGATCATGCCGGGGTAGATGCTGTTCACGCGTATCTTCATGGGCGCGAGCATCTTGCCAAAGTAGTGCGTGAGCGCACGGATGGCACCCTTGGTTGCCGTATAGGCAGCAGCACCATCGGCATGCCATGCGGCAAGCGAGCTCACGGGAATGATCGAGCCCACGCCATGCTTGGCGCACTCGACATGCCCATACTTCATCATCCAGAACACGCCATCGAGGTTGATGGCCTGGACCTTGCGCCAGTTGTCCGTATCGAAGATCGCATCCATGCCGCCGCTGGCAGACAGGCCCGAGATACCAGCGGAGAGCACCATGATGTCAAGGCGTCCAAATTCGGCGACGCACTGCTCGACGGCCACCTTGCACTCCATCTCGTCGGACACGTCCATGGCGCGATACGATGCCTCGCCGCCTGCCGCGCGAATCTCGTCGCACGCGACCTGCAGCTGCTCCTCGCGACGCGCCACCAAGAACACCTTGGCGCCATTGGCCGCGAGCAGCTTTGCCGCATCGTTGCCGATGCCGTGCGAGCTCGCGCCCGTGATGAGCGCCACGCGCCCGGTCAGGTCAAATCTCTCGGTTCCGTTCATGTGCCTTTCCCTTCACTTGATAGTTTGCATAGCTTTAGTTGCCGCCCATGGAAATGAGGAGCGTCTCGGCGCTGCCATCCCATTTCTCCCGTGCGCGCACAATCGCGTCATGCAGATTCTTCGCGCGCGGCTCGATGAACTGGATGCAGTAGCCCACCTCCTTGCGCATGTCGCACACCATGAACGAGGGTTTGCCGGCATTGGCGCGCACGAGCGCCTCGTCGGCCCCCGTGGTGCGCGCCTTCTCCAAGGCGTTTTCCAAATCCGGATAGCCTACGGTGATGACGGGGATGGCCAGGAAGTCGCAGGCGTCCTGCGCCTCCTCCAGGCTCTCCACGAACATGTGCAGGTGGTTGAAGCCAGGCTTGCTCGTATCGTTGATTTCGGTGAACATCGTGGGGACCGACAGGTCGCTTTGCTCAACAACCTCTATCGAGTGCGCGCCCCACGCGCCATAGGCCGCGCGAAACTCCAGCCCCGCGCAATCGACCTCCTCGCCGTGATAGAGCAGCTTGCCAAAGGTATTGACCGTGTGGAAGAACGGGCCCGACCCAAAGAGGCGATTGTGGTTCTCCACGAAGGCACGCCAATCGGGGGCGTAGAAACCCACCTGATGCACCCAATCGCGGCCATGGAAGTACTCTGCCTGGTTCTTTCTCAGTATCCCCGTCATCACCATCTCTCCTTTCGAAGCGGACGCGCCTACTGCCGCCCTTGCTGCGTGGCGTCTCCGCCCTTCTTGAGGAACAGCGTGATGAAGAACAGCACGACGAAGCACACGAGCGATATCGCGATGCAGATGGTCATGCCATACACCGGATCGATGCCAATGACAAAGGTGAAGAGCGCGACGCCAATGCCCGCACCCAGGTTCTGGCCCAGCTGCACCACGGAGTTGCCCGTAACGCGCAGCTCGGGCTTGAGCTGGATCTGCGGGCCAGCCGACATGGCAACGGTCATGTTGGAGTTGTAGATGCCCGCAAGCAGAACGATGAGGAAGATGACCCATGCCGGGGTCGTGGGCACGAGCACGAAGAGCAATGCTCCCATGACGATGATGCGGAACACGTTGGCGATGGTCATGGCACGCTTGGCGCTCGAATCCTTGGCAATCATCTTGCCCCAGATTGGACCGAGGAACAGTCCGGGGATGGCAAGGCACACCGTGACCATGCCGCCCGCAAGCGCTGCGCCCAGCATGCCAACAAGCGGATCGTTGACAAGCTGCATCATGACAAACGCCGGGACGAAGAAGGTGATGGACATCTGGCCCAGGTTATGCAGCAAGTTGGTACCCGAGAAGACGAGCGTGTTGCGATCCTTGATGGCATCAAGCGGCACGATGGCGTCGTTGCCCTTCTTGCGCACGATGAACACGAGCGCGATGAGCGCGACAATGCCCACGGCGATCATAGTCCAGGAGCCAGCGGACCCAAACGGCACGTAGCTACCACCCAGCGACAGGACGAGGATGACCATGGCCAAAAACACCGTGACGGCGGCACCGCCGGCAAAGTCGAACGAGCCACCTTTAACCGCCATGCCGGCAACCTGTTCCTTGGTCGCCTTGATGCCAAAGACGAAGACGAGCACGGTCGCCAGAGCGAGGAACGCGAACACGATCCAGCTCCAGACGCGCCAGCTCACGTTGTCGATGACCAGACCGCCCAAGAACGGTCCGGCAATCATGGCGATGGACATCATCGTGCCATTGAGGCCAAGGTAGAAACCCGCCTTCTTCTGATCAAACATGTCACGCACCATCGTGAAGCCAACGACGAACACGCCGGCGCTCACGAGTCCCCAGAACACGTTCGCGATGATGATCACCCAGAAGTTCATTGCGATTGCACGGGCAAAGATGACGATGGCGCCCACGCCCAGGCCACCAGCAAGCAGCAAGCGCTTGAGTTGCGGCTGCCGGGCGCCAATGAAGCCAAAGATCGGCATGGCGCATACGCCCAGAACGCCCGCAACCGATTGCGCAAGCCCGTATATCTCCAGGCCACCCAGCTCGGCTGCCGCTACGGGCAGAAGCGTCGCATTGGTCGAAGAGACGAGCAGATTCGCGATAACGCCCAGGTACACGCCGATGAGCGTTACCATCTTCTTCGATTCGGGAGCCGCGTAAAACGGGTTTTCCCTCACTTGTTCTTCACTCATGATTCCCCCTAGAATGGGTAGTGGATGTGCTGCGCGGGCCTCCTGTATGCCTTACATCCGCGCCTGCGCAGCCTTCTGATTGATGTGCCTAGATAGGGCATGCGACGCCGGTGAGCATGTTCACCCATCGCGCGCCGCGCCGCACGTACAGCGGCTTCAAGACGATGTGGCCTCCGTGCGACCCCGATCCATGAAAGGCGATCGTGCCCTCCCCTATCACACCCTCGGCAACGAACAGGTCATTCGATATCTCGAAGTAGCCATTGCCCTGCGCATCGAGAAAGGCGCCGGTCGCCCGGTCAATTCGTTCGATGGGTATCTCCGGTCCACGGTCTGCCATGACACAGCCCTAGCGGCCCATCATTGCCATGACGTCTTGGATGCCGATGAGCGCCGGACCCTCCATCTTCTGGTGCACGCCCATGCCCATCTGGGCGAGCTGCTCGTTGGGCGGGTTCACCTCGATGTACTGCCCGAGCTGCTCGCGCGCGTCCACGTAGACCACGTGCAGGCCAGATCCGCTCACCATGTCCATGGCGACGTCCATGCCTGCCGCGGTAAGATCGGCCACCGCCGCATCCACATCGTCAACCCAGATGCAGTAATGATGCAGCCCGTAGTATCCGGTCTCGTTGTACGGACTTGGGCCCATGGTCATGTCCTCGATGAGCTCGAGCTCCATCGTCCCCAGGTAGCCAATCGCCGTGCGCATGGTCACCTCTTGGTCGACACCGCGCACCTTGCACGTGGCAGGGCTGTTCACGCCCAGGTCGATGAAGGGTCCGGCGCCCAGGGTGCTGTAAAGAAGCTCGGCAGTCTCCTCGATGCTCTTGACGCTGTAGCCAATCTGCCTGATGCCGTACTTGTTCATAAGCTTGTCGATCATGGTTTCCCTCCCTGAAAGGAGCGGGGCCGTCGTTCCCAGTCACGACGACCCCTATGGCTCATGGCGTTTACGCTAGCGGGATGTCCTTGAGACCCTGGTCCTCTTCCATGGTGCTCACCTCGAGCTCGGCTTGCTTGCCGTCCTTCTCGATGGTGATGCGCCACTGGGCATCGGGCAGGTCCTCGAGCCAGAAGTCGCCCCAGTGATCGGTCGTTGCCGAGGCGTTGCCCTCGGCGCAAGTCGCAGTGACAGTCGCGCCCTCGACAATCTCCTCGGCCTCCGGGTCATACACCGTGCCGGCGATGAACTTCTTGGGCAGCTTGGTGTAGTAGACGTGCGGGTCGGTCTTGTACTCGGGATGCAGGACCTCCATGCCGGTGAGGTCGAACTCGCTTTCCTCGCCGAAGCGGATGACGTCCAGGTGGCAGTTGTCCATGCAGCGGGGCACGCGGATGGGCTGCTCGGGGTCGTCGATGAGGTGCGCACAGCCGGTGCACTTCTGCGGGATCTCCTTCTCCTCGTTCCAGTAGATCACGTCGTATGGGCAGGCGTCCACAATCTGCTTCTGGCCCTTGGCCTTTTCCGGATCGATGATGACCAGGCCATCGTCGCGGCGGTAGACCGCGCCATCCTTGGCAGCCTTGATGCAGGGCGCGTTGCCGCAGTGGTTGCACAGGCGCGGGGTATAGCTCACCTTGACGTGCGGTGCATGCCCGCGCTCCTTCTGCTCGACCTTCATCCAGAACTGGCCGATCTCGGGCTGCTCCTCGGCATACGGCATCCAGCAATTGCCGCAGTGCTCGTCCTTGCAGGCGATCTGGCAGTTATGGCAGCCAACGCAGCGGGTGGGATCTATGACGAATACCTTCATGGTTGACCTCTCTCTATTTCTCGATGACCCAGGACTTGCGGTTGATGCCGATGGCCGGGTCATAGTCGCGGGCAAATGCCTCGGGGTAGTCGCGCTTCCAGCCCTCGTACTCCTCATCGGTGACCTTAGCGACCTCGACCAGGTATCCGGTGACCGCAAAGCCCTTGCAGTGCTTGGAGATCTGGTTGCCCGGGCAGATGAGATTCGCCGCACCGCCGCGGTCCAGATGCGGAGCGATGGGGTCTACGCGGCTGCCCTTGGCGATGACGACGGACGGACCGGTGACGCGCTCGGAGATGCGGGCACCGCACAGGATCGTGCCGCGCTCGTTGAACATCTTGACGATGTCACCGTCCTTGATGCCACGGCGCTCTGCCTCCTCCGGGCTGATCCACAGCGGCTCATAGAGGTAGCCGTCCTTGCCCTTGACCTTGCAGGTCTCGATCTCGCGGAACCACTTGATGTCGTCACCCTGGACGTGCACGCGCCACTTGGCCGGGTTGGCCGTCACCAAGAGCGGGTACTTCTTGGCGCGCTCGCCCCACAGCGTCTCGTCATGCGTCCAGCCCTCTTCCTTGGGACCGCCGATGATCCACTTGGCCATGGGCTGGCGCTCCTTGTCGTCGGGGAAGTTGTCGGCCAGCGCCTGACTCCAGAACTCGATCTTGCCGGTGGGCGTGTCCAGCGGGAACTCCTCGGGGTTCTCGTAGAAGTTGCGCATGCCCGGCTTCATGTCCTGCCAGTTCTCCTCCAGCTTCGGATAGTAGTAGCCGCGCTCCTTGTAGTCCTCCCACTCGATTTCCTCAGGTAGACGCGAGCTCATAAACGCCGTCTCGATCCACATGTCGTCGCTCATGCCCTTGTCGATTGCCTCGCGCACGCCAAAGCGCTCGCCGATGGTGCAGGCGATTTGGAAGTCGGACAGGGACTCTCCCTGGTGCTCGATGGCAGCAGGCGTAAGGCCCGCATGGCGCAGCGGCACCTGCGAGGAAGCGCCCATGTCGTCGTTGTCCTCGAGGCAAGTGGTGACGGGAAGCACCAGGTCGGCGAAGAGAGAGTCGTTTTCCAGCCACTGGTGGTTGGTAACGAAGAACTCGACCTCGTCGGTGCGGATGGCGTCCTGGTAGTTGAAGCCGCCATCCCAGCAGTTCATGTTGCAGGGCTTCTCGGACCACAGCATGTGAATGCGGTCGATCTTGGGCTCCTCGGTGGGAATGGGCTGACCCATGCGCTCGGCCATGGCCTGCTGCATGGCAAGCGCGGCCTTGGGGTTGCCGGGATAGTTGAACTCCTGGAACTGCTCGCTATTCTCAACGTAGACGATGCAGGGGCTGCCCCACCACTTGGCCTTGCCGGTCTGCAGCGCCTCGGCGATCATCGTGCGCGGCAGGCTCTGGGCGCTGGGGAAGAACATGCGGCACTGGATGGCCATGGTGAACGGAGCGGTCGTGGAACGTGCGATCCTCTCCTTGGCGGTGACCTGCGCGCTCAGGTGGTACTGCTGCACGCCGGGCTTGCCCAGGCCCTGCATGGCGAGCATGTAGGCCGACGTGCGGGCAGGCTCGTGGGAGTACGGCGTCTTGATGTGGCCGGAGCTGTAGTGAATGTGCGCGGTAGTCTTCTTGGCCATATTGCGCGCGAAGGCCTTGATGGTCCACGGCGGCACGCCGCAGCGCTCGCTTGCCCACTTCGCATCCTTGACCTCGCCGTCTTCCTTGCCCATGACGTAGTCGACGAGCTTGTCGAAGTGCACCGTATGCGTGTCGACGTAATCCTTGTCGTAGAGGTCCTCGGTGATCCACGTGTAGATCACGCCAAAATGCAGGGCGGCGTCGGTGTTGGGGAGCACCGGAATCCACTTCATGTTGTGGCAGACGTTGGTGTAGTTGCAGAACGGATCGACAGACACCATCTCCTTGCCCAGGCGCTCCCAGTAACCCATGACCTGCGAGAGGAACATCGAGGCGTAGTTGGTGGTAAGCTCGTAGTCACCAGCGTCGAAGACCAGCAGCTCGGAATTCTTGCAGATGTCAGGAAGGACGTTCCACGAGTTGAAGTCGGTCTCGGGAGGTGCCACCAGGCCCAGGCCGTGATTTGCACCTGCGCCCCACACGTGCTTGGCACCCCAGTACCAGCCCTCGACGGAGTCCGGCGTGCGCGTCTCGCGCGTGTAGCCGCCCAGCTTGTCCATGAGGTTGGCGTGCATGCCGCCGCCGGCGTGCAGGTCCTTGGACTCGCGGTGGCCATCCTCGCCCACGCATATGACCGAGTACGGGCCATAGGTATCGATGATGCGCCTGAGCTCGCTCTCCATGATGTCGAGCGCCTCGTCCCAGGAGATCTCGACGAACTTGGACTTGCCGCGGTTGGCCGCGTTGATCTTTGCGGGGTCGCCGCCCGGCTCCCAGTCCACGCGCTTGAGCGGTTTGAGCACGCGGTTCTTGGAGTACACGCGGTTCTTGTAGGCAAGCGCCATCCAATTGGGGCAGGTCTTAATCGTCGGCTTGAACACCTCGCCGTCGACGTCAATCTCCCACATCGAGTCCTTCAGCTCGTCGAGCGTGTACTTGGTGTCGATGCGAAACGGCCTGATGCGCACGATCTTGCCGTCCATGGTGTCGACCGCGGTCATCTCACCGCCCGTACCGCCGCAAGCAATGCTCTGGAGCGTCGTCTCCATCTTGCTCATGTGCTCTCCTTCCTCTCATCTTCATGGCATTGGGCATGCGAAAGACACACCTTTGCCACCTTGTGCATCTATCTTCTTCTGCATGGAGGGAGCGCACAATTTACAAAGTCAACGAGTCATTGACGTGCGAAAGCAATCTGGGTGCTTCGTGATGTGCGGGATTACAAATCAATTCGTTTGTACATCCTCTTGCGAGAATGATGTACGAAAATGAGCCTACTGCTTGATGCTGCGCCAAAAGCTCGCAGTAATGGAGCTGTAGAGCGTGGAAAGCTCGTGCGGTGTCATGGGAAAGCCGTCACTTACCCACTTTTGCATGAGCATGGCCTGCGAGGATGCAAAGAAGTACGAGACGTAGTCGGCTTTGAGGGGATCCGTCAAAGTCGAAACGCTCGGGATAAGATGCATGTTCAGGTCGTAGATGACATGCGTGACCACGCGCAGGAAGGTGTCATCATGACCGCGCATGGGCCCGACGAGGTTACGATAGAACTCCCCGTTGTCTGCCAGGCGTTCGTACATGCGCTCGTTGATGAGTTCCATCATGGGGTCGAGGTCGTTGTTGGTTAGCAGGCGATTGAGGTCGCGGATGGGCTGGATGACATCCTCCCGGAAGATATAGGTGATGACGTCTTCCTTGTCCTCGAAATTGGCGTAGAAGGCGTTGCGCGAGACGCCCGCGCGCTTGCACAGCTCGTTCACCGTGATCTTGTCGTAGCGCATCTCCTTGACCATGCCGGTAAACGCCTCGATGACACGCTCCTGCGTCGCCGTCATTATGCCTCCCCCGCAATAATTCCCCTTGCGGTGGATTGTAGCATCTCGAACGCACAGCGGCGTCGAATGATGACGACACGCTTTGCCGGTCACTGACCAACCATCTTTGCCAAATGACAAAGACAGCCGGTCACTGACCGTATATCCTTGTCGTGGCGAGGTCACAAACGGCAATCTCTGCCACGTGCGAGCAACTCTTTCTTTGCGCAGGGGCCGCGTTTCACGCAGCCCGCGGGGTGCCTTGCAGGCGTCCCCTGCACAATCGTGATCGCGGGCCAATCCTTGCGCAGGGACCTGGTGCACTAGGCCATTTCGAGCTCGCAAAGGGGCGTTATCGTGGCAAGCTCGCCTTCGATGCGCCGTCTGGCAAGCTCGGTATCGTATGCTGCCTGGGCACGTAGCCAATAGCCATCCGTCAGGCCGAAGTACCTGCAGAGCCGCAGATCCGTGTCCGCCGTGACCGCACGCTTGCCAGCGACGATCTGACCAATGCGGCCGGCAGGCACGTGAATATCCTTTGCCAGGCGATACTTGGAGATGCCCATGGGCTTGAGGAACTCCTCCTCGAGGAGCTCGCCTGGCGAGACGGGCACGATTGCATATTCGACGGTTCCCATGGCTTGACCTCCTAGTGATAGTCGACTATCTCGACGTCAGCGCACCCGGCTTGCGTCCAGACAAAGCAGATGCGGTACTGATCGTTTATGCGAATGCTATGCTGGCCCTCCCGACTCCCCTTCAAGGCCTCAAGATGATTGCCGGGCGGCACACGCAAGTCGTTGAGCGATCCGGCAATCTGGAGCTGGCGAATTTTCCTGAGCGCCACTCTCTCGATATTCGCGAAGCGGGCTACATGCTGTCCGTCAGCAAGCTTGCGCGTATCCGAATCTTTGAACGACTTTATCATGGAAGAATATTAACGTCATTCGTTATTAACGTCAAGCATCAATACTTATCATGAACTTGTCTTCGCCCGCGAATCATCCTTTGCGCAGGGGCCGCATTCCATGCGGCCCACGCAGCCCACTGCAACTTGTGTGGGCCAGATGAAATCCGGCCCACAAATCCGGCGAATCGTCGGAGTGAGCCGCAAAATCCAGATGCGCTGCCGGCGATTCCGGCAGCGCATCCGCATAAGGGGGGCGGATTCACTCCATGAGGGGAAGGCTCACCCGACATGATTCCAGACACGTCAAGACGCCCAGTTGAGGAAAAGGAGCTAATGCGATGGACAGGCATCTGTCACCACGAATCCTGGCTCATATGATGCTCGTGACAGCACACTCAATCAATTGCCAGTCGAGGCAAATCGTTTTCTCCTCGCAGCAATCGACATGCATAGTCTATGCAGCACGTTACATATCAGGCAAGATGTTGAGCGCTGCTTATCAAACGCCGGTTTCATGCTAGACACCCTCCCACCTCCCCCTCTTTGTCCGCTACCGCGCGACAGCCCTGCTCTATACCCTAGACATACAGGGAAACCCGAGTGGATTGGAGAGAACATGGAAGGGAACATGAAGGCGTTGATGTACCGAGACATCGGCAAAGTGGAATGCGTCACGCTGCCCATTCCCGAATGCGGACCCAAAGGGATCACCATCGAGGTGGCACGGGCAAGCATCTGCGGGTCGGACATCCACGCATACAATCGTGGCCCGCTTGCTGGCGGCCTATGGGGCAAAGACGTCCAGTTTGGTCATGAGTTCGTGGGAATCGTCGTCGAAGTCGGCGACGAGGTCGAAGGCATCAAAATCGGCGATCGCGTATGGGTCAACCCTGACTTTTGCAAGGGAGATCCGCGCAAGTCGTGCATGGCCGGTGGCTTTGCCGAGTATGCATCCACCGTCGACGCGCGCCTTGGCGAGACGGTTTTCATCTTGCCCGACAACGTACCCTTCAAGACAGCCGTGCTGCTCGAACCAATGGGCGTGGGCGTGCACACCAAGAACCGCGCCGGCGTGAAACCGGGCGACAAGGTGATGATGATTGGTGCCGGCCCCATTGGCCTCATGGGATGGGCCGCCATGAGGCACCAGGGCATCAAGGACATCATCGCCGTCGAGTACATGCCCTCGCGTGTCGAGTTCGCGCGTGGATTCGGCGTGGAGGCCTACTGCAACCAGGACAAGGACTCATACGAAATCGCAGCCGAGAGATTTGGCACGGCAAGCCCGTTCACGTACGAGCGCGCCGATGTCGACGCCGTCATCGACTACGCTGGCCTCGGGTCGATTCTTGGCGAATACCTCGAGAAGGGACGTGGTAAGTCGACCTTCACCACGCTTGGGCTCGACCCCACGTCGCTTACCATCCTTCCCAACGAGTTCATGAGCAAGGAGTTCACGGTCAAGGGTGCGCGCGGCTATACTCCCGAAGACATTCGCGAGTGCATCGACTTGCTCGCCGACGGCGAATATGACCTGTCGAGGCTCGTGACAGCAGAGTATCCCCTCGACGAGCCCATTCGCGCCTTCGAGGCGGCATGCGGACGTGACGACAACTGCAAGGTGGTCTTCAACATCAGTGACTAGGACGAGCTTTCCTGTCGCAACAAGAGGTGCCCGGGGGCCATGCGGTTCCCGGGCACCTTCTTTGTTTATCTGATGCAGAACTAACCGTAAGAGTGGGCTCGGTGTCAGCCCGCGTGGTGCAAGATGAGGCGTAGAGCACAACTTGCACGATTGGGCTTCGAATCCGCGTGCGCGCGTGGTGCAAGATGAGGCGCGGGGCACAACTTGCACTATGGGTCGTGTCAGGAAACGGGGATAGCGACATGCAATTTGCATGTCGCTATCCCCGTTTCCTGACACGCTATCCCCGTTTCCTGATGCGACTCGGCGTGCTATTTGACGGCTTTCAACGACTCCTGCAGCCTATCGCAACCGCATGCGCAGCCGGCAGCGTGCTTCTCGCGCTCCATGACATCGTCATCCTCCACATCCACGAGCGTGATGTCGAAGTTGAGCGCCTCGCCCGCAAGCTCGTGATTGCAATCGAGGACGACCTCGTCGTCGTTCACCTCGACAACGCGCACGCGCATAACCTCGCCATCGGGTCCCTGAATGCCGAGCATAGCCCCGACGGGCAGCGGCTCGCCGTTGGGAAGCGAGGTCACGGGCATCGATATCACAAGGCTCTCGTCGCGCATCCCATAGCCTTGCGCCGCGGGAACGTGAATGCTCACCGACTCGCCGGGGTTGAGGTTCATGATGGCCATCTCGAAGTCCGGAAGCATGATGCCCGCCCCGATGGTGAATTCGAGCGGCTCTCCCTGGTCCCTGGTACTCGCGAAAACGGTACCATCATCGAGCTTGCCGCGATACTCGACAATGACGCGGTCTCCTTGTCGTGGCATAAGCATCACCCTTTCCTATGCCTTAATTGCCAATGAGCTCTGGCTCTTTCGGCAGCTGTTATCTGGTCCGTACAGGTATGTCCAACGGCCGTTCTTGCGCTTGTAGAACGGCTTGAGCACGATATGCCCGCCATGCGACCCGCTTCCATGGTAGGCAATCGTGCCTTCCTCGACGGGGCCTTCCATAACGAACAAATCATTGGAGACTTCAAAGTAGCGATTCTCATGCGCGTCGATAAACGCGCGCGCTGCCTTGTCAATCCCAACGATGGGTATTTCTCGTAACGTAATTTGCATTGCTAATCCCTGCCTGCCACCATCTTCATGACATCTTGGACGCCAATGAGCGCCGGGTCATCCAGCTTCTGATGAATGCCCTTGCCCATCTGCGCGAGACGGTCATTGGGATTGTTCACCTCGATGTACTGCCCCAGCGTCTCGCGCATGTCAAAATACACGACGTGCAATCCCGCACCACTCGTGAGCTCCATGGCAATCTCGAAGCCGCGCTCCTTGAAGTCGGCCTTGGCCTGCTCGACATCGTCGACCCATATGCTGTAATGGTTAAGCCCATAGCGCCCCATCTCCTGATACGGGCTCGGGCAATTGCTCAGAACCTCGATGAGCTCGATCTCCATGTCACCTAGATAGCCAATGGCAGTGCGCATCTCGACGGGCTCCTCCATGCCGCGTACCTTGCAGGTATCGGGCACGTTTACGCCCAGGTCTATGAACGGTCCTGCCCCCAGTAGGCCATGGAATAGCTCGGCCGTCTCCTCGATGCTCTCGACGTAATAGCCCAGCTGCTTGATTCCGTAGGTACCAAATAGCTTGTTGTCCATATGCCTGTCCCCCTCACAAGAGCAAAGGCCGCCGCATTTCCAGCGGCGGCCCCCAGGTTCTCGTGCATCTACACAAACGCGACGTCTCCGAGGCCCTTGTCCTCCTTGATGGTATCAACCTCACGGAAGGCCCTCTTGCCGTCCTTCTCGAAGTCGACACGCCACTCGGCGGCGGGCAGGTCCTCCAGCCAGAAGTCGCCCCAATCATCGGTCATGGTCGTGAACTCGCCCTCGGCCCACGAAGCCGTGACCTTGGCGCCCACGACGACCTCCTCGGTGTCCGGGTCGTAGAGCGTGCCGGCAATGAAGCGCTTGGGGAGCTTCGTGTAGTACACGTGCGGGTCGGTCTTGTACTCGGGGTGCAGGACCTCCATGTCCTCAAGGTCGAAGTCCTCGGCCTCACCGAAGCGGATGACGTCCAGGTGGCAGTTGTCCACGCAGCGCGGGGTGCGGATGGGCTGCTCGGGGTCGTCGATGAGGTGCGCGCAGCCCGTGCACTTCTGAGGAATCTCGAGCTCCTCGTTCCAGTAGATCACATCGTACGGGCACGCGTCCACGATCTGCTTCTGGCCCTTGGCCTTGACCGGGTCGATGATGACCAGGCCGTCGTCGCGGCGGTAGACCGCGTCGTTTTGCGCAGCCTTGATGCACGGAGCGTTGCCGCAGTGGTTGCACAGGCGCGGGGTGTAGCTTACGCGCACATGCGGCTTGTGCCCGCGTTCCTTCTGATCGACCTTCATCCAGAACTGGCCGATCTCGGGCTGGGACTCCGCGTACGGCATCCAGCAGTTGCCGCAATGCTCGTCCTTGCAGCCGATTTGGCAGTCATGGCAGCCGACGCAGCGGGTGGGATCAATGACAAATACCTTCATGTTGACCTCTCTTTACTTCTCGATGATCCACGAGTCACGGGTGATGCCGGTGGCCGGGTCATACTTGCGCTCGAACGCCTCCGGGTAGTCGCGCTTCCAGCCCTCGTACTCCTCGTCCGTGACCTTCTGAACCTCGGCGAGGTAGCCGGTGACGGCAAAGCCCTTGCAGTGCTTGGAGATCTGGTTTTGCGGGCAAATCAAGTTCGCCGCGCCGCCGCGGTCCAGGTGCGGGGCGATAGGGTCTACGCGGCTGCCCTTGGCGATGATCACGCTTCGCTCGGCGACGCGCTCGGAGATGCGCGCACCGCACAGAATCGTGCCGCGGTCGTTGTACACCTTGCAGATGTCGCCATCCTTGATGCCGCGAGCCTCAGCGTCTTCCGGGGCAATCCAGACGGGCTCGTACAGGTAGCCGTCCTTGCCCTTGACCTTGCAGGTCTCGATCTCGCGGAACCACTTGATGTCGTCGCCCTGGACATGCACGCGCCACTTTGCCGGGTTTGCGGTGACCAGCAGCGGGTACTTCTTGCAGCGCTCGCCCCAGAAGGTCTCGTCATGCGTCCAGCCCTCCTCGGCTGGCCCGCCGACGATCCACTTGGCAAGCGGCTGGCGCTCCTTGTCATCGGGGAAGTTGTCCGCAAGCGCCTGGCTCCAGAACTCGAGTTTGCCACTCGGGGTGTCCAGCGGATAGGCCTCGGGATCTTCGTAGAAATTGCGCATGCCCGGAACCATATCTTCCCAGTTCTCCTCGAGCTGGGGATAGTAGTAGCCGCGCTCCTTGTAGTCCTCCCACTCGATCTCCTCGGGCAGGCGCGAGCTCTGGAAGGCGACCTCGAGCCACATGTCGTCGCTCATGCCCTTGTCGATCGCCTCGCGCACGCCGAAGCGCTCGCCAAGAGTGGCGGCAATGTGGAAGTCGGACATGCTCTCGCCACGTGGCTCGATGGCAGGTGGGGTCAGACCGGCGTGTCGCATGGAAACCGTCTGCGAAGAGCCCATGTCGTCGTTGTCCTCGAGGCAGGTGGTGACGGGGAGCACCAGGTCGGCGAACAGCGAGTCATTCTCGAGCCACTGGTGGTTGGTCACGAAGAACTCGACCTCGTCGGTGCGGATGGCGTCCTGGTAGTTGAAGCCGCCGTCCCAGCAGTTCATGTTGCAGGGTTTCTCCGACCACAGCATGTGAACCTTGGAGAAGCGCGGTATATTCTGCTTCTTCTTCTCGTACTCGGCCTCAAGCTCCTCGAGCGTGATGCCGCGCGAGTTAGCCATAGCCGCGTTGGGCGTACCAAGAGCGGTGACGAAACTCTCCTCGGTCGTGGGGTACACGAATTTTTGGAACTGCTCGCTCGTCTCGACGTAGACGATGGAGGGAGAACCCCACCACTCGAGCTTGCCCTTCTGCAGCGCCTCGGCCACAAGGGTGCGCGGAATGGTCTGCGCGCTGGGATAGAACATGCGGCACTGGATTGCCATGGTAAACGGCGCTGACGTGGAACGGCCAATCTTCTCCTTGGCGACGACCAGCGAACCAAGGTGCAGCTGCTGCACACCTGGCTTGCCCAGGCCCTGCATGGCCATGAGATAGGCAGAGGTGCGGGCGGGCTCATGGCTATACGGCGTCTTGATGTGGCCAGAGCTGTAGTGGACGTGTGCGGTCGCCTTCTCCATGACGTTGCGCGCAAAGGCCTTGATTGTCCAAGTCGGAACGCCACAGCGCTCGCTTGCCCACTTGGGATCCTTGACCTCGCCGTCCTCCTTGCCCATGACGTAATCGACGAGCTTATCGAAGTGGATGGCGTGCGTTTCGATGTAGTCCTTGTCGTAGAGTCCCTCGGTGATCAACGTATGGAAGACGCCGAAGTGGAAGGCTGCGTCAGTATTTGGAAGCACCGGGATCCACTTCATGTTGTGGCAGACGTTGGTGTAGTTGCAGAACGGGTCGACGCTCACCATCTCCTTGCCAAGCACCTCGAAGTAATCCATGAGCTGCGAGAGGAAGAGGCTTGCATAGTTGGTAGTGAGCTCCCAGTCGCCAGCATCGAAAAGCAGCATCTGGGAATTCTCCGCAACGTCCTTGATGACGTTCCAGGGGTTGTAGCCGGTCTCAACAGGCGCGGCAAGACCCAGGCCCTTGTTGCAACCGCAACCCCAGACGTGCTTGGCACCCCAGTACCAGCCCTCGACGGAGTCCGGCGTGCGGGTCTCGCGCGTGTAGCCACCCAACTTGTCCATGAGGTTTGCGTGCATGCCGCCGCCGGCGTGCAGGTCCTTGGACTCGCGGTGCCCGTCCTCGCCCACGCAGAAAACAGCGTAGGGGCCGTACGTGTCGATGATGCGCCTGAGCTCGCTCTCCATGATGTCGAGCGCCTCGTCCCAGGAGATCTCGACGAACTTGGACTTGCCGCGGTTGGCCGCGTTGATCTTTGCGGGGTCGCCGCCCGGCTCCCAGTCCACGCGCTTGAGCGGTTTGAGCACGCGGTTCTTGGAGTACACGCGGTTCTTGTAGGCAAGCGCCATCCAATTGGGGCAGGTCTTAATCGTCGGCTTGAACACCTCGCCGTCGACGTCAATCTCCCACATCGAGTCCTTCAGCTCGTCGAGCGTGTACTTGGTGTCGATGCGAAACGGCCTGATGCGCACGATCTTGCCGTCCATGGTGTCGACCGCGGTCATCTCACCGCCCGTACCGCCGCAAGCAATGCTCTGGAGCGTCGTCTCCATCTTGCTCATGTGCTCTCCTTCCTCTCATCTTCATGGCATTGGGCATGCGAAAGACACACCTTTGCCACCTTGTGCATCTATCTTCTTCTGCATGGAGGGAGCGCACAATTTACAAAGTCAACGAGTCATTGACGTGCGAAAGCAATCTGGGTGCTTCGTGATGTGCGGGATTACAAATCAATTCGTTTGTACATCCTCTTGCGAGAATGATGTACGAAAATGAGCCTACTGCTTGATGCTGCGCCAAAAGCTCGCAGTAATGGAGCTGTAGAGCGTGGAAAGCTCGTGCGGTGTCATGGGAAAGCCGTCACTTACCCACTTTTGCATGAGCATGGCCTGCGAGGATGCAAAGAAGTACGAGACGTAGTCGGCTTTGAGGGGATCCGTCAAAGTCGAAACGCTCGGGATAAGATGCATGTTCAGGTCGTAGATGACATGCGTGACCACGCGCAGGAAGGTGTCATCATGACCGCGCATGGGCCCGACGAGGTTACGATAGAACTCCCCGTTGTCTGCCAGGCGTTCGTACATGCGCTCGTTGATGAGTTCCATCATGGGGTCGAGGTCGTTGTTGGTTAGCAGGCGATTGAGGTCGCGGATGGGCTGGATGACATCCTCCCGGAAGATATAGGTGATGACGTCTTCCTTGTCCTCGAAATTGGCGTAGAAGGCGTTGCGCGAGACGCCCGCGCGCTTGCACAGCTCGTTCACCGTGATCTTGTCGTAGCGCATCTCCTTGACCATGCCGGTAAACGCCTCGATGACACGCTCCTGCGTCGCCGTCATTATGCCTCCCCCGCAATAATTCCCCTTGCGGTGGATTGTAGCATCTCGAACGCACAGCGGCGTCGAATGATGACGACACGCTTTGCCGGTCACTGACCAACCATCTTTGCCAAATGACAAAGACAGCCGGTCACTGACCGTATATCCTTGTCGTGGCGAGGTCACAAACGGCAATCTCTGCCACGTGCGAGCAACTCTTTCTTTGCGCAGGGGCCGCGTTTCACGCAGCCCGCGGGGTGCCTTGCAGGCGTCCCCTGCACAATCGTGATCGCGGGCCAATCCTTGCGCAGGGACCTGGTGCACTAGGCCATTTCGAGCTCGCAAAGGGGCGTTATCGTGGCAAGCTCGCCTTCGATGCGCCGTCTGGCAAGCTCGGTATCGTATGCTGCCTGGGCACGTAGCCAATAGCCATCCGTCAGGCCGAAGTACCTGCAGAGCCGCAGATCCGTGTCCGCCGTGACCGCACGCTTGCCAGCGACGATCTGACCAATGCGGCCGGCAGGCACGTGAATATCCTTTGCCAGGCGATACTTGGAGATGCCCATGGGCTTGAGGAACTCCTCCTCGAGGAGCTCGCCTGGCGAGACGGGCACGATTGCATATTCGACGGTTCCCATGGCTTGACCTCCTAGTGATAGTCGACTATCTCGACGTCAGCGCACCCGGCTTGCGTCCAGACAAAGCAGATGCGGTACTGATCGTTTATGCGAATGCTATGCTGGCCCTCCCGACTCCCCTTCAAGGCCTCAAGATGATTGCCGGGCGGCACACGCAAGTCGTTGAGCGATCCGGCAATCTGGAGCTGGCGAATTTTCCTGAGCGCCACTCTCTCGATATTCGCGAAGCGGGCTACATGCTGTCCGTCAGCAAGCTTGCGCGTATCCGAATCTTTGAACGACTTTATCATGGAAGAATATTAACGTCATTCGTTATTAACGTCAAGCATCAATACTTATCATGAACTTGTCTTCGCCCGCGAATCATCCTTTGCGCAGGGGCCGCATTCCATGCGGCCCACGCAGCCCACTGCAACTTGTGTGGGCCAGATGAAATCCGGCCCACAAATCCGGCGAATCGTCGGAGTGAGCCGCAAAATCCAGATGCGCTGCCGGCGATTCCGGCAGCGCATCCGCATAAGGGGGGCGGATTCACTCCATGAGGGGAAGGCTCACCCGACATGATTCCAGACACGTCAAGACGCCCAGTTGAGGAAAAGGAGCTAATGCGATGGACAGGCATCTGTCACCACGAATCCTGGCTCATATGATGCTCGTGACAGCACACTCAATCAATTGCCAGTCGAGGCAAATCGTTTTCTCCTCGCAGCAATCGACATGCATAGTCTATGCAGCACGTTACATATCAGGCAAGATGTTGAGCGCTGCTTATCAAACGCCGGTTTCATGCTAGACACCCTCCCACCTCCCCCTCTTTGTCCGCTACCGCGCGACAGCCCTGCTCTATACCCTAGACATACAGGGAAACCCGAGTGGATTGGAGAGAACATGGAAGGGAACATGAAGGCGTTGATGTACCGAGACATCGGCAAAGTGGAATGCGTCACGCTGCCCATTCCCGAATGCGGACCCAAAGGGATCACCATCGAGGTGGCACGGGCAAGCATCTGCGGGTCGGACATCCACGCATACAATCGTGGCCCGCTTGCTGGCGGCCTATGGGGCAAAGACGTCCAGTTTGGTCATGAGTTCGTGGGAATCGTCGTCGAAGTCGGCGACGAGGTCGAAGGCATCAAAATCGGCGATCGCGTATGGGTCAACCCTGACTTTTGCAAGGGAGATCCGCGCAAGTCGTGCATGGCCGGTGGCTTTGCCGAGTATGCATCCACCGTCGACGCGCGCCTTGGCGAGACGGTTTTCATCTTGCCCGACAACGTACCCTTCAAGACAGCCGTGCTGCTCGAACCAATGGGCGTGGGCGTGCACACCAAGAACCGCGCCGGCGTGAAACCGGGCGACAAGGTGATGATGATTGGTGCCGGCCCCATTGGCCTCATGGGATGGGCCGCCATGAGGCACCAGGGCATCAAGGACATCATCGCCGTCGAGTACATGCCCTCGCGTGTCGAGTTCGCGCGTGGATTCGGCGTGGAGGCCTACTGCAACCAGGACAAGGACTCATACGAAATCGCAGCCGAGAGATTTGGCACGGCAAGCCCGTTCACGTACGAGCGCGCCGATGTCGACGCCGTCATCGACTACGCTGGCCTCGGGTCGATTCTTGGCGAATACCTCGAGAAGGGACGTGGTAAGTCGACCTTCACCACGCTTGGGCTCGACCCCACGTCGCTTACCATCCTTCCCAACGAGTTCATGAGCAAGGAGTTCACGGTCAAGGGTGCGCGCGGCTATACTCCCGAAGACATTCGCGAGTGCATCGACTTGCTCGCCGACGGCGAATATGACCTGTCGAGGCTCGTGACAGCAGAGTATCCCCTCGACGAGCCCATTCGCGCCTTCGAGGCGGCATGCGGACGTGACGACAACTGCAAGGTGGTCTTCAACATCAGTGACTAGGACGAGCTTTCCTGTCGCAACAAGAGGTGCCCGGGGGCCATGCGGTTCCCGGGCACCTTCTTTGTTTATCTGATGCAGAACTAACCGTAAGAGTGGGCTCGGTGTCAGCCCGCGTGGTGCAAGATGAGGCGTAGAGCACAACTTGCACGATTGGGCTTCGAATCCGCGTGCGCGCGTGGTGCAAGATGAGGCGCGGGGCACAACTTGCACTATGGGTCGTGTCAGGAAACGGGGATAGCGACATGCAATTTGCATGTCGCTATCCCCGTTTCCTGACACGCTATCCCCGTTTCCTGATGCGACTCGGCGTGCTATTTGACGGCTTTCAACGACTCCTGCAGCCTATCGCAACCGCATGCGCAGCCGGCAGCGTGCTTCTCGCGCTCCATGACATCGTCATCCTCCACATCCACGAGCGTGATGTCGAAGTTGAGCGCCTCGCCCGCAAGCTCGTGATTGCAATCGAGGACGACCTCGTCGTCGTTCACCTCGACAACGCGCACGCGCATAACCTCGCCATCGGGTCCCTGAATGCCGAGCATAGCCCCGACGGGCAGCGGCTCGCCGTTGGGAAGCGAGGTCACGGGCATCGATATCACAAGGCTCTCGTCGCGCATCCCATAGCCTTGCGCCGCGGGAACGTGAATGCTCACCGACTCGCCGGGGTTGAGGTTCATGATGGCCATCTCGAAGTCCGGAAGCATGATGCCCGCCCCGATGGTGAATTCGAGCGGCTCTCCCTGGTCCCTGGTACTCGCGAAAACGGTACCATCATCGAGCTTGCCGCGATACTCGACAATGACGCGGTCTCCTTGTCGTGGCATAAGCATCACCCTTTCCTATGCCTTAATTGCCAATGAGCTCTGGCTCTTTCGGCAGCTGTTATCTGGTCCGTACAGGTATGTCCAACGGCCGTTCTTGCGCTTGTAGAACGGCTTGAGCACGATATGCCCGCCATGCGACCCGCTTCCATGGTAGGCAATCGTGCCTTCCTCGACGGGGCCTTCCATAACGAACAAATCATTGGAGACTTCAAAGTAGCGATTCTCATGCGCGTCGATAAACGCGCGCGCTGCCTTGTCAATCCCAACGATGGGTATTTCTCGTAACGTAATTTGCATTGCTAATCCCTGCCTGCCACCATCTTCATGACATCTTGGACGCCAATGAGCGCCGGGTCATCCAGCTTCTGATGAATGCCCTTGCCCATCTGCGCGAGACGGTCATTGGGATTGTTCACCTCGATGTACTGCCCCAGCGTCTCGCGCATGTCAAAATACACGACGTGCAATCCCGCACCACTCGTGAGCTCCATGGCAATCTCGAAGCCGCGCTCCTTGAAGTCGGCCTTGGCCTGCTCGACATCGTCGACCCATATGCTGTAATGGTTAAGCCCATAGCGCCCCATCTCCTGATACGGGCTCGGGCAATTGCTCAGAACCTCGATGAGCTCGATCTCCATGTCACCTAGATAGCCAATGGCAGTGCGCATCTCGACGGGCTCCTCCATGCCGCGTACCTTGCAGGTATCGGGCACGTTTACGCCCAGGTCTATGAACGGTCCTGCCCCCAGTAGGCCATGGAATAGCTCGGCCGTCTCCTCGATGCTCTCGACGTAATAGCCCAGCTGCTTGATTCCGTAGGTACCAAATAGCTTGTTGTCCATATGCCTGTCCCCCTCACAAGAGCAAAGGCCGCCGCATTTCCAGCGGCGGCCCCCAGGTTCTCGTGCATCTACACAAACGCGACGTCTCCGAGGCCCTT